>JBDSTO010000193.1:0-7444 GCA_039928255.1 Aestuariivirga sp. | reverse complement strand
TTAAGCCGCCATCAAACGGTTCACTTCGTCCACAAGATCACGCAAATGGAAGGGCTTTGACAGAACCTTGGCATCCTTGGGCGCATTGGAATCAGGATTGAGTGCCACTGCGGCAAACCCCGTGATGAACATAATTTTGAGTGCAGGATCGAGTTCAGCCGCGCGGCGGGCCAGTTCAATGCCATCCATTTCAGGCATGACGATATCAGTCAGCAATAGATCAAATGTGGCCTGTTTGATCTCTTCATAGGCCGAAGCACCCTCAGCAAACGGCGTAACACGATGGCCAGCCTTTTCCAGCGCCTTCACAAGAAAGCGCCTCAGGTCGTCATCGTCCTCTGCCAAAAGTATCTTCACCATATGCTCCTTATGTGGCGTGCTGCAACCGAGGTCAAGTTTCAAGAGTGAACAAGTTGCAAGAATGAATTTGAATCACAACCATGGAACATTCTAGGAAAAACCAGTAAACAGGTGATGAAACACAATGGCGCAGGCTCTTTGCTTGGCGATCATTGGAACTGTCTTGGGAGCAATTTTGCTAGAACCGCAAAATCAGCCATTTGAAATTCTGGCCCCTGCCCAGTGGGTGGTGCCCATGGTTTTCAACTCACCCCACAGCGGCAAACTGATCCCTGAATCTCTCCGGCAACTGACAAGATTGCCTGTGCCGCAGTTGCACCGGTCCGAAGACAGTTTTGTCGACGAGTTGTTTTCCTTCTGCCTGGATTTGGGAGCGCCCTTGCTCCGCGCCCTGTTTTCAAGAGCGTATCTTGATCTCAACCGGGAGCCCTATGAACTCGACGCTCAAATGTTTGTGGAACCCCTGCCGGGTTTCATGAATGTGAATAGCCCGCGCGTGCTTGCAGGACTTGGCACCTTGCCACGCATCATCTCGGAGGGAGAAGAAATCTATCGTGGCCGCATCCCCCTTGAAGAAGCTATGGCGCGCATTGAAAACTGCTATCGGCCTTACCACCGCGCACTTACCTCGCTGATTACCGAACTTCATTCCGCAACTGAATTCTCCCTGCTGATTGATTGCCATTCGATGCCCTCCTCATCGGTGAAGCACCTTCGGAGGCCAGGTGATGGATCAATCGATATTGTGCTGGGCGACAGGTTCGGCGCGGCCTGCAATCGTGACATCACAGGAGTGTTGGAGCATGCACTAGCTGCCGAGGGTCTGAATGTGGTGCGCAACCGGCCCTATGCAGGAGGATTCATTACCGAGTCTCACGGCAGCCCGCGCCACAACCGCCACGCAGTGCAGATCGAGATCAACCGGGCTCTTTACATGGATGAAATCACAATGGAGAAAACCCGAAGTTACCCGTCGCTGCAAAGAAGCTTGAACCGGGTTTTCAAGAAACTCGCGGACTTTTTGCCAGGAATTGAAGCAAATTCCGCTCACCGGGCTGCGGAATAAAAAAAGGCCGGTCAGCAAAAGCGACCGGCCCAAGTCTAGGGAGGAAACGCCCAAAAAGGGCAGAGAGAGCAACGCTCATCTCATGGGGACGATTTGGCATTGCACCATCCGCAATTCAAGTGCCGCTATGCTGGTATTGCCCTGCTGTTGCACAAAAGCATCACATATAATTGTCATACAATTTTGCAACATACTGAAAAATAACACTATTATTATACAGATCCACGACCTATGCACTTCACACATAACAGGCTGTCCGTTGTGCAACGCAATAAAGACTGCATGCATTCTAGTGTTTCCGAATCCAACCCACCGCATCAGAAGGAATTCCAATGCCACAAGAAACCGCCCGCCTGCTCGAATTTGCCCGTGAATTGGCAGTGGCTTCGGCGGGCGTAATCCTTCCTCAGTTTCGCAAGAACATTGCCATCGAAGTGAAACAGGCCAAGGACTGGGACCCTGTCACAGAAGGCGACCGGGCCGCCGAACGTATCATCCGCCACGTGATCGAAGGCCAATTTCCCACCCATGGCATCATCGGCGAGGAATTCGGCACCAAGTCTGGATCTTCTGCCTACACCTGGGTTCTGGACCCCATAGACGGAACGCGCTCCTTCGTCATTGGCATGCCCACTTGGGCAACTCTGATCGGCCTCTATCGCGATGGCCAACCGCTCCTCGGCGTGATGAACCAACCCTATGTCGGAGACATGTTTTATGGTTCTCCAGAAGGCGCCTGGCTCGACCATCGAGGATCAATCCAATCCATCAAATGCCGCGCACCAGTTCCCTTGAAACACGCTGCCGCTGGCACAACCTCGCCCCACCTCTACGATCCAAAATCGAACTTCGAAACGATGCGCAAATCTGTCCAACTCATGCGCTATGGCGGTGATGCCTATTTCTTCAGTCTTGTTGCAGCGGGCCATCTGGATCTTGCCATGGATGCAGGTTTGCAGATTTATGACATTGCCGCGTTGATTCCCATAATCACCGGGGCTGGCGGCGTGGTGGGCACGTGGGATGGCAAAGACCCCGCGCAAGGAGGCAACATCATTGCTGCCTCAAACCGCGCCTTGCTGGACGAAGCCTTTACACTCATGCAAAGCTGACCCATGGGAAATTTGAAAAGCTGGGCCGATCTTGCCCCCGATCTCGTCGCTGTCGCCTATGGCCGCAAAAAGGCTGAAACCGTCATCCGCAATGCCAAATGGGTGAATGTCCACTCCGGCGAAATCATTTCGGCCACCGACATTGCTATTTACGGCGGACGCTTTGCCTATGTCGGCCCCGATGCAAGCCACACTGTTGGCCCTGGGACAAAAATCATTGAAGCCGCTGGCCGCTATGCCGTGCCGGGCCTTTGTGATGCCCACATGCATGTCGAAAGCGGCATGTTGACGGTCACTCAGTTTGCCAGGGCCGTGGTGCCCCACGGCACCACTTCCATGTTCATTGATCCCCATGAAATCGCCAATGTGCTGGGCCTTCCCGGCGTCAGGCTGATGCATGACGAAGCGGCGGGCCTGCCGCTCAATGTGATGGTTCAAATGCCAAGCTGCGTCCCTTCAGCCCCCGGCCTTGAAACGCCGGGCGCTACAATTTCGCCTGACGATGTGGCCGAAGCCATGACATGGCCCAACATCATCGGCCTCGGTGAGATGATGAATTTCCCCGGCGTGGTGGCGGGTGACGCAAAAATGCTGGCCGAAATTGCTCACACCATGAATGCGGGAAAAACCGTGGGCGGCCATTATGCCTCGCCAGATTTGGGACCAGCATTCCACGCCTATGTCGCAGGTGGCCCCGCCGATGACCATGAAGGAACCCGCGCCGAAGATGCCATTGCCCGCGTGCGCCAGGGCATGCGCGCCATGCTGCGTTTGGGGTCAGCCTGGTATGATGTGGCAACCCAGATCAAAGCCGTAACCGAGCAAGGCCTCGACTCGCGTAATTTCATCCTGTGCACCGATGATTGCCACTCAGGAACCTTGGTGAATGAAGGCCACATGAACCGTGTTCTGCGCCATGCCATCGCCCAAGGCCTGAAACCCATCACCGCCATTCAAATGTGCACGTTGAATACGGCCAGCCATTTCGGCCTTGAACGCGAATTGGGTTCGATCACGCCGGGCCGCCGCGCCGACGTCATTCTGACTTCTGATCTCATAAGCCTGCCCATCGAACTCGTTATGGCCCATGGCAGTGTTGTGGCGGAGAACGGCAAACTTTCGGCCGAATTCCCGCCCTTCACCTATCCGGCAAACGCCAAATCCACCGTCAACATGAAGCGCGATTTGGTCGCAACAGATTTTGACATCAAAGCCCCCACTGGCGCCAACCAGGTGAAGGCCCGTGTGATTGGGGTGATCGAGAATCAAGCACCCACCCGCGCCATGGTGGCCGAGCTTCCTGTCACTTCTGGTCTCGTCAGTAGCGACGCCAAACAGGACATCTGCCGAATTGCCCTGGTCGAGCGCCACAAGGCCACCGGCAAGGTAGTCAACGCCTTCGTCTCCGGCTTTGGCTACAACAAACCCTGCGCTGTTGCCTCAACCGTCGCCCATGACAGCCACCACATGATCGTGATCGGCACCAACAAGTCCGACATGGCAGAAGCCGCCAATATCTTGAAGCGTGTGGGCGGCGGCGTGGTGGTCGTCAGTGAGGGTAAGCAACTGGCCTTGGTGGAACTGCCAATTGCTGGCCTGATGTCGGATGAGCCGGCCGAAATCGTTGCCGCCAAGGCTGATAAAATGGTGGCCGCCATGCAGGCTTGCGGCTGCACATTAAACAACGCCTATATGCAGCACTCACTGTTGGCCCTAGTGGTCATTCCGCAACTCCGCATATCCGACTTGGGTCTGGTTGACGTCACCACCTTCAAGCCCGTTGAGCTGTTCGTAGCCGATTGATTATTCGTCGCGGTAGACCCGCTCGCGCTTTTCGTGACGCTCCTGCGCTTCAATCGAAAGCGTGGCGATCGGACGGGCATCAAGGCGCTTGAGGCCAATCGGCTCGCCCGACTCCTCACAGTAGCCGTAAGAGCCATCTTCGATGCGCTTCAGCGCGGAATCAATCTTCGAGATCAGCTTGCGCTGGCGGTCACGGGTACGAAGTTCCAGCGAGCGGTCCGTTTCTGACGAGGCCCTGTCTGCAACGTCCGGCAAAATATGATTCTCATCTTGCAGATGGTTGATGGTCTCCTTGCTTTCGCGAAGGATATCTTCCTTCCAGGCGATCAGCTTGCGGCGGAAATATTCTACCTGCCTTTCGTTCATGAAGGGTTCGGAATCAGAAGGCTTGTAGTCGTCTTGTAAAGTCACACTCATAGCGTCTCATCCCTAAAGTTGGGCGGCTTATAGCGAGACAGTATGACAGCGGCAATACTTGCTTATTGGCGGGGCTTGCGCCGTGATTCGTCCCATTTATCCCGGGTCTGCATCCACCAATAAGTGCCTTGCACCCCAAGCCTGCCCAACTGGCCGTAAGCCCAGGAAGGCGCAAAAGGCACAAATTGCCGGTAACTGTCATCACCGTCAGCAATCGCCCATGCAAGCAATATGCCAGCCATCGCAGTGGTGTTCAGGCCATGACCGCCGAAGGCCGTAGCAAACCACTGGCCCTCATGGTCCCGGCCAATCAAAGGCATTTTGTGAAGCGCATAGCCCATCAATCCGGCCCAGGCATAATCCATGCTCGGGTTGCCAAGCTGAGGATAGGTGGACAACATGTCACCCTTCATTCTCTCAGCAAGACGAGATGGCGCTGAAACACTTGTAGTGATGCGCCCGCCCCATAGAATTCGCCCGCCATCAATCAGGCGATAATAATCACCAGCGCGGCGAGTGTCGGCAACCGCGCAGGGTGTGTTAATTGCCTGTTGGATGAGCGGTTCCGTGACACCGATATAGGTTGCCACCGGCAACACGGCCCGCCCGGAAGGCCGATGAATATTTCGCCCCAGTGATGAAACACAATGCACAACATGGTTCGCCTTGATCGATCCCGCAGCAAGCTTCACAACAAAGCCTGTGCCCGACTTCTCCACGGCAAGGACCGCTGAATTCTCGAACACCTTACCGCCAGCGGACAGGATTTTCTCCTTCAGCAAAAGGCAATAGCGCAACGGGTGAATGTGAAAAGCGCGCGGAAAATATAATGCGCCGTGATAACGCAAGGACGCCAAGCGCCGCCGCGTTTCACCTGTGCCCAGATATTGGACGTCCTCGCCACAGTTGCGCGCCATGCTGTCGCCGTGGCTTTGCAACCCGCCGCCATCGTCATAACGCACGGTGACCAGCAAGCCCTCGCCCATCTTGATGCTTGGGTCTGAAGCAGCAACTTCGTTGCGCACATATTCTGTACCCAGTTTTGAAAGCTCATAGAGTTTCCGGGCCGCATCCACCCCCACATGGCGGACCACATCTGCCAACTCCAGTGCAAATCCATTGAATACGAATCCACCATTGCGGCCAGACGCACCCATGCCCACAAGCCGGGCCTCAACCAATGCCACGCGCAGTCCCTTGCGCGATAGCTCCAAAGCGGTTGTCAAACCCGCCAGCCCACCACCTATGACGCAAGCGTCAAACTCACTTTGGCCCGCGGGCAAAGTCTGGAAAGCGCCCCGCTTCGCTGTCGCCTCATACCAGGTTGCCTGCGAGTAAATGTCCTGTCCCATTTTGAAACACCACCAATTGCACATGCTTAACGTAAAATTAGAACAACCTGTCCATGTTTAGGTAAATCAGGGTCAGTGCGGGTCTTATCATGCGTTTCTTTCCAATTGTTCCACTAATTCTTTCAATGACTGCGCTCGCAGGCTGCGCGGCAGATGGCACGTCGATTGACGCCATCTCAGCCTTCCGACAGACATGCGTGAAGGGTGACACGTCAGTGAATTGCGGAACTGCGGATAATGGTAATGGTAATGGCGGTGGTAACGGCGGTGGCAACGACCCGGTAGTCAACACGAACACAGGTAACAATACCGATTTAACCACTGGTGACACCACCATCGTGCTCGAAAATTCAGTGCTTGTATCCGATGCAAATAATCCAGCAAAGTCCCAGTTGACAGTGACCAATTCGCCTAGCAAGGCCAGGATCCTGATCGACACGAACACTGCCGATCAAGCCGATTGGCCAAAGACCAAAGATCTTTCGATATATCCAGCGGGCACCGCCAGCTTCACGCCCGCTGTCGCTGGTGAAACCTATAAGGAATATCGCGCCCTTTCTGCCAGTTCTTCAGGCGTGGCGGTTGACGAGGAACTGCAGGTTTGGTCGTGGAATGATGGCAGCTACGGTACGCAATACCGCGACGTGACCGGCGGAGGCGGCGGTGACGCGTTGCACCAAGCGTGGAGTGTCGGCGGCAAAGTGGCAACCTCGATCCCCACTTCAGGCACAGTCAACTTCAATAACGGTGTCTTCCGTGGCACGGCCAAAACGTGGAATTGGACCGAACCAACAGGCCAGCCAAATCGGACCGTCGCCGTCAACAATACATGGGCAGTGCGGGGAACGGCCCAAGTTGCAGCCGATTATAGCACCGGCGCCATCACGGGTACTCTGACGCCTACAATGTGGAATGCCATGGACAAAAGCAATTATCATCAGGATGTCGTTGCGAATTCATCCGACGTCAACTTTGTCAGCGGATTCATGACCAACACCATCGCATTGAACGGAACGCTTGCCAGCAAGGGAACGGGCAGTGGCAAAACCTATGATGGCACGTACAATGGCACATCGACATTCGATCCCGCGCCGGGCTGGATCACAAGCGGCACCCAGAACGTCATGACCGGCAGTTTGTATGGCAATGGGCCTGTTACGTCCACCGCCGGTGTATACGCGTTGCTGGCCACGGCCCCATCTCCGATTGGTGGCACCAATGCCATCGACAATGACACACGCGGCTTCATTTCGGAAAGCGGCGTTTTCCACGCTCAATAATCAGTTTGTCAGTTAGATCGGGTGGCGCTTGTCACGTTTTTTACGACCATCGTC
>JBDSTO010000192.1:0-5593 GCA_039928255.1 Aestuariivirga sp. | reverse complement strand
ATCCAGGGGAAAATTACGGTGCCATCGCCTTTGAGCTTCTGGCGAAGGGAGAATGATGCGCCTGACATGAAACTCAGCCTTCAGCCAGTTGCTTCTTGGCCTTCTGCAGCATCTCATCGAGCACCGCAGCAATTTCCGCCTCTGAGTGGGAAATATTCTTGGCCCCGAGATCGGCCTTGAGTTTGCGGATCACGTCACCATCGCCGGCCTCTTCAAGATCAACCGCAATAATGTCTTTGGCATAAGCCTCTGCAGCCGTCCCCGAGATACCCATCTTCTCGGCAGCCCAAAGGCCAACCAGCTTGTTGCGCCGGGCGCGAACTGTGAAATTCACCTGTTCATCATGGGCAAATTTGCCTTCAAATGCTTTTTCCCGCTTTTCGAACGTCGTCATGGCAAATCTCCCGTGTTATGGCGGTTAGATAGCCATGACGCGCGTGCAAATCAACCATTCCAAGCGCCGCAGACAGCCGCAGTTATTGATTGTGCATCGCACCATCATTGTCTAAACCACGCTTTTTAACAGGCAGGGACAAAGCCTATATTATTGAAGGCCCCCCTGCTATCAACGGTTTGAGTACGGTGGTGATGAGGATTCTCTCCATGAACAGCAGGCGGACCCGCATTTATGAAGGCAAGGCCAAGATTCTCTATGAGGGTCCAGAGCCTGGAACAGTGATCGTTCATTTCAAGGATGACACGACAGCCTTTGATGCGACCAAAAAGGAAGTGATTGAGGGAAAAGGCGTTCTTAATCAACGCATCTCGGAATATATCTTCACCCAACTCAATGCTCTGGGCCTCCCCACCCATTTCATGCGCTCACTCAACATGCGCGAACAACTCGTGCGCGAAGTTGAAATCATTCCGTTGGAAGTTATCGTACGCAACGTCGCTGCGGGCTCTCTCGCCAAGCGTTTGGGCCTTGAAGAGGGTCAAGTCCTGCCCCGTTCCATCATTGAGTTCTGCTACAAGAACGACAAGCTCCATGACCCAATGGTCAGCGAAGAACACATCACCGCCTTTGGCTGGGCTACGCCGATGGAACTTGACGACATTATGCACATGTCGATCCGCATCAATGATTTCCTGACAGGGCTTTTCCTTGGTGTTGGCATCAAGCTCGTCGATTTCAAGATCGAGTTCGGCCGCCTGTTTGAAAATGACATGATGCGCATTGTTCTGGCCGACGAGATCAGCCCTGATTCGTGCAGGCTTTGGGACATGAAAACGAACGACAAGCTCGACAAAGATCGGTTCCGCCGCGACATGGGTGGCCTTGTCGAAGCCTATCAGGAAGTGGCGCGCCGCCTTGGCATCATCCAGGCCAACGAAACACCACAGCGCTCGAAGCCAAAACTTGTGAAGACGGACTGATCATGAAAGCCAAAGTGAAAGTGACGCTGAAGAACGGCGTTCTTGACCCGCAAGGCAAAGCCATTGAAGGAGCTCTAGGCTCGCTCGGTTTTTCCGGCGTCAACTCTGTGCGTCAGGGCAAGTATTTTGAAGTTGATCTGGCCGAGACCGACAAGTCAAAAGCCCAAGCTGCATTGAAGGCCATGTGCGAAAAGCTGATCGCCAATACGGTGATTGAAAACTACGAGATTGAGCTCAGCTAGAGCTCAATCAACTTTTGCCAGCCTGTCGGCTTCTCGCAATTTCGGGAACATATAAGCCCAAAGCCCCGCCACGGCGATTGTTCCAAAGCCGCCGATGACAACTGCCGGAACGGCTCCAAAAGCGGATGCCATAAAACCGGCTCGCGCTTCTCCCAACTGGTTGGAAGCCCCGATAAACACATTGTTGACGGCATTCACGCGACCGCGCACACGGTCAGGAATCCACAGCTGCATCAGGGTTTCACGCACATAAACGCTGATCATGTCGAATGCGCCATATAGCATCAGTGCCACGATCGAGAGCCACGGCACCACTGAGAAGCCAAAAACAACCGTTACCAGCCCACAAAACGCGATGGCAATAAACAGGATTCTTCCTGCGTGGTTTCTAATGCCGAATTTCGAAAGCCCCAAGGCAACGATAATGGCACCGACGCCAGGTGCCGATCGCAGCATTCCAAGTCCCACCGCATCAAGATGCAAGATGTCACTGGCATAGACCGGCATCAAAGCCACGGCACCACCCAGCAAGACCGAAAACAGATCAAGGGAAATGGCACCCAGCACAATGGGCTCGCTCAAGATGAATGAGAACCCCGCCAGCATGGTTTTGAGGCCGCCCTCACTCTGCTCATTGCGGTGCTGGTTCACGTGGCCAATCGCTATGACGGCCAAGATGCCAAACAACAAAAGTGCGAACGCCGTAAGATAAGGCACAACGGCACCAAACCCATAAAGCAGTCCGCCAATCACTGGCCCGGTAATCGCTGAAATCTGCCACGCCATGGAATTCAATGAAATGCCGTGTGGCAAGGCCTCTTTGGACAGAACATTGGGCACCAGTGCTGATGAGGCCGGGTTGCCAAACGCGGATGCAGTGCCAATCAATGTAAGATAGCCAAAGACCGGCCAAACAGAGCTGTGATAGCCCAGCGAAAAAGCAAAAAGACCAATCGCGGCAACCGCCTCCAAACCAAAGCAGGCCGCTGAAACAAATCGGCGGTTGAAATTATCAGCGACCATGCCCGCCGGAATCACCAAAATCAGTACAGGCAAAAACACAGCCAAGCCGATGTAAGCCAGATAGATCGGATCATGTGTAATGGAATAGACCTGCCAGCCAATTGCCGTGGACATGATCTGCAGCGCAAAACTGTGCGTCACGCGGCTGATAAAATATTTCACATAGGCTGGATAATGGAAGGCGTTTTCAGAAGGCATTTTCGAATTCATCGCCCTGCCCTGCCATTTTCAAAAGCGCATGTCAAAATATGAACATTGCAATGGCCGCACCGAACATAACGATAATGGTAACCAGTACCACCACCTGGCTCAAAAGCGAACTGGGCTGCCCTTGCATGATTTTGCGGTCCCGCGACACCGCAAGAACTCCAATCAAAAGGAAGGGTGCCAGAACCCCATTGATGACTGCTGTCCAGAACAGGGCTGCCAACGGGTTTATGCCAATGAAATCCATGGCCACGCCAATCAACGTTGAAAAAGTGATGACGCCATAAAAAGCCGTGGCACGTTTCCATTTTTCATCCAGTCCAGTACGCCAGCGAAATGTTTCCGAAATCGCATAGGCGGCAGAGCCAGCGAGTGTGGGAATGGCTAGAAAGCCAACTCCGATGACGCCCACAGCATAAAGCAACATGGCGAAATCTCCCGCCAGTGGGCGCAAAGCCTCAGCGGCCTCGCGAGATGAGGTGATCTTGGTAATGCCATTGGCATTCAAGGTCAGAGCCGTGGTGAGGATGATGAAGAACATCACAACGTTGGACAACAACGTTCCAGCGCCAACATCCCACTTCCGGTTCCATATTTCCTCCTTTGTGGCACCTCTCCGGGCCACAATGGTGCGCCGACCCTTGGCTTTTTCTTCCTCAACTTCTTGTGCGGCTTGCCAGAAAAACAAATATGGACTGATGGTGGTGCCCAAAATCGCAACAATCGTGGCCCATGCTGCAGACCCCCTAATTTCGGGAACTATGAAAGCCTTCGCCACCATGCCCCAATCGGGCTTCAGCAAAAAAGCTGTAATGATGTAGGCACAAAGGACCAGCGCCAGCCACTTCAAAACATTGGCGATCTGATGATAGCGAAAACGGATGATCGCAAAGCTGATCGCCGCGCCAAACAGCAGAACATAAATATGGGAGCTCACACCCGTCAGCAATTCAGCGGCATCGGCCATTCCCGAAAGGTCAGATCCGACATTGATTGAGTTGGCGGCCAGCAAGGCAATCGAAACCACGATAAGAATCGATTTTGGAAATTTCTGGCTCAGCGCGCCAGCAAGCCCGCGCCCCGTCACCATGCCGATGCGAGCGCACATCATCTGAACAGCACCCATCAGGGGCCAGGTGAACCACGATAGCCACAAAAGCGAAGTTCCAAGCTGGGCGCCAGCAATCGAATAGGTGGCAATGCCTGATGGATCATCATCAGCAGCCCCGGTCACCAGGCCCGGCCCAAGAATGCCGAAGATCCTCCGAAGCCGGGATTTTGGCTTTTCCGATTCGTTTTTCATGGTGGATTTCCAAAAGGCTAGTCCAACCCCTGTAACACATGACAGGTGCATGGCAACTTGCAAAACAGCAACATTTCAACGAATTGCCGCGCCCTGAATTGGCTGCTATAGCGCCTGCCAACATCAATCCAATTTGAAGGGCCAGTTATGGACAAGATCAAGGTTGCCAATCCCGTTGTTGAACTCGATGGCGATGAAATGACACGCATCATCTGGGACCTGATCAAAACCAAGCTCATCCTGCCCTATCTCAATGTCGATCTGCATTACTACGATCTGTCAGTCGAAAACCGCGACGCAACCGCCGACCAGGTGACCGTGGATTCTGCCAATGCCATCAAGAAATATGGCGTGGGTGTGAAATGCGCCACCATCACCCCTGATGAAGCGCGTGTGAAAGAATTCAACCTGAAGCAAATGTGGAAGTCGCCCAACGGCACCATTCGCAACATTCTCGGCGGCGTCATTTTCCGTGAACCCATTATTTGCCGCAACGTGCCACGCCTGGTCCCTGGTTGGACCAAACCCATCATCATCGGTCGCCATGCCTTCGGCGATCAATACCGCGCCACCGACTTCACATTCCCCGGCAAGGGCACCCTCACCATCAAGTTCGTCGGCGATGATGGCAAGGTGATCGAAAAGGAAGTCTTCAAGTCTCCCGGTGCTGGCGTGGCCATGGCCATGTACAACCTCGATGAAAGCATCAAGGAATTTGCCCGCGCCTCGCTGAATTACGGCTTGGCCCGCGGCCTGCCAGTCTATCTCTCCACCAAGAACACCATCCTCAAGGCTTATGACGGCCGCTTCAAGGATGTCTTCCAGGCTGTCTTTGACGCCGAATTCAAAGCCGACTTTGAAAAGGCCAAGATCACCTATGAACATCGCCTGATTGACGACATGGTGGCCTCCGCCATGAAATGGACCGGCGGTTATATCTGGGCCTGCAAGAACTATGACGGCGACGTCCAATCCGATCTGGTGGCCCAAGGCTATGGCTCACTGGGCCTGATGACCTCGGTGCTCCTCACACCAGACGGCAAGACCGTCGAAGCCGAAGCCGCCCACGGCACCGTCACGCGCCATTACCGCCTGCACCAACAGGGCAAGGCCACCTCCACCAACTCCACCGCTTCAATCTATGCCTGGACCGGTGGCCTCAAGCATCGTGCCAAACTCGACGGCAATGACAAGCTCGCAAAATTTGCCGACACGCTGGAAAAAGTCACCGTGCAGACCATTGAAGAAGGCAAGATGACGAAGGACCTTGCGGTACTCGTGGGGCCTGATCAAAGCTGGCTCACAACGGAAGGTTTTATCGATGCGGTGGACAAGAACCTGCAGAAGGCAATGGCCTAAGGCGATCAGCTTCGGCTGATCTCCCTCAGTTAAGCGCTTCACCCTCGCGGTTTAGCAACTCCAGCAGCGCTTCAGGATCGAA
>JBDSTO010000191.1:0-6408 GCA_039928255.1 Aestuariivirga sp. | reverse complement strand
GCCTTGCGTAAAAACTTCGAGAAAATCTTCGGCCCAACCGTCAGCTGAATTCCATCATCACGGCATCAACGCCGAGCGAATCCCCCTGCGCCACATTGATCTTCTTCACCGTGAGATCGCGTTCGGCCCGCAACACATTCTGCATCTTCATCGCTTCAACAACCGCCAGAACATCACCCGCTTTCACCTCCTGCCCCTGCCCCACGGCAATGGAAACCACCAGCCCCGGCATCGGACACAGAAGCGACTTCGACGTGTCAGCCACTTTCTTCGCAGGCATCAAACGCGCCAGCTCCGCCTCGCGCCTGGTATAAACCACAGCCTCAAGCGAAACCCCGCGATGGCCCAGAACATAGCCATTGGCCATGCGCTTCACCTGCACTGTGGCACCAAAAGCGTTGATCAAATCATCGCCCGTTTTCCAACCACAAGCTTCCGCCTCACGCTCATAACTCTCATCAATTTCAACCGCATGCCATTTGCCGCCCAGCAACACCTGTCGCTGTTTTGAAAAATGAACATGCCGCCCATTCATCTGCCCGCTGATCCGGCGCTTGCGGGCGTTGTCCATGTGATCAAGCAACGCTGCAACCCTCGCCAACTGTTCAAGTTGCGCAGGTTCTGCCGCCACACCATGAAAACCATCGGGCCACGTCTCGGCAATAAATCCGGTTGAAAGCTTGCCGTCTTTCCAGCGCTGGTCAGCCATGATGGCCGAGAGGAATGGAATGTTGTGGCGAATGCCGGAAATCACAAAGCTGTCCAGCGCATCGCTCATCGCGTCAATCGCCATCACACGTGTTGGCGCATGGGTGCAGAGCTTGGCAATCATCGGATCATAGTGGATTGAAATCTCGCCACCCTCAAATACGCCAGTGTCATTGCGCACTGTCACGCCATTTTTCGAGCTTTCCTCCGCTGGTCGGTATTTCACCAAACGCCCCGTTGAAGGCAGAAAATTCCGCGTCGGATCTTCGGCATAAACCCGGGACTCAACGGCCCAGCCCCTGAGTTTGATGTCTGATTGCTTCAGCGAAAGCTTTTCACCAAAAGCCACGCGGATCATCTGCTCCACAAGATCAACGCCCGTCACCAATTCGGTAACCGGATGTTCAACCTGAAGCCTCGTATTCATCTCGAGAAAATAAAATGACTTGTCTTGCCCAACAACAAATTCAACCGTGCCCGCACTGTCGTAGTTGACAGCCTTGGCCAGCGCCACAGCCTGCGCGCCCATGGCCTGTCTTGTCGCCTCATCGAGCAGTGGCGATGGCGCCTCTTCGAGAACCTTCTGGTTGCGGCGCTGGATCGAACATTCGCGCTCACCGAGATGGATGACGTTTCCATGCTTGTCGCCCAATACCTGAATTTCAATGTGGCGCGGGTTGACGATGAATTTCTCGATGAACACCCGGTCATCGCCAAAGGCATTCTTGGCTTCCGCCTTGGCGAGCCCATAGCCTTCAAGCGCCTCGGCATCATTGTGGGCCACGCGCATGCCCTTGCCGCCACCGCCCGCCGAGGCTTTGATCATCACGGGATAGCCAATCTCGCGCGCAACTTTCACCGCAGCAGCAGCTGTTTCAATCACGCCCAGATTGCCAGGCACCGTTGAAACGCCAGCAGCCGCAGCAGCCTTCTTGGATTCAATCTTGTCGCCCATCGCGGCAATGGCCTTGGGGTTGGGCCCGATGAATACGATACCCGCGCCTGCCAGCGCCGCCGCAAACTCAGTCTTCTCCGACAAAAACCCGTAGCCCGGATGAACAGCCTCAGCGCCCGTCGCCTTGCACGCGGCAATGATCTTCTCGATCACCAGATAGGATTGCCCCGCAGGTGCTGGCCCAATAAGAACCTTCTCATCAGCCATTTCCACATGAAGGGCGCGCGCATCAGCCTCTGAATAAACCGCCACCGTGGCAATGCCCATGCGCCGCGCCGTCTTGATGATGCGGCAGGCAATCTCGCCACGATTGGCAATCAGAATTTTCTTGAACAAAGTCCCATTCCCTTTTTGGCAATGGTTAGCGCGTGGGGCGGCCTCGTCAAGACCGGAACCATCGGGGTTGATCGAAGCCCAGAATCACGCGATGCTGCCACCCATGGACACACTCAGCCTTTTTGGACTTCTCACCGTCACGGCCATGCTGGTCGCATACGCTTTGGAAGGCCAAAGTCATTGGTTCGTGCTGTCTTTTGCTGGCGCATGCGCTTTGGGATCTGTCTACGGCTTCCTGTCAGGCGCCTGGCCCTTTGGCGTGGTGGAGGCAATTTGGGCCGTCGTTGCCTTGCGGCGCTGGTTTAAACTCCGCCCTAGTTCTTGATCAGTTTGGCGGCACCCTTCGGCAACGGATAATAGCCATTGGCTTCAAGAAATTCGGCAAAGCCTTCGGGAATAGGTTGTGCCTTCAGCTTATCGCTCGGACAATCGTCAACCTTCTGTCCGGTCGTGCATATCTGCGGGCCAAAATCAGACTTCCGGTCATAGTTGGCCATGAATTTGTCCCAGGCCTCATCGCCATCCCCAAGCCTGATTTTCGATGCAACCCACGCCACCAGAAACCCGTTGCTCTTCCACAAGGCGGGATTGATCTTCGCTGAAAATTCCATGTTGGCCAAATCCTGCGCGAGGCGGTCGCGCATTTCGGCCCGGTCGGTCACATCTTCAAGCTTGCCGTCCTGCAGCTGGGTAATCTTGATTGGCGCAAACGAACCAGCATAGGAGTCGAACGCATAGAAAAAATGATTGTCGGCGCTCAGCAACTCGAGCCCGCCGTCGCCATCAACGTCTTCCACCCAATAACCATCGCCATCAAGCTGCTCCCCTTCAATCATCGACCAAGCCACAGCGCCCGGTGGCCGGTTCAAAATCCATGTGCTGGTGCAACAATGCGCGCCGCCCGAAAATTCCGTGACCACAATTTGGGGGTCTCCCTCCTTGGTGAGTTTGACAATGCCGGTCTTGTGAAAATCCTCGTCAGTGTAGGATTCAGCGCTCGATTGTTCGTCAGGCTTGTAGTCCTTGCCGATGTCAAAGCTGAAACTGGCACCCGATTTGTCGGTGCCGGTGATTTGCGTATAGGCCGAGGAAGCGCCCAGCTTTTGGCCCTGCACTTTCACCTGCAGGCCATCAACCGAGAAGCTGGCAGCCTTGTCGAGCGTGAAAGAAACCAGGCCCATGCTGGCTGGCGCCTCGGTCCACACGACATCGGTATAGTTGCCACCTTGTGAAAGCAGCGCGTCCTTGGGCAGCTCATCGAATTTGCCCGCCCCCGTCTTCTTCAACTGCGCGATTGAAGAAGCCTCGTAAGGCCCTAGGATTACAGCGAAATATCCGCTCGAAGATGACACAACTTGGGTCTTGTCGCCAAGGCTGCCCATCTGGCGAGCAATGCCAATGGCCACGTTTTTATCCTTGGTGGAGGCAACCGTCAGCCAGCGCTTGGTGCCTGAAAGCTGCAGATCGCCCGCCAGCGCAAAACCGACCTCACAAACTCCCAAAATCAAAACCACCAAACCAAAAATCAGTCGCTTCATCATCTTCTCCATTGGCCTTAGCTTTTATTTCCTATTTCTGGCGAAATTATGACTAAAACCCAAAAATGGAGAAATTTGCCCTGCACGCTCAAAATAGCTAAAGGCCTCAGCCATGAACAAGCATGTCCCGAAAGTCGGCCTCGTACAACTGGGTTGCCCCAAGAATTTGGTGGATAGCGAGCGCATCCTAACGCAGCTCCGCGCCGAAGGTTACAAGATCGCCCCCGGCTATGATGATGCCGATGTGGTGATCGTCAACACCTGCGGCTTTCTCGATTCTGCCAAGGCTGAAAGCCTGGCTGCCATCGGCGAAGCCATGGAACAGAACGGCCGCGTGATCGTGACGGGTTGCTATGGCATCGAAGCCGACACCATCAAAACCGCCCACCCCAAAGTTCTCGCCGTCACCGGCCCTCACCAATACGAGCAGGTGGTCAACGCCGTCCACGCCGCACTGCCACCGGTCCACGATCCCAAGATGGATCTCGTCCCACCGCAAGGTCTTCACCTCACGCCGCGCCATTACTCCTATTTGAAAATTTCCGAAGGCTGCAACAACCGCTGCACCTTCTGCATCATTCCCTCAATCCGTGGCGATCTCGTCTCGCGCCCCATGGCCGCTGTCCTCTATGAGGCCGAGCGTCTGGTGAAAGCCGGCGTGAAGGAATTGCTGGTCATCAGCCAGGACACTTCTGCCTATGGCGTTGACATCAAATATGCCGAGTCAAAATTCCGTGGCCGCGATGTCCGCGCGAAATTTTACGACATGGCCAAAGAGCTTGGTGATTTGGGCGCATGGGTGCGCCTGCACTATGTTTACCCCTACCCCCATGTCGATGATGTCATCCCGCTAATGGCCGAAGGCAAAATTCTCCCCTACCTCGACATTCCCTTCCAGCATTCTTCGCCCACGGTTCTGAAATCCATGCGTAGGCCTGCCAACCAGGAAAAGGTTTTGGAGCGCTTGGCAAAGTGGCGTTCGATCTGCCCCGATATCGCCGTGCGCTCAACCTTCATCGTCGGCTTCCCCGGTGAAACCGACGAAGACTTTGAACATCTCTTGGGGTGGATGAAGGAGGCGCGGCTGGAACGTGTCGGCTGTTTCAAATACGAACCCGTCTCCGGCGCCAAGGCCAATGATCTCGGACTTCCCCAAGTTCCCGATGAAGTGAAGGCCGAGCGCTACGCCCGCTTCATGGAAACCCAGCAGGTGATCTCGGAAGAAGTTCTCCAATCCAAAGTCGGCCGCACCATCGAAGTTCTGGTTGATGAAATTGACGATGAAAACGGCGAGGCCATTGCCCGCTCAAAATGGGACGCACCCGAAATCGACGGCAACGTCTTTATCCCCGGCGCCACCGATTTGAAACCCGGTGACATGGTGAAAGTAAAAATCGTCGAAGCCGAGGAATATGATCTTGTGGGCGAACTCGTCTAACTAAAGCGGAATGTTGTCGTGCTTCTTCCACGGATTTTCCAGAACCTTGGATTTCAGCATATCCAGAGCCCGAGCCACGCGCCGCCGCGTTGAATGCGGCATGATCACATCATCGAGGAACCCGCGCTCTGCCGCTACAAACGGATTGGCAAAGCGCGCTTCATAGTCCTTCACGCGCGCCGCGATCTTGTCCTTGTCGCCAAGCTCGGCGCGATAGATGATCTCGGTGGCACCTTTCGCCCCCATCACCGCAATCTCGGCGGTAGGCCAGGCATAGTTGATGTCACCGCGCAAATGTTTCGACGCCATCACCACATAAGCCCCGCCATAGGCCTTGCGCGTGATGATGGTGATTTTTGGAACCGTGGCTTCGGCATAGGCAAACAGCAATTTCGCTCCATGCTTGATGAGCCCACCATATTCCTGCGCCGTGCCCGGCAAGAATCCGGGCACATCAACCAGCGAAACAATCGGAATACTGAAGCAATCGCAGAACCTCACAAATCGGGCGCCTTTGCGCCCCGCATCGGAATCTAGAACTCCCGCCAATACCATCGGCTGATTGGCCACAATACCAACCGTGCGGCCTTTGATGCGACCAAAGCCCGTGATGATATTTTTCGCGTGCTGTTCCTGGATTTCAAAAAAATCGCCATCATCCACGGTCTTCGTGATCAGCTCATGCATGTCATAGGGCTGGTTAGGATTGGCGGGAATCAGCGTATCGAGCGACATATCCACCCGCTCGGCATCATCCGCACTCGGAAGTTCAGGAATGGCCGACGTGTTGGAGGATGGCAGGAAATCAATGAGCCGCCGCATTTGCAATAGGGCTTCAACGTCGTTGTCATAGGCCCGATCAGCAATCGATGATTTGGTGGTGTGAACCGAAGCCCCACCCAATTCTTCAGCCGTCACGGTTTCATTGGTAACCGTCTTCACCACATCAGGCCCCGTCACAAACATGTAGCTCGTGTCGCGCACCATGAAAATGAAATCGGTCATCGCCGGCGAATAGACATCGCCGCCGGCACATGGCCCCATGATCACCGAAATTTGCGGAATGACACCAGACGCCAACACATTGCGCTGGAACACTTCGCCATAACCACCCAGCGCATCAACACCCTCCTGAATGCGCGCACCGCCAGCATCATAAAGCCCAATGATTGGTGCGCGATTGCGCAGCGCCATGTCTTGCAGCTTGGTGATCTTGCGCGAATGTGTTTCCGAAAGCGAACCGCCAAACACCGTGAAGTCCTTGGCAAACACATAGACCACGCGGCCATTGACCGTGCCCCAGCCCGTGACCACGCCATCGCCCGGAATCTTGGTCTTCTCCATGCCGAAATCGGAACTGCGATGTTCAACGAACATGTCGAACTCTTCAAATGAACCTTCATCGAGTAAAACTTCAATGCGTTCGCGCGCAA
>JBDSTO010000190.1:0-6181 GCA_039928255.1 Aestuariivirga sp. | reverse complement strand
CTCACGTGTGGCGCATTGTTCAGGCGGGGGCGCGCGGTCTTGGCAGTGCGCGGCCCGAAGAAGTTGAAGCTGCCCTGAAATGGGGCGCTCATCTGGTGACCAGCCGGGAAATTCATGAGCAGGGTGTTGCTACAGTGTTGCAGCATATCGAACCTGATTCAGATTGCCTGATTTCGCTTGATCTTGACGTGCTGGATTCTTCTGAAATGCCTGCGGTTGCTTACCCATCGCCCGGCGGATTGAGCTTTGTGCAATTGTCGGCCCTGCTGGCGGGCGTTGCTGCCAAAGCGCGCATTGCGGGATTTGCGATGGTGGAATTTGTGCCCAAGCGCGATTTGACCGGAACCTCGGCCTTCACTGCCGGAAAGATCGCAACTTTGATGATGGGTCATCTTGCGCGGCAAGAACCGGCAAAGTGAAGTTCGGGATTTCAGAGGACACCAGGGTTTGGGCGCGCATCGGTCTCTTGTCGTTTGGAGGTCCCGCTGGCCAGATTGCGCTTATCCATCGCGAAGCCATTGACCAGCGCCACTGGCTGGCTGAAGAGGAGTTCCTCAGCGCCCTGAATTTCTGCATGTTGCTGCCGGGGCCTGAAGCCACGCAGCTTGCAACCTATATTGGTTGGCGGCGTCACGGGATTGTGGGCGGGCTTGTTGCCGGCCTGCTTTTTATCCTCCCCGGCGCTTTCACAATTCTGGCCTTGTCGCTGCTTTACAGCGCGTTTGGCAATGTGCCCGTAATTGCCAGCCTGTTCTGGGGCGTCAAAGCCGCGGTACTTGTCATTGTGCTTGAAGCCCTGTTGCGGGTGGCGAAGCGCGCCTTGAAACGGAATTCTGACTGGGCGATTGCGGGTTTTGCCTTCTTGGCCCTGTTTGTCTTTGGCCTGCCTTTTCCGTTGGTGATTGCCATTGCAGGGCTGTTTGGTTTTCTGATGCCGGACAAATTAGCTTTGGAACCCCCCAAAACAGCATTGCCACCTTTCACACAAACCCTTCGCACAGCTATTATTTGGACAGCGATCTGGCTTCTGCCGCTCGGCGTGATGCGCATGACATTGGGAAAATCCAGTGTGTACGTTGAACTCGGGTGGTTCTTCTCAAAGCTCGCTGTGGTGACCTTTGGCGGAGCCTATTCTGTTCTCTCATATATGGGGCAGGATGTGGTGGAAGCGCATCACTGGCTTTCCACGGCGCAAATGGTTGACGGGCTTGGGTTGGCCGAAACAACGCCAGGACCTCTTATTCTGGTCGGGCAGTTTGTGGGTTTCCTTGCCGCAGCCCAAGCCAGTGGGAACATATGGGCGGGCCTTGGGGGCAGTCTCATCTTTTTGTGGATGACGTTTGTGCCCTGTTTCCTTTGGATATTCGCAGGCGCACCTTATGTCCTCTATCTTCAAGGGCAACCCCGCATGGCGTCGGCCTTGTCTCGCATCACGGCAGCAGTGGCTGGCGTTATTCTTAACCTGGCCTTGTGGTTTGGATTGCATGTTCTGTTTTCGGGCGTTGCGCGGCTTCAAGGACCAGTGCCTTTGTGGTGGCCTGATGTTTCGAGCTTTGATTTGGCGAGCCTTGTTGTGACCCTGGCTGCAGCCGTTGCATTGCTGCACTTCAAAATCGGCATTCCGAAAACACTGGCCATTGCTGCCCTTATGGGCGTAATTTGGAAACTTGTTCTCGCTTGAGGTGAAACGCCAAAATGCATCAAACCCTGCCGCTGGTTGGTCTCCCCGCCGACACGTATGAAAACTCAGGCTTCCTGTTTCATTCGCTGGGCGACAAATATGTGCGCGCCCTTGCTGAAGTTTCGCATGTGCTGCCGGTGATGATCCCTTCAATGATTGAAGCGGTGAACCTTGATGCGCTGCTTGATCATTTCGACGGTGTATTGATGACTGGGGCTGTGTCCAATGTGCACCCACCCCATTATGGCGAAGAGCCAACTGCCGACCATGAGCCCTATGACCATGCGCGCGACGGCATGACGCTGAAATTGATCAAGGCCGTGATCGACCGGGGCATTCCACTGTTTTGCATTTGCCGGGGGTTTCAGGAACTCAATGTGGTTTTGGGTGGCACGTTGGAAACCGAGCTTCAAAATGTTTCGGGCCGTCTTGATCATCGCGCGCCCAAGGGTGCAGAAATTGATGTGCGCTACGGGCCAAAGCACAGCATTGCCATTACCAAGGGCTCGATGCTGGAGCGCATTCTTGGCAAGTCCGAGACGATGGTGAATTCCATCCATCGCCAGGGCATCAAGAAAATATCGGCACAACTTAATGCGGAAGCCGTGGCGCTCGATGGAATTATCGAAGCGGTTTCAGTGAAGGGGGCAAAGGCCTTTGCCTTTGGAACGCAGTGGCACCCGGAATTCAAGGCCGCGCAAAACCCTGATTCCGTCAAGCTTTTCAATGCGTTTGGTGATGCGGTACGAGCCCATGCCCGGGCGCGGTCGGAAGTTTTTGTGGGCGAAAAGCGCCGCGCCTGAACGGTTTGTCAGGCAGCATTGCCAATTGTCCATTTCTGCCGCAATGGCGCCGTGATTTTGCTCAATGGACTTGTGATGCTTTTTTCCAGTCGAAAGGGATTGGCCATGTCGGGAAAATTTTTTGGATTGGTGGCATTGGCCGCTCTGGTGGTTTTGGCACCGCAAGCCGAGGCACGCCGCCTTTACTGGTGGGAAACCCAACCACGCCAGTATGACCAGTTCGATCCCAATGATAATTCATATGATCCTTACCTGGACTCGCAGGATGCAACTGCTGCGGACATGTTCAACCAGGACCAATACGACCGCTATCAACGCGAGATGCGTCGGCGTCACCGGTGGCAAGGCAATAGCGATCAATATGATCCCGCACTTTACGATCAGAACTATGATGGCGGATTGGCTGATCCCGGCCAGCCCCGATACAATGATCTGCAGCCCAAAGTTTCCAAGCCTTTAAAGCCCAAGAAGCCAAAGACGGTAAAAGCCGCTGTGGCCAAACCCAGCGTTGACAGCACAACAGTCGCCTCGGCGAACAGCACGTCCACCACCACCGGGACTGCAACAATCACCGATCCTGTGACCAACCCTGCCACGGTTGCGCCCAAGACCGTTGAGGCCAATCCGGTTGAAGCAAAACCAGTTGAGGCAAAACCTGCAGCCACGGTTGCCGAAGCCCCCAAGGCGACCAAGCCTGTCAAGGGCGGAAAAGTGACATGCGCTAAGGGTGAGGAAATTGTCGCCTCCTACGGCTTCCTCGATATTAGCCAGAAGAGCTGCGAAGGCACGTCTCTGGTCTATTCGGCGGTTCGTGGAAAATCCAATTTCGAAGTCGAGGTCAATGCTTCGAGTGGCGAAGTGATGGCGGTTCGGAAGGTCTCGTAGCCGAGCCTTGAGTTTTCAGGGCGCTTGGGCTTAAGCCCTTGCCATGGAGCTTTATCCAACTTCCACCAATCGATTGCCGCCACGCGCCCGTGTTCAAGAACTGGTGACGCGCGATGGCATTCATTTGCGTGGGTTTTATGCCGTTCCTGAAAATCCCAAGGGCACTGTCGTCATTCTGGGTGGGCGGGCCGAATTTCTGGAGCGCTATTTTGAAACCACATCTGACCTTTTGAAGCGCGGCTATGCAGTTGCGAGCTTTGACTGGCGCGGGCAGGGCGGTTCACAGAGATTGCTTTCCAACCCCTTACGCGGGCATGTCAAAAGCTTTGCCGATTATGATCTTGATCTTGATGCGGTGATGACAGGGCTGGTGCTGCCCCATTGTCCAAAGCCCTTTTTTGCGCTTGGCCATTCAACGGGCGGGCATTTGTTGCTGCGCGCTTTGCGCCACACCAAATGGTTCTCCAAGGCGATGATTACCTCGCCGCTGCTGGGTTTGAATTTTGGGGCTTGGCCCAGATCGGTGGCACGGGGGCTGACACTCGCTGCCAAACTGACATTTCTTGATTGGATATTTTTGCCGGGTTTTGGCCATCTACCTTTGGGATTTGAGCGCTTTGAGGGAAATCCGCTGACGTCTGACGAGAAAAGGTTTCGGCGCGATATTACCACCACGAACGCGCACCCTGAACTTCGCGTCGGCGGGCCGACTTTTGGCTGGCTCCGGGCCACTTTCAACAGTCTTGATGAATTGGGTCGGTGGTCGCGCAAAAAAGGCCCCACCTGCCCCACCATGATCATCGCTGCGGGAAGCGACCGCGTGGTTAACATCAAGGGCACTTTGGCGTTTGTGGACCGGGTTCCAGGCATAAGCTTCCTCACTCTGGCGGGTGCTCGCCATGAGATCCTTAATGAGCGTGACGAGATCCGGGAAAAGTTCCTGGCGGCATTTGAAGCCTTTCTTGCAAGCTGAATTGCTTATCCATGTTGCACGTGCTAAGGCGCTGCCAAATTCCATGTAATTTGACAGAAAGTTGGCGCTCATGAATTTGCGCAATATTGCTATTATTGCCCACGTTGACCACGGCAAGACCACATTGATCGACCGTTTGCTCTCGCAATCGGGCTCATTCCGCGACAATCAAAAAGTGGCGGAACGCGCCATGGACTCCAATGATCTGGAGCGTGAACGCGGCATTACCATTCTGGCCAAGGTGACGTCGTTGATCTGGAAAGACACCCGCATCAACATCGTTGATACGCCAGGCCACGCCGATTTCGGCGGCGAAGTTGAGCGCATTCTGAACATGGTCGATGGTGCTGTCTTGCTGGTTGACGCTGCCGAAGGCCCAATGCCACAGACCAAGTTCGTTCTGCAGAAGGCATTGAAACTTGGCTTGAAGCCTATCGTTGTCATCAACAAGATCGACCGCCCCGATGAGCGCCACGTTGAAGTTGTGAACGAGGTGTTTGACTTGTTTGCAGCCCTTGATGCCACTGATGAGCAGCTTGATTTTCCGATCATCTATGGTTCGGCCAAGCACGGCTGGATGTCGACCGCGCCAAAGATGGGCGAAGAAAACATGGCCGCACTTTTTGACATGGTGGTAAGCCATTTCAAGCCGCCGGTGATTGAGGAAGGTCTCTTCCGCATGCTGGTGACGACGATTGAAGCCAACCCGTTTTTGGGCCGCGTTCTCACGGGCCGCATTCGTTCAGGTTCGATCAAGGCGAACCAGGCCGTGAAAGCGTTGAGCCGCGATGGCACGATTGCCGAGACTGGCCGCGTGTCCAAAGTTCTGGCCTTCCGTGGTCTTGAGCGTGTTCCGGTTGATGAGGCGTTTGCTGGCGACATCATTGCCATTTCAGGTCTGACGATTGCGACTGTCGCTGATACGATCGCTGACTCCTCCGTGACTGAGCCCATCCAGGCCCAGCCCATCGATCCTCCAACCTTGACCATGACCTTCCGCATCAATGACGGACCCTTGGCCGGCAAGGAAGGCGACAAGGTTCAATCGCGCGTCATTCGTGAGCGTCTGCTGCGCGAAGCAGAAGGCAATGTGGCCTTGAAGGTTTCAGCCTCTGAAACTGAAACGGACGCCTTTGAAGTTGCAGGCCGTGGCGAATTGCAGCTTGGCATCTTGATCGAAGTGATGCGCCGCGAAGGCTTTGAACTCACCGTGGGTCGTCCGCGCGTGGTGTTCAAGACCGATGAAGCAACCGGCGAAAAGCTTGAGCCCATCGAAGAGGTGGTGATCGACGTTGATGAAGATTATACCGGCATTGTCGTTCAAAAAATGTCTGAACGCCGTGCGGAAATGCAGGACATGCGCCCCTCCGGCGTTGGTCGCCAGCGCATTGTGTTCCATGCGCCAACCCGCGGCCTCATTGGCTATCAGAGCGAGCTGATGTCGGACTCACGCGGCACGGCCATCATGAACCGACTGTTCCATGCTTATGCGCCGTATGTTGGCGAAATTCCGGGCCGTCATACGGGTGCGTTGCTGTCGAACTCTGATGGCGATGCCGTGGCCTATGCCATTTTCAACCTGCAGGACCGCGGGCCAATGTTCATTGAACATGGCACCAAGGTTTATTCTGGCATGATCATTGGCGAACATACGCGCGGCAATGACCTTGAGCTCAATGTGATCAAGGGCAAGAAGCTCTCCAACGTGCGCTCCAAGGGCGCAGAAGAAGCTGTTGTACTTACGCCGCCGATCAAGATGTCGTTGGAAAAGGCTTTGGCCTATGTGGGTGAAGATGAGCTTGTAGAAATCACACCGAAGTCCATCCGCCTGCGCAAGAT
>JBDSTO010000189.1:0-14621 GCA_039928255.1 Aestuariivirga sp. | reverse complement strand
CGGTGCTTTTCGAGAAGATCAACCATCAGGATTTTACTACCTTGCCCTCAACATAATCGGCGAGTTCACCAATCGTGCGAATTTCAGAAACAACGTTCATAGGAATTTCGATGTCAAAATGGTCTTCTACTTCCATGATGAAGTCGAGCACTCCAACTGAATCGATGTTGAGTTCCGCGGGAATGTCTGTTGTCGCCGAAAGCGCCTTGTGCTCGGCGTTAAAAGGTTCCAGCAATTTACAAATTGCTTCGATGATTTCAGTTTTGCTTGTCATGCCGCACTTCTAATCTTTTGGGCGGGTGGCTTCAACCATCCAGCCTGCCAATACCATTCAAGGGTCTCTTTCAAACCCTGCTCCAACTTGCGAAATTCCTGACCTGGAAAAACTTCACCGCGTACCACCCAATCAGGCTGATAGAGCTCATGCACCTTGCCACGATTGGCCATGGCGGCCCCACCATTCAATGCCGCAAAACATTCAATGGCAAAGGCCCCACCAAGCGCCAACGGCTTTGGCATGAACACAAGTTTCGATGGCTTGCCCGTGATCCGCGCATTGGTGGCGGCAAGAGTTGCCCAGTCATAGCCTCCCGCCCCATCATCGACTTCATAAAGCCCCGTCGCGCGTGAAGTTGCAGCTGCGGCGATGACTTTGCCCAGATCTGCGGCATGTATAAGCGAGAACCGCGCCTTGGCGCGACCCGGCAAAATGGCCACGCGAGACTGCAATGCCTTGATCAATGGCAACGTCGCCTTGTCACCGGGGCCATAAACAGCAGAAGGCCTCAACATGATGATTTCGATTCCATCTTTCCGGCTCAAGAGAAAATCTTCGGCGGCCCGCTTGCTGCCCGCATAGGCCGAAATTTCTGGAAGCCGTGCGGCAAGTGTTGAGACAAACACAAATCGTTTCACGCCCGCCGCAACAGCCGCTTCATAAAGCGCCTTCGTTCCGGCAAAATTCACGCGGAAATAATTGTTCTCATTGATGGAGCTGATTGCACCTGCCACATGCACCACCACGTCGGTGTCGGCCACCAGGGGTGCCAATGAAGAAGCCTCATCAAGACTGCCCTGAACAGCCAAGACGCGTCCGGCAAATTCACGCGGGCGGCGCACCAGCGCCTTCACATCATGACCAGCGGCCAGCAACTCAGATAAAACGAAAGGGCCGGCAAAACCCGTGGCCCCTGTCAAACCAATCTTGAGACTCATCGTCAGCCTTGCAGCGCCTGGATAATTTCAATCTCGCCAGCGAGATATTTGGTGCGGGCCCCGGCGCGCGAAAGCTTGCCCGATGAGGTGAAAGGCAGGCTGCGCGGCATCACCAATACGACCGTGCAACCAACACCCGCACTCTGGTGAACGATCTTGCCAACATCGCGGCGCAATGCGTCCTGTTCGGCCTTGTCGGTGGTGCGTGTTTCGACAAGTACCACAACTTCATCATCACCATCAGCGCCTTCAACGGCAAAGGCCGCAACATCGCCAGACTTCAGCATGGGATGATGCTCGGCTGTCCATTCAATATCCTGCGGCCAGATATTGCGGCCATTGTGCAGGATCAAATCCTTGGCACGGCCGGTAATCACAATCTCGCCACCCAGAAGATATCCCATGTCGCCCGTATCAAGGAATCCATCAGCACCAATCGTCTCGGCCGTTGCTTCGGCATTCTCGAAATAACAGCTCATCAGGCTTGGGCCCGAAAAGAAAATGCGGCCAATCTCGCGCTCACCCAAAACTTGGTTTTCAGTTCCACGAACTTCCATCGCATGGCCTTCAATCGCCTTGCCACACACCACAAAACCGCGCGAATTGGGTGTGCCCGCCGCAACAGGAAGCGCCTTGTTTTGATGGCGCACGGCATCACGATCAACATGGTCTACACGAATCTCGTTGCCAACTTCGGGAAATGAAATTGCCAGCGTCGATTCAGCCATGCCGTAGCAAGGCAGGAAAGATTTCGAGGAAAACTTGGCAACCGATAAAGTGTCGGCAAAAGTTTTAAGAACATCAGGGCGCACCATATCGCCCCCAATGCCAGCGACACGCCAATGTGACAGGTCAAGGGTGACAGCTTCGCCATTGATGCGCTTGGCGGCAAGGTCGTAGCCAAAGGTTGGTGAGAACGAAATGGTCGAACGGTTTTCCGCCATCAGTTTCAGCCACAGGGCGGGGCGGCGGGCAAAGGCCGTGGTCGCCAGAAAATCGACAGAGGATTGCGACAAAAGCGGTGCGAGGCAGAAACCGACAAGCCCCATGTCATGATAAAGCGGCAACCACGAAAAGCCGCGGTCGCCCGGGCGCACATCCATGCCGTCAACCAACATGCCGCGCGCATTCGTCATGATTGCTTTTTGCGAAATCAAAACGCCTTTCGGCGCAGAAGTGGAACCCGATGAATATTGGATATAGGCCTGATCACCAGCACCAAAGCCCTGCAGCTTGGCCATCGTTTCAGGAAGGGCCGCAACATCGTCATGGCTGAAAACCATTTTGGTTCCCGCGAGTGCGGCCGCATCACGAATGCTGGTCACCTGCTCCGCCGGAGCCAGAATGGCATTGGCATGGGCAGCAGTCAGCATGCCCGCGATGCGCGACACATAAGCGTCCTTGCCGCCGATATACATGCTGTAAGGCACGGGGCACGGCATCAGCCCGGCATATTGGCAGGCAAAGAAACTCACCACAAATTCGGGGCCCGTCTCGGCCACGATAGCAACGCGGTCCAAGCGTTTCAATCCAGTGGAAAGAAGTTTGCGCGCTGTGGCCATGGCCTGGCGGCGCAATTCAGCAAAGGGCAAAACAAATTCGAGGGCACCACGGCCCGAGTAGAAATTGAACCCCGTCACACCTTGGGCGGCATAATCAAGACCTTCGGCCAGGGTCGCAAAATCGGCCAAACGCTGGGGCAAATCCCGGTTCAACCTCGGTGTGCGCGCCAAAACACCAATGTCTGTTTTCTTGTCGTCCAGCGCCAAAGAGCTCATTATTTGAAATGCCTCGAAATTAAATCAAGGCTTAAACTAGCAGCCGGGCCACCTGCCGACGAAATCAAAAGCTGTTTCAGTTTGTAACGGCTAAAAGGGCCCTAAAATCCCAGTTTTCCAGCCCAAATGGCCCAGGCAACCACGGCCAAGACACCAAATCCCAGACCCGCGAGCCACACCAGAATCAAATCCAGATGGGAGTAACTGCCACCTTGCTTCCAGCGCGCCATGCGGCTGGACGCCGACTGGCGTTCTTGCTCCACCATGCGATGCGCCAGAAAGCGCGTCAGAAAGCTTTGCATTTCGCCCAGTTTGTCGGTTTCAAACAGGTTGATGCGACCGTCATTCTGGTCCTGCACCAGCCTGTAATTCTTGGGATCAGGCTCCATCACGACCGATGAAACAAGATCAACCCAAAGCCTTGGGGTGACACCCGGAATGACAGAAAGCTCGAAAAGCTGCCGTGCTTTTTCATTGCCAGCAAGGCTCGGCAGAACAGCATCCCGCAAAGCACCAAGCCTTAAAACCTTGGCATCCTGAAGGCCCGTCGTGGCATCAAGCCGAGCAGCTTCTGCCCGCCTGGCACTGCGCAATTCATCAACAAAAGGGTCAGGCACGGCCATGGCGAAAATCCCCTCGTCCCGGAACGGGACAATCCATGGTGGAAGCTGCACATGTCGTGCCAATGGGCACCTTCGCTGAATACCGGACTAAAACCTCAATCTGCACTCAAACTTTACCTTAACTAGTTGTAATACATTGACAAATTATCGGCTCATTCATAAAGCAGGTTCATTATCATGATGGGCCACGGTGAAAAGCGCCCGGTTTAGTTGCGTAAATTGCGTAAAGGTCTTCCATGGCAAACTGCCTTTCGGGTTTTGGCCACCATCTGCGGCAAAGGTGGACAAAAGCCTTGGCGTTCGCCTGCGCCACCACACTTCATGTCGTTCTGCCCGCCCATGCCCAGGAACAGCTTCCGGCACCTCCGCAATTTGTCATGCTCGCCTTTGATGGCGGCAAGGACAACGACTTCTGGAGGGAGTCCCGTCAATTCGCTGCCAGCAACAAAGTGCATTTCACCTACTTCGTGAGCTGCGTTTACTTCCTCGCCGACGCCGACAAAAATACCTACATCGAACCCCGCAATGGCGCTGGCAAAAGCACCATTGGCTGGGGCGGAACACCCGCTGAAATTGCCGAACGCCTGAAGCAGACAGCAGCTGCCATGGATGAGCATCAGGAAATTGCTTCACACGGCTGCGGCCATTTTGACGGCAAGCAATACAGTGCATCGATGTGGAACAGCGAATTCAGTCAATTCAATGACATTATGACCAGCGCCTGGAAGCACTATGGCGACAGCCCCGAGCCCGCAGGCTGGAGCGACTATTTCAGCAAATCCGGATATGGCGGCTTTCGCGCACCCTATCTCTCCTTCAACAAGGATGCCCTGTGGTCGGCGCTATCCAACATGAAATTCGTCTACGATACCTCGTCCCCCTCGCGCGAGGGCGACTGGCCGGTGAAGGACAAGGGCCTATGGGAATTTCCACTCGTAGATGTGCGCCTGGCAACCTCGCACCGCGTATCGCTTACCATGGATTATAACTTCTACATGGCACAGACGGCCGCCCATCGCGGCAATCCAAAAAACTTCCAGCGCTATGAAGACGAAGTCTTCAACACGTATATGGCCTATTTCAAAAACAGCTATTACGGCAACCGAGCACCCTTGCACATTGGCAACCACTTTGCCCAATGGAACGGCGGAGCTTATTGGAAAGCCATGAAACGCTTCGCCAAGGCCGTGTGCGATTCACCCGACTATCCTGATGTTCAATGCGCCAGCTATTCCGAACTGGTGAAATTCATGGGCGATCATGAAGGTGATTTGGCTTCCTATCAAAAGGGCGACTTTGCAAAGGCAACCCCTGCCCTTGTATCAGCCAAACAAGCGCCAGCCCTTCATCCGATAACGCTGGCCGAATTGCATCAGGCCCAACCCATCGACCCCGCGCAGTCTCACCGCGAATAGATCGTCTTACACGCCGCAATTTGCAGGAACGGGATTGCTGCCAAACCACAGCTCAAACGTATTGGGCCTGGCCTTGGCGGCAGCGCCATCTTCGGCGGACAAATCCTTCAAAGCCACTTGCAAGCCGACATCGGATAACATTTTTACAAGCTCCTCCCCGCGCTTCACGTCCGTCGGTTGAAACACCCGAAGCTCGTGCGCCTCGCCGCCCCACGTGGCACGTGCATATCCCGGCACAACGAGGCTTGAGGAATCAACATCGCGCATCTTGCCAATCAGGTTGCGAAGGCACGTTCGCTGCGTTGGGTCCATGGTGTAAACGAATACGCGGCTGGGCAAGCGTTCCTGCGCTTCCCTGAATGTTACCTCGACTTTCGGATTGGCGGCAGATGCTTTCAGCAACGCCTGCTCCATCAAGGGCAGCAATTCCTTGTCGGACGATGAATTTGCGTAAGCCAGTTGGGCGGCCACAAATTCCACTGGAACCTTGTCGTTCTTCAACAGATATTCAAACATGGCTACACCATATTTGCGCTTTTCGGGGTTTTGGTCCGATACCAAATCAATCATGGTCTTGAGATCATTCAAGTTCTGCTGCCAGCGCGTGTAATAAAGCCCAGTGCCCGCAACCGACACCGGAATCATCACCGTTGCCAGAAGCTGAATCAACGTTTCTCTCATGCCGGAAGGCCAAAGGCTCATTTAAAGTTCTCCAAAATTCAGCGCCGGAATGGCCGCACAATAAGGCGAAACAAAGGGATATCGGAAATCCCTTCCACACCTATTTTCATGGCCTGAAATCGTTTCGTGGCGCTGCGGCTGGCAAACAGCAAATCCCAGAACGACAACAGCGTTGCATAGTTTGAATCAGTATCGGCGCGCCGCGCATGGTGATGCACCCAATGCAGCGACGGCGTGACAATGAAGATTGAAAGTGCGCGATCCACAGCTAAAGGCATGCGCAAATTCGAATGATGGAAAATCGTGAACGCGAGAAGCAGAATTTCAAACACCACAACCGAAGACAGTGGAATGGCGAGAACAAAAATAACGACCGCGCGAACCAATGCAGAAAGTAGCACCTCACCGAAATGAAATCGCAATGCGGAAGTGGCATCAAGGTGTTCGTCAAGATGATGAACCGCGTGAAAGCGCCACAGCAGTGGCATAATGTGATTGAGCCTGTGCCAGCCATAAATCCAGCAATCCAGCAATAGCAGATCAAGCGCCAACCCAACGCCCCCGCTCCACCACAGGGGCCGCCAGGAAATTGCCCAATGCGCAGCCAGCGCTGAAATGGGAACGACAATCAATGGCGAGAGAATGAGATTAAGCGTGGCCAATCCAAAATTGCGCCCCAGTCTTGCCATTTCCTCACGCAAGGCAACTGCAGGGAATACCCGCTCGGCAATCATTACCACGACAAGGATCGCAAAACCGATTGCACCTTTGCCCAAGGGCAATTGGGAAAGATCAATCACGCCAAGCGATCTGGATGATAAAGTGTGAGCAAAGGATCACGCGCGCCTTCAAGAATTTCCCGCGCGGCAAATGATCCTGCAGCCGGCGCCAGCGTGATGCCGGAATGCATGACCATCACATAAAGGTTCTTGGTTCCCTTGGGCCTGCCAATCGCGGGAAAGCCATCAGCAGGCGTGGGCCGTTCGCCAATGCCAAACCCCTCAAATTTCAAATCCGCTTCCGGCTTTAGCAACGTCCGCAAATGCGCAAAGATTTCCTGCCCCGTGTCTTGGGGATCAACCCCGGGGTTGGCGCCTGTAAATTCACTTCCCGCGATGATCAATCCGTCGGCCTGTTGCCGCGCATGAACGCCCGGTGCCATCACCAGACCCCGCAAACTGCCGGGCCGCGCCCGCGCTGTGATGAGAAGGCCAGGCGGCCTCTCCATCGCAAGCGTAATACCAATACCGCTGAGTAAATTCGGTGTTGCCGTTCCGACAGCCAGCACAATCTCATCCGCCGTGAGCATTGTGCCATCGCCAAGCTCAAGCGAAATTAGGCCGGATTTTTCAACAAGGCGTTTCACGTCAATGCCGGTTTTGACAGTCGCCGAACGTTCCACCGCAGCTTCGGCAAAACCCACTGCCGCCGCCACGGGATCAATGTCACCTTCGCCAGCCACAAAAACCGCTTCACGAGGAAGTTGCGCCAGCATTGGTTCGCGCGATGCCGCATCAACGCCGGAAATTATATCCGCCTGATATCCAAGAGCATTGCGCGCCGCCACATAGGCTCGCATGTCGTCACGCGGACAATCCCACAACAAGCCTCCGCACCAGCGCGCCGAGAGCTTGGGGTGAACGCCAGCGAGCGCGCGCCACTGCGCCAGCGACGCCATGCGCAAATCAACATATTCCGGCGGATTGCCCCACGATGCGTTGAGCCAAGCCCATGAATGGGCAGTCGCAACGCCACCAACTTTCGGCGCGCTTTCAAGCAACGTCACCTCGGCACCATCACGCGCCAGATGAAACGCCGCCGATGCGCCAATGATGCCGCCGCCAACCACAATCACTTTTTTAGCCATGTTCAATCCTAGCAATTACCCGTTCTCTCGCCAATGCTTGCGCTGCTCTCAAGGCCGCGCTACCAAGTCGCGGGGGCTTTCAACTGGAGGCCAAATTGAAACACATTCTCCTCGCCACGGCAGTGACGTTGATCTCCGTCACCGCCGCGCATGCCGATTGCAAATCCGAAATCCAATCCATAATGGAGGCCCACATGAAAGCTGGCCCCTATCACACCAAAATGGAAATGGTTGCGGGCGGCAAAACCAGAAACATCGAAACCGATGTCATTCTGCCCTCCTCATTCCATGTCAAAATGCCTGAAATGGAATCAATCATGCTGAAGCAGGGCACTTGGATGAAGATGGGCGCAACATGGCAAGCCATGCCCGCCGCCATGTCCGCGATAACGGGCAACATGGCGCAAGATGCGATGGCCCAGGGCATGAAAAACTCCGCGAACTTCAAATGTGGAAGTTCAGCCGAATTTGATGGGCAATCCTATCCGCTCTATGAATTTGATTCATCAGCAGCTGTCATGGGCGTCAAGGCCACCAGCCATATCAAATTGTTCAAGGGCGCGAATGATCTGCCCGTTGGAATGATTGTGGAGGGCGAGGCGATGGGTGTTAAATCGGTCACCACGCAACACATCAAATATGATCCGTCGATCAAGATAAATCCGCCGCAGTGATCAACTGACATCCGCAAGATCGCCGAGGCCCGCAATCAGCGGGCCAAGGTGCTTTTCATAAGGCTTCCACCGCTTCATCGATGTTTTGTAAATGGGCTGGCGCACCTGCCACCGGCTGATCGTGTTTACGCTGCGTTCATTCTTGGTGTAATTCAGGCAAGCGTCATCCCATTCCAGTTTGCAATGCGCGATCAGCTTTCGTGATTGCCCTTCCTGATCGGCCACCAGCGTTTCATATTGGTTGTCGAAAATGCGCCCGGGCAAAACCTTGTGCCAATGTTTCATCAACCGGTCATAGGCACGGTAATAGCGGCCCAGCTTGCCAAGGTCGGCTCCATAGTGATGGGTTTCGTTAAATGCGTTCATGTAACAGGAGACGCAATTATCAATCGCATCGCGTTTGCAATGAATGATTGTGGCATTGGGAAATAAGAGAGCGATCAATCCAACCTGCTCAAAATTATGTGGCATCTTATCAGTAACGCGTGCTGAGTCGCGTGATGTGCGGTAAATGAATTTCAAATAGCGCTGCGCCAAATTCGAACTTTCTTCCCGCGACAATGACATGAGATTGGCACCATAGCGCGACATGAGGCGGATATTGTCGCCGATGTGGCGGGCAATAGAACTCATCTCACCAAGTTCGCCCGCCCCAGCAACTTGCGGGTGGCTGGAGATGATCTGCTCCGTCAGTGTCGTGCCTGAGCGTGGCATCCCCACAATGAAAACTGGTCGTTGGGAAAGATTGCCGAAATCTTTTCGAGCACCCAGAAACAGCGGGTTGAAAAATTCAATGAGGCTGTCCACCCGCCGCTCATATTGGGCGATGTCATAGTGGGCCCCCTTCTGGGCCTTGGCCGCACTATATTCGGCCATCGCCTCGTCATAATGCTTGCCGTCATTTGCAATTTTGGCCAGCGCGAAATGGAGCGGAATTTGTTGCTCTTCCGTCAAGGCGGCGTCCCGCAATTCTGCGCGCACAGCTTCAAGTTCAGGAGCGTCGCTCGCAAATTTTCTCGCGGCAGAAAGACTTTGCCATGATTTTTCTGTGGCAATCCGATCTGCAATGTTTTTCTTGAGAAGGGATTCGGCCTCGTCCATGTGGCCCAAATTAATCAGGGCATCAGCTTTGGCGACGCGGCAACCCGGGTGGTTTTCATCCATCCGAAGACCTTTGTCCGCAAATTGCACGGCCTCGTCGGATTTGCCCAAATGGTTGAAACACTTGGATATCAAAGCGATTGAATCAATTTGCCCCGGCTTCAATTCCAAAGCCTTCCGCAATTGAACAATGGCCTCATGATATTCATTAAGTTGGAAAAGCGCGCTGCCGAAATTATGCCGTACCGTCGGGTCCTTGGGTAAGCCCTTCACTGCTTTTTCAAAATAATCGACCGCAACACCGGGGTCTTTAGCCTCGAGCGCGAGTGTCCCCATCAAATTATGGGCTTCCGGCATGTCGGGGGCGCGCTGGAGAACGATTTGATAGCATCGCTCGGCTTCGACAAAATTGCTTTCTCGCTGCAGGCTCACGCCCTGCCGCAACAGCTGCACCAATTGTTTACGTTCGACATCAGGAAGCTTCCGTTGCGGAGCTGCGGCAAACGGCGTTGCCAATCCGAAGGGCAAAGGACTTTGCGGTTTGAGCGGCATTTTTGGCATCGCTAAACACCTTAGCAAAACACCGCCCCAGTGGGGCGGTGTTTTTAAACTGAAAATCGATTAGAGATCAGAAGCTGTAGGTCAGCCCAATTTGGAAGTTATGCGAAGAAAGACTCGTATCCTTCAAGGTATCACTAAATGGACCGAGCACATATGAAGGATAATTCAATCCGATGATATCCTTGAAGCGATAACCCGCATCAAGAGTCAATTTGTCGCTCAAGTTAAAGCGTACACCTGCGCCAAGCTGGAATGCAAACCCAGTTGCGCTGAAAGAAACGTTCTGAAACGGGCTCACATTCGCCCAACCCACACCAACGCCGCCGCCCACATAGGGGGTAATCTGCGAACCGCGTCCCAAATCCAACCAGGCATTACCCAGCAAATAGGTCGCGGAGACTGAGCCATCCTGAGCTTGCGTACCCGACCCGTCGAAGCTTGAATAATGAGTCTTATTCGATGCCCAATGGCCATGGGAGAGTTCGAGTTCGGTCCGAAGATTGTTTTCCCACTCCACACCCACTGCGCCGCCAATGATATAGCCAGGGTTATTTACCAGCATATCAAAGGTTCCGCCCGTAAATCCGGTGTAGGTAAAGTGCGGGTTCTTGGTCAGCACAGCCGCGCCACCGAACACGCTGACGTATGGCTTGTAGCCGCCAGCCGAAGCCTCTGGTGCCGCCAGCAATAAAGCGGAAACTGCGATGCCTGCGAGAAGTGATTTTTTCATGATGCCCTGCCTCTGTGTAAACAAACTTAAGCCATAATTAACCGGAGTTTTGACTGCAGGTCAACCCAAAGTAGACGCCAAATAGGAATGAATCGGCCAATCCAGCATGCACTTGTTTTACCTTAGGATTCGGGAGCCGCATGTTGGCTCTTATCGACCCGGCCCGCGTGGGTGAGCCTCAACGAGAAGATTTGGTAGCGAGAGAGGGAGTTGAACCCCCGACCCCAGGATTATGATTCCCGTGCTCTAACCAACTGAGCTACCTCGCCACTAGGCGGGGATATAGTGAAGGCGGCTGGCCAAAGTCAAGCGGCGGGAATGTCAGTGCCCTCATCCTCGCCCTGATCACCCAGAACAAAGGTCCGCCACAGCGAAATTCCGGCAAAATAGAGCGATGTCAGGCCAAAAAGCACCAATTGCAGCTTGTAAATCCAGTCATCGTAATTGGGGTTCCGCCCGCTGATGATCAGGCTCAACGTCATCGCCGCCCACAGCACCGTCATGGGAATGGTGATTTCGCGCCAATGCGTCACGCGCAACGGGTGCACAAATTTGATGGGAATGAAGGTCATCACGGCCAACACCACCACAGTAATGCCATTGACCAGCCAGCCTGTGTTGAACAGGTAGAAATACAAAACCACCACATTCCAGATCGCCGGGAAGCCCACGAAATAATAGTCCGACGATTTCATGCCCACGTTGGCAAACGTATAGCACGAGACAGCCATGATCAGCGCGCCGGCAATCAGGCTCCACGTGCTGCCATCCAGAAAATACGGCACCGAGACCATGTTGAACCAATAGATCATCAGGGCGGGCACGGCGACATAGGTGAAAAAGTCGATCACCAGATCAAGCGATGCCCCGTCGAAATTGGGCGTGTATTCGCGAACCCGCGCCTTGCGGGCAAGCGATCCATCAACCCCATCGACAAACAAGGCAAGGCCAAGCCACATGAATGCGGCCACGGCATCATTTTTCAAAACGGCAACAAGTGCGAGAAAGCCCAGCACAATGCCGCTGGTGGTGAAAGCGTGCACCGACCAGGCAATGCCCTTCTTGATATCCTTGTCGAGATTGGGCTGAAGTTTTATTTTCGCCACTTGGGCTTGCTCCCATCGTTTTGAAACTGACTATAGGTTGGCCACGGGACCAAGGCAAGAAACTAGCCAGACTTCTGATACCGGTAGACAAAGGCAGGCGGCAGGTTTCTGATGGCCATGCCAATGCAGCGCCCAGCAAGCCCAACACTGCGTGCCAAATTCTCTGGCAACGGCGCCACCCGAAAATAACTGAATTGCACATAAGTCCCGCCAGCAGCGAGACCACCAGAGACAGCTTCAGTGATAGCAACACGAAGGGGCTGGGGCATGCTCCGCAAGGGCAGTCCCGAAATGATCTTGCTGACAGTGCTGTGTCCAAGCCCTGCCAAATGGCGCAGCAGGTCGGCAGCCGATCCCTCGATCACTTGAACGTTTGGAAATTCACGTCTCAGGTATTTAACAAAGTGGGGGCTGAATTCGATGAGGATGAGATTTTCTGGCGCAACCCCTGCCCGCAACAGTGCCTTGGTAAAAACCCCCGTGCCGGGGCCAAACTCAACGACCACTTCGCCAGGTTGCGGTGCCAGCGCTTCAACCATCAGGCGTGACAATTGCCTGCCACTGGGCGTCAAGCCACCCGTCGTAAAAGGGCTTCTGATATTCTGCCACAGAAACAGCGCGCGCGAGCGCAAGGTTGAACTTGCCGACGCACGCGGCTTTTCCCCCCTCAAGCGCCAGGTCTCCCGATAAAACCGCCGCCGAGAACTTTCTGCCCCGGTCCCTGCCCCGCATAAAAAACGCAAGCCTGCCCCGGTGATACACCAAATTCACCACCCGTAATGGCAACGGTCACACGGCCATCCTTGGCTTTGACGAGGGCGGGAACGGGCGGCCGTGTCGAACGGATTTTCACAAAGGCTTCCGCAGGCTCAGCGCTCAATGGCACATCACCGAGCCAATTCGCGTCAGAAACCGGAATTTCAAATTGCGCCAGCGCCTCATGGGGCCCGACGATAACGCGCGCATTGTCTGCATCAAGCCTCACGACATAGAGAGGATCGCCCCCGCCAATGCCAAGGCCTTTGCGCTGTCCTACAGTATAATGAATAATGCCATCATGACGGCCCAGAACGCGCCCATCGAGATGAACAATCTCGCCAAGCCTTGCCGCATCAGGGCGAAGTTTCAAAATCACTTGCGCATAGTCACCACCGGGAACGAAACAAATATCCTGGCTGTCGGGCTTGTCGGCCACCATCAACCCCATCTCTTGGGCGATTGCGCGTGTCTCAGACTTCGGCAAAAGGCCTAATGGAAAGCGCAGGAAATCCATTTGCTTTTGCGTCGTGGCAAAAAGGAAATAGCTCTGGTCACGCGCAAGGTCAGCCGGCGTGAACATGTCGCGGTGCCCGCTGCCATCGCCGCGCAACCGGCTCTCAACATAATGGCCCGTCACCAGACATGAAGCATCAAGCTCTTCGGCCCGCGCCAGCAAATCCGCAAACTTCACAGTCTGGTTGCATCGCACGCAAGGGATAGGCGTTGATCCTTTGAGATAGTTGTCAACGAAATCATCAATAACGGTTTCCTTAAAACGTGATTCAAAATCTAAAACATAATGAGGAATATCGAGTGAGGCTGCAACGCGCCTTGCATCATGAATGTCTTGCCCCGCACAGCACGCACCCTTTTTGGCAATTGCCGCCCCGTGATCATAAAGCTGAAGCGTAATGCCCAGCACATCATAACCGGCAGCCTTCAACAATCCTGCTGCAACAGAGGAATCAACGCCGCCCGACATTGCGCAGACAACCCGGTGCGAGCCAGGGTTGCCGGGCAAACCCATAGCCTCGTGCACTTTTTCAATGATGTCGTCAGACAATTTCATGATGGCGGCTTAAGCTTAAACGGAATTTGACGCAACTAGTCGGCAACTGGGGCAAAACTGTGCCGCTTTGAACCAGCCAGGTAGCCGAATTTGCAATTTGTTCATATAAGCTTAGGCGATTTTTAAACAGCTTGAGGCAAGGTGGCCTGGTGCGCGGCATGTGAGTTCAGTTGGCCGCGCAAGGTCAGTTTAGTGGGTATTGCGTATATGAATGGTCAGTTGCGTCCGCGCGTCAATTACGTCATCGGTCCCGATGGCAGTCCCTTGACCATCGCCGATCTCCCACCTCCCGGTTCACACCGTTGGGTGATCCGCCGCAAGGCAGAGGTTGTGGCGGCAGTCAGGGGTGGGCTCTTGAGTTTGGAAGAGGCCTGCCAGCGCTATACCCTCACCGTTGAGGAATATCTGGGTTGGCAGCGTTCAATCGAACGCCACGGCCTTGCCGGTTTGCGCACCACGCGCATCCAGCAATACCGCCAATAGCCTAAGGGACCAGTTTGAGTTCAAAAAGGCCGGATGGAAACATCCGGCCTTTGCGTTTCAAACCAGCAGGTCTTGGCCCAGGTATCCGGCTTCGTCCTTCACACCGGGCAGTGCGAAGAAATAACCACCACCAAAAGGTTTGATATATTCTTCCAAGGGCTCACCATCCAGACGCTTCTGAATGGCGCGGAAGCCTTCATCAAGATCAGCTTGATAGCAGATGAACAACAGCCCCATATCAAGTTGCCCGGATTTGCTGAGGCCATTGGAATAATTGAAGCCGCGCCGCAGGACGCGTGTTGAAAGTGCAGAAGGTGTTCGCGGATTGGCGAGGCGGATGTGAGCATCTTTGGGCATCGCGGTTGTTGCAGGCGCACTGACAAAATCAGGCTCATCCATTTCATGGACCTTGCCAAGGGGCGCGCCCGAATATTTATGCCGCCCGATGAAGCGCTCCTGATCATTGAGCGAGGTGCGATCCCAACGTTCAACAAAATTGCGAATGAGACGCACCACCTGATAGCTGCCGCCGCTGGTCCATGAGGGCTCGCCGCCTTCA
>JBDSTO010000188.1:0-5167 GCA_039928255.1 Aestuariivirga sp. | reverse complement strand
GGCCCTCATGGAGTTTCTTCAAAATACAAATTCGCCTTCACGTTCCTAGACAATGAACGAATGGAACACAACTTTATTTTGAGGGGCGAATTAAATAGTGATTGCCGCTTCAATCACATGATGGGCGATGGCGTAAGGGTGAGATGCTGTAAGGCCCTCGGAGTGCTTATGGGCCAGCATTTGGCGCACCTCGGCAAAGGAAAACCAGCGGGCATGTTCCAGCTCAACTTCATCCATGGTGATTTTGGTGTCCTTGGCCTCGGCGATGGCACCGATCATCAGGCTTGAGGCAAAGGGCCAAGGCTGGCTTGCCACATAAGTCACCTTGCCGACCTCAATGCCGGTTTCCTCCTGAACCTCGCGGGCCACCGCCTGCTCAATGGTTTCGCCCGGTTCCATGAAACCTGCCACGGCTGAAAACATGCCGGGTTCCCACGCTTTTTGGCGGGCGAGCAAGATCTTCTCGCCATGGCGCACCGCCATGATCACCACAGGATCAGTGCGCGGGAAGTGATCGGCCTTGCAGCTTGGGCAATGGCGGCGATAGCCGGAATCGCTCATTTCAGTTTTAGCCCCGCAGTTGGCGCAAAAGCCGTGGCGGGCGTGCCAGTTGGTGAGGCTGCGGCCTTGCGCGATGATCGACAAAAGTGGAGGCGGCAGCTCGCCATTGCGCATCAGGTCGCGGATCGGACGTAGGCTCGTGCCTTGCGTCACCGTCACGGCAAACCACGGCCGGGCCTTTTCGTCATCGCCGAGATAGACAGCTTGATTGTCTGACGTGGCGGCAAGGTCAGGTTCAGTCCCTGCCATCAAAACCTTGTCGTCAGAAAATTTCAAAACCTGTCGATCGGGATGGGCCAGTTTTTGCGCCAGGATATTCGGGTCGGTGCGGCCATTTGCGTTGCGATTGAGAGGGGATTGGGAGAATGCCATGCGGCGCATTTTGAAGTCCATTTTTAGAAAGGCTGACAAATCGGTCTCATCTTAACGCGATATTTACCAAGAAAGTTAACTTTCAAGGGATGTGGGCGGGCTGCGCGTTGATTTGCTCCGAAAATCAGGCGGCCGCTGGTGGAGAGTAGACTTAGATGAAGCCTGGAATTCCATGGAGCGTCAAAGGCATAGAGCCTGACGCTCGCGAGGCCGCAAAGAGTGCGGCGCGCCGATCTGGCATGACACTGGGGGAATGGCTGAACGCGGCAATTGTCGAACAGGCCGATCCAGAGGCTGTTTCGCAACACCAAAGCCCTCCTGCAGCTGCTCCAAAACAGAGCCGCAGCAAAATTTCCACGCACCCCATTGAACGCGCCGCAACGCGACTTGAAGACATTGCCGAACAGCTGTCGCGCATTGCCCAGCGCGAGAGCGACACCGCTTCGCGCTTCCTGCCGCAATCATCGCAAGAAGATACATCCGCACTGGCGCGGGTGCTGGGCCGGATTGAGAGCAACGAACGCCAGACCGTCGAAGCCTTCTCTGCCGTCAATGACCGGTTGTCGGTCATGGGCCGGCAATTTGCCAAAGCTCATACCGCGCCAAAAGCCGAGGATACTCAAGGCTACCAATCGCTGGAAAAAGCGGTTCGCAATATTATCGAACATCTGGAAGTTTCCGAAAAGCGCACCCGCGAAAATCTGAAAGCCCTGCAAGACCGCATGGGCGATATGACCAACAAGGTGAACGGTGCTGGCAGCGAGCAAATCCTGCGCCAGGCTCCGGCGTTCAATCAACTGGAATCGCGACTGAGCGAATTGGCCAAGCGCGTTGAAACCGCGCATCAGCCATTGGCAGAACTGCCGACCAGCCTGCGCGATGAACTTGACGGGCTTGCCTCACGCATTGAAGATGTTCGCAGCACGGCAGAAAATCTTGCCGGAAAGGCCCAGACGCAGGCCGTTCAACAGGCGCAAAACGAGCTTCGCTCCATTGAAGGTCGCATCCTCGGTTTGCTGCGCGAGGCGCAAGCCTCGATGGCGGCACAATCAACGGGGCCTGCCGATATCAGCCGCATTCGAAGCGAGATTGACCAGCTTCACACCCGGATCAACGAAGCCCAGCATCTGACAGCGAGCGGTGAGGATGTTTCGGCTTTGCGCCAGGTTGTTGAACAGCTTTCCACGCGCGTCGCCCAAGGCCAAGACCCGCGGCCCTTTGCCGATATGGATCGCCGCATCGTTGATATTTCAAAGCAGCTCGAACAGACGCAAGCCGCCACACGCGACCTTCCCCAGTTCAGCGATCTGGAACGGCGCATGGCGGAACTTGACCATCGCCTGAATGAAGCCATGCGGATGCAGGGCGAAGGAGCCACGAAAGAACTTCTCGAGCAAAAACTCGCCGAAGTGGGTGATCGTTTGGGCCGCACCGAACACCAGCTGCAGCATCTGGAAACCATCGAGCGGGCGATCAGCCAGCTTTATGACTCAATTGAGCATGGCCGCACCCATGCAACGCAAGCCGCCGAAGAAGCCGCCAATCGCATGGCGCAAAGCATCATGGCGCAAGGACAACAAAGCGTTTCACTGGCGGGATCGCCTGAAATCATGGCCTTGGAGCAAGGACTTCATGCGGTGCGTGAGGCGTCTCAATCGGCCGATGCACGCAATCAGGAAACACTTGAAGCTGTTCATGAAACACTTGAACAGATTGTCACCAAACTTGCCGAGCTTGAGACAGCGGCGATTGGCCAGCGCATCGCGCAAGCCACTGCGATGGCTCCTGCCGTTGTGGAAGACCATTCTTTCAACACCGCACCCGACATGGAAAGCCAGAGCAATTTCGCGGACCACAATCCGTTTGTTGCACCGTCACAGCCTGAATTTGCAGAACCGGTTGTCAATCCCTTCGAGAGCCATGCCGATCGCCCAAGCGAAGTGGCTGCGGGAGTTGACCCGTTCCAGACGACTGCCGATGAACCCCTTTCGCCCAATGAGGACTTCATTGCCTTGGCGCGGCGCGTCGCCCAATCAGCCACCAGCGGCAAACCTGGCTTTACGGCCCCCAATCTGGGTGGTGCCCGCAAGGCAGCTACTAAGCCCGCGTCACGGTTTTCCGGATTAAGCCTGCCTTTCCGTAAACGCGCTAAACCCGCGCCTGAAGTTTCTGCCGCACCAGTTGGCGTAAATCTTCCTCCGATCAAGCCTGCCAACAACGATGCCGCCAGCCGCCGCAAACTGGCGATCATGGGCCTTGTGCTGCTGGCCCTCGTCGCTGGTGTTTCCGTGAATATGGTAGGCCGCTTGCGCAATGCGGCACCTGTTGATCCGACACCCGTCACCGCCCCCGCTGATCCTGCCGCAACTGATCAAAAGCCGGCAGATGCTGCCCCCGCTGTACAGGGCGCTCCCGCAGATCAAGCTCCTGCTGCTGCAATTCCGCCCGGCGCAGCGCCACCTCAAGGATCAAACGTAACGCCAGCACCCTTGTTGCCAGCCCCCGCCGCTGTGCCCCAGCAACAGGGTTTCAATTCGGACAATAATCAGGTCGATCCCATTCTCACTGGCGCATTGCCCTCTGCTCAAGACAGTGTTCTCCCTGCCTCTGCCGGGCCGATTGACGCCAGCATTGGTTCCGCCGAATTGCGGGAAGCCGCTATGGGAGATGATCCGCAGGCGCAATTTGTAGTCGCCACGCGCTATCTCAATGGCGAGAACGTGAAGCTTGATTATGCCAAGGCTGCCTATTGGTATGGCAAGGCGGCGGCCTCAGGCCTCGCCCCTGCGCAATACCGCATGGCAACGCTTTATGAGCGCGGCAAGGGTGTGCCGCTTGATTTGAAGACCGCCGCCTCATGGTATGAGCGCGCGGCAGCAGCAGGCAATGTCAAAGCGATGCACAACGCCGCTGTGCTGGCCACCGGCAATGGTTCGGGTTCACCAGACTATGCCAATGCCTATAATTGGTTTTCCCTTGCCGCTGCCCATGGCCTCAAAGACAGCCAATATAACCTCGCCGTGCTGATTGAACGCGGGCTGGGCACCAAGGCCGATGCCCCCCAGGCCTATTTCTGGTATCTCGCCGCTGCCGCCCAAGGCGACGCTGATGCGCAGACCCGTGCCGACCAATTGGCGAAATCACTTTCCGCTGCCAACATTGATGCAACCAAGGCCCGTTTGCAAAAATGGACACCGGAAAAGGCTCCGGACAATGCCAATATTGTTTCGGTTGATGAAAGCAAATGGCAAAACAAGAATGGGCCACGCATTCAGGCTGCTACCATTGCGCCAAAGACCATGATCAATTCAGCGCAGGACATGTTGGAAAAGCTTGGGTTCAACATCGGTCCGCATGATGGCAAGCTTGAAGGAAAGACGGCCAATGCCGTGCGCCTGTTCCAGTTGCAAAAAGGCTTGCCCGTCACTGGCAAGGTGACGCAGGAATTGATCGACGCGCTGCAGGCCTCGGTCGGCTGATCAACTCAGGCGCGAGAAGGGAAAGCGGTGCAAAGCCGCTCTCCCGATCATCAGGACTTCGGCGACGGTTTCTTCAAACAGGCTGTGATAGGCGCGGCTGGTCACTGATAATGTGCCCGTATATGCGCCAAAGGCGGGCATGATCAGGCGCTTTCCATCATAGGCGAAGCATTTTCCACGAAGTGGCTTGCCGCGCTGGACCAGAACGCAACCTGGATGAAGATGGCCTGCAATTTCGCATTGGCCCTTGGCCACCACCGAAGGCTCATGGCGCAGAACGATCGAGCCCAGAATGATCTGGTCGGCATGAAAGCCACCCACATCCTTTGGCGGCTCTGGATCGTGGTTTCCTGAAATCCAGAATGTCTCGATCTTGTCAGTGATGGCCCTGAGTTTGCTGCGATGGCTCTCAGCAAGACGGGCTGACCCTTCACCGTCGTGAAAACTGTCGCCCAGAAAAATCAGCCGCTGAGGCATGTTGTGCTGGATGACGGCGGCCAGAAGGGCCAGTGATGCGTCTGTATCAAACGGCGGCACATGGGCTCCGCGCCGTGCCAGACTTGTGCCCTGTTCCAGATGTAAATCAGCAATCAGCAGGGTTCGCGATTCAGGCACCATCACGGCGCCGGAAAGATCAGGCACCATGTCCATGCCATTCAGCTTGATGACATGGGACTTAGACAAGCCGTGCGGCCTCATCCATGAGTTCGTCAGCGGCTTCGGCGAGAAGGGCATCATGGGCTTCGCCGTAAACA
>JBDSTO010000187.1:0-6154 GCA_039928255.1 Aestuariivirga sp. | reverse complement strand
GCGATGATCGGTGCCTTTGCGGGCGCTGGATTGATTGATCAGTTTGGACCGCTGGTTCAGGTGATCACTGTCGTTGCCGTGTTTCTGGTTGGGCTTCTGATTTCTGTTCAATATCTGCTGCCATCATCTTTGGATCGTGGCTTGGGCGGATCGCATTTTGCGTTTCCGACTTCTGCTACCATCGTCTTGGGAAGTCTGTGCTTCCTCGCCTTGCTGGTTGAGGGTTCGGTGATGGATTGGGCCGCGATTCTGATGCGTGAACGCTTCTTGTTGGATGCAGGTGTGGCTGCCTTGGCTTTTGGATTTTACCAGGGGGGCATGGCGGCCTCCAGGCTTGGTGGCGATTTTCTGCGCCACAAATTTGGATCGGTGAATGTTGTCGTCACCAGCGCCTTGCTTGCAGCGCTGGGCACGGGGCTGGCGCTGGTGGCGCCTTCCACCTGGCTCACATTCCTCGCCTTTACGATCGGTGGCGTGGGCATTGGCAATGTGGCACCGATGTTGTTTGCAGGCGGTGGCAGGCTGGAGCCTGATGCACCGGGACGCGGCATCGCTGCTGTCACCACCATGGGATATGCCGGGTTCTTGACGGGGCCGCCGCTCATTGGCTTTGCCGCGCAATTCACCAATCTGCAGGTCGGGCTTGGCCTCACGGTCATTGCCTCGATTATCATTGCGATTTTTGCAAAGGGAGTCGCCGCCGCCGATTCTTACTGATAGAGTGATGGCATGAGCTTCAAGGGCAAGCATGTTTTAATCACCGGGGCAGGGCGCGGATTGGGCGCTGCCTTTGCGGTCGTTCTGGCTGACCAGGGTGCCCATGTGACAATCGCGGGCCGCAACACCGAGAACCTCAAATCATTGGCGGAGTCGATCCGCCTGCGTGTGGGTACGGCACCTGATGTCATGGTGATGGATCTTGCTGATATTTCGCAAGTGACATTGCAGGCCAAGAAATGGCGCGACGAGCATCGGCAGATCGATATTCTGATCAATAATGGCGCGCAGTGGCTTTCCGGCAAAATGGAAGAACATGATGCGTTTGCGATTGCCTCGACGATTGCTGGCAATGTGACGGGAACCCTGCTGTTGACGCGCGGGGTTCTGCCCTTGCTTGAACATTCAGGTGCCGGAGACATCGTGAACGTTGTATCGGTTAGCGGCATTCAACACGCGCCCATGCAGGGTGCCGCGGTGGCTTATATGGCCTCAAAACATGCTCAAACCGGAATGACTGATGCGTTGCGCCAGGAGTTGCGCGGGCGGCCGGTGCGTGTCACCGGAATTTATCCACCCAACATCATGGATATTTCTCCACTGAATGAAGACCAGTGGAATGCAGTGCGGCCACAAGCCTCGTGGGTGACAAACCGCGATGTCGTTGAGACCGTGCTGTTTGCATTGTCGCGGCCACGCCATGTGACCTTGTCTTCCATCCTGCTCGAATCCGATACGGGCAATTTCTTTTTTAATTGAAAATCGCCATTCAACTCTCCATCGGCGGGCTTGACCCGCCGAACCAGACTTGTTCAAAGGCGAATATTATACTGGTTGGCCGGGTCGAGCCCGGCCATGGAGAGAGTTTTGCAAGGAGCATATTTTGAAACTTAAAGATCGTGTTGCCATCGTCACGGGCGCTGCCCGCGGCATTGGTTTGGCCATTGCCGAACGTTACGTGGCCGAAGGTGCAAAGGTTGTCATGGCCGATATTCTGGATGATGCAGGCAAGGTTGAAGCCAAGCGGCTTGGTGCCACATACCATCATTGCGACGTCTCCAAATCCGCCGACATCAAGGCACTGGTGGCTTCCACTCTCAAGGAATTTGGAGCCGTTGATATTCTGGTCAACAATGCCGCGATTTCGATCGTCGGTGAATTTCTCGACATCACCGAGGAACAGTTCGACCAAGTCATCGACATCAATCTCAAGGGTTCATTCCTGCTCACGCAGGCTTGCGCGCGCGAAATGGTGAAGCAGATTGAGACTGGCCGCAAAGCGGGTGCCATCGTCAACATGTCATCAGTCAATGACACCTTGGCCATTCCGGCAATTGCCCCTTACACCATGTCCAAGGGTGGTGTGCGCCAACTCACCAAAGTTGCCGCGCTTGCACTCGCTCCACATGGTATCCGCGTCAACGCCATAGGTCCCGGTTCCATCCGCACCGACATGTTGAAAGGCGTGGTCAATGACAAGGCAGCCATGCACCGCATTCTGTCACGAACGCCGCTGGGCCGCGTGGGCGAGGCTTCCGAGATTGCATCGATTGCAATGTTCCTTGCCTCGGATGATTCAAGCTATGTCTCAGGCCAGGTGATTTATGCTGATGGTGCTCGCATGCCGCTCAACTATGTTGTGCCAGTGAAAGACTAGCCATCTTCGAGGGCGGGCTTCAGGCGACAGATCGGGCTGCATCGGACCTTGTCGGCACTCTTAGATTGTCAGATATTTCATGCGCGGGAATGGCTTGGCTGAACAAGTAACCTTGTCCCTCTTCGCATCCCAGTGCCCGAAGGAATTCTAATTGCTCTTTGGTCTCGATACCTTCGGCCAGCGTTCTCATTTGAAGGCTTTGGCCGATATTAATGGCGGCCCGCACCAGTTCTTCTGATTTTTTCCGCACGCCAATATCCATGATGAAAGAACGATCAATCTTTATCTTGTCGAAAGGAAAGCTGTTCAAATAGCCCAGCCCCGAATAACCCGTTCCAAAATCATCGAGCGCAATCGACACACCAAGTTCCTTGAGGCCGCTCAGGATTTGTTTGGTCTCGACTGAATTCTCCAACAGGCTTGATTCAGTGATCTCCAGTTCAAGACGCTTGGCGGCCAGACCAGATTTTTTCAATTCCTCAGCCACCGTTGCAACAAGAACTCCGGATTTGAATTGCGCGGCTGAGACGTTCACCGCGATAGAAAGATCCGGCCGCAGGGACATTGCCATGATGCAGGCTTGTTCAAGAACCCAAGTTCCAATCTGGACAATCATCCCGCTTGATTCCGCGATCGGGATAAAGACAGACGGGGGGATCATGCCCTTGTCAGGGTGGTTCCAACGCAGCAGGGCTTCAAAGCCCACGACCTTGCCCCCCACAAGTTCAGTCAATGGCTGGTAGTAAACCTCGAATTGGCGGTTGCTGAGAGCAAGACGCAAATCGTGCTCTACCTCGCGACGCAGGATTATTTGCAGTGACATTTGCGGCTCGTAAATCCTACAAATGCCACGACCATCGGATTTGGCCCTGTAGAGGGCCAGATCTGCGTTCTTGAGCAGGGTCGAGGGATCGCTGGACTCGAGCGTGCCGACACTCACTCCGACGCTGATGCCAGCGAGAATTTCATGCTCACGCACCTGCAGCGGAAGGGTGAACGCATTGACCAGTTCCTGCCCGATGTGACGGGCGAGCTCGGGTGCGGCCAGTGATGGCAGAAGCACTGCGAATTCGTCACCACCGAGACGCGCAACGGTTCCGCGATCTCCTATGCGTTCCCGCAATCGTTGGGCCAATGCGACGATGAGATTATCGCCTACATAGTGGCCGAAGGTGTCATTCACTTCCTTGAATTTGTCGATATCCACCAGAATGACGGATTTGAATTCTTCAACCCCGCCATCTTGGGCAAACGAGCGACCAAGCAAATCGAGGAAGAGCCGTCGATTGGGCAAATCCGTCAGGACGTCATGGTCGGCCAAATGTTGAATCCGTTCATCCTGTCGCCGGCGTTCGGTGACATCAACAACGGCAACAATTGCAGCATCCACACCCTTGTACTTTATCGGCTGGGCAAAGCTGCTGACCAAGATTTCAGTGCCGTCAGCCTTGAGGTGAATCCAATCATTTTCGCAGCCGACCGACACGAAGTTATTGCGCGCGTCGTCGATGGCACGTTGCTGCTCACGGACAGGCCGGATGTCCAATGCCGTCATGCGCAAGAATTGTTCTCTGGTGTAGCCGTATTGCCGAAGGGCAGCCGAATTGACATCGACGAATTTCAGGCTCAGCTTTTCGACAACCCACATCGGCACAGGATTGTTCTCAAACAACAGGCGGAAAGACTCAGAGGCGTTACGATCATCGGTAACATCGGCCCTCACACAGATTTTTTCACCTTCAGGTGTCGCGTGTTGATCATAGCGAATCCAACGCCCGTCGGCATGGTTCTGTTCAACGATCGAGCCGCCCCGATTAAGGAGTTCCATGCGATCTCTAATCCATGCGTGCTCTTCAGTCGTGCTCATTCCTTCATGGAACGGCGCAGTTTGCAGATATCGGCGATGAATTGTTTCAAAGCTTGCGCCAGGTCTGAAGAGGTCAGCTAATTCCGGGAACATTTCCTCATAGTTTTGGTTCCAGCGTACGAGTCTGTTGTGCTTGTCGACGAGAACGATTGCCTCTGGCAGACAATCGATGACCCTCTGAAGTTTGGCTTCGCCCAAGACGGCTGTCTGGCGCGCCTCTTCGGCAGACTCGACGGTTTTTTGCAATTCGAATTTCATTTTTCTCAGTTCGAGGCGGTCGAGAATGACGTCGGCCAGACCATTGAGAAGCAATTTTTGCTGTTTTTTGAGTCGGCGGGGAACAGTGTCAGCAACGGCCAATGTGCCAAGCACATATCCCTCGGAATCCCGGAGTGCAATTCCCGCATAAAAGCGGATGTGGTGGGGGCCGGTTACCATGGGACTATCGGCAAAACGCCTGTCCAGGGTTGCATTGCTAACCACCATGCTGCCACTGCATTTCATGGTATGGTCACAGAAGCTGATGGCCCGTGGAATCTCCTCCAATTCAATGCCAAGCTTGGCCTTGAACCAGTGACTGCTTTTTTCAGCGAGGCAGAAAAATGCGATTGGAACTTTGAGCTGTTCCGCCGCCAGCTTTACGATATTGTCAAAAGGGGCCTCAGGCGGGGTTCGCGATACCCTGTAACTCTCAAGCCGCCGAAGTCGTTCCAGCTCAGAAAAACCCGCCTCATCATGTTTTTCCACTGGCATATTACACCCCAAAATTTGGCAACCACCTATAGGGTCTGGATTGCCCAAGGTTGCAAAAATGCGGCGCCTGAAGCCATCCCGCACGGCATCATGCTTGTGGGAAAAACGTCAACGCATCGATAAATAAAATCTTGAAACCGAAAAGAAATTGGCTTGGTTAAGGTTTGATTAATTGGCGTGGTGCTTACCCGCGTCGCAATTTTCATGATTTTGTCTCTTGACATGTTCCTACGATAGGACTATATGCATTTTTAGTGGTCCGAAAGGAGGGACGATGTCGCGAGCGAACCAACATCTTCGGACCAACATGCAGCGCCTGCGGGCAGGGGCTTTCGCAGCCTTTGATCTCGGGAGCTCCGTCAGTGGACCTTGGGCATTACGACCCAAGCGCCTTCAATGGCTAACCAATATCACTGCCGGATTTGAAATCGCTGCGTTTCCAGTGTTGATGGCGCGTGATGTTTTCACACCAATTTCCGTCACCCCGGCGCAGGCCGGGGCCCAGCTTTCTTCTTGTTCTGCAACAAGAAAGTTGGATGCCAGCCGAAGTTTATCCCGTGCCCCGACACGGGGCTGGCATGACGGCATAAAGTGTGGTGACCACAGCGGCAGCAACACCAGCCGGGCTTTGCCCCTTTTCTCTTTCTACCTCAGAATTCTGATCGGGCGCAGAGCCACGGCAGAAACAGTCCCTCCAATTTTTTCAAATCGGGAATTCAATTCATCTTGAATTAATCAGTACACGGATGAAGTGCCTGTTGCCGCGCTCGCGGCAGCAGGCGTTTGTTCAAATGTCAGGAGACATATTTCTTGAGGAACGCAATGGTGCGGCCCCAGGCCAAATCGGCGGCGGCCTTGTCATAGCGGGCGGCATTGGTGTCGTTGTTGAAGGCGTGGTTCACGCCCTCATACATGTGGATCTCGTAAGTTTTGCTGGCCGCCTTCAGCGCGGCCTCAAAGGCCGGAATTCCCGCGTCAATGCGGTCGTCGAGCCCGGCATAGTGGAGGAGCAGGGGCGCCTTGATCTTGGCGGCATCTGCGGCGGGCGGTTGCTGGCCATAATAGGCAACGCCCGCACTCAAGGTCGCATCATTGACCGCAAGTGTATTGACCGCCCCACCGCCCCAGCAAAAGCCCACAGCGCCAGATTTGCCATTGGC
>JBDSTO010000186.1:0-5612 GCA_039928255.1 Aestuariivirga sp. | reverse complement strand
CCGCCCATGTGGTCATGTCGATGATTGAGAATGACGCGCTGTGGCCCGCCTTGTTGGTGCGCTGGGAGATTGGTCTTCTGGATGAATTGGGCTTTGGCCTTGACCTCAGCCAATGCGCGGCCACAGGTGGCAATGAAGATCTGTGTTACGTCTCACCCAAATCAGGGCGGGCGGTGAGCAGGGCGGCTGGGCTTCCCTATCATGATCGGCTGTTCATGCTGCCGGAATTTCTTCGTGGCGGTGAGGGGGCCAGCATGGATGATATTGTGACGGGCCTGAAAATTACAGGGCATTTCCTGCAGCGCCATGTGTTTGAACCGCGCGCCATGACCATGCCTGCCGCACGCGCCTGGTTGGCGGAAGGTTTGGCGCAACGGGCGGCGGCATGATCGGTCGGGTCAATCATATTGCAATTGCCGTTCCTGATCTTACAGCCGCTGCGAAGACCTATTCATCAACGCTGGGCGCCAAAGTTTCAACTATCCAGGAACTCCCTGAACATGGAGTTCGCGTTGTGTTTGTGGAGTTACCGAATACCAAGGTGGAACTTCTCGAACCCTTGGGCGACAATTCGCCCATTGCAGCATTTCTTGCCAAGAATACATCAGGTGGCATGCACCATATTTGCTATGAAGTTGGCAACATTATCGAGGCCCGCGACAAGCTTTTGGCCGCTGGCGCGCGCGTGTTGGGCTCTGGTGAACCCAAGACGGGTGCCCATGGAAAGCCGGTGTTGTTTTTGCACCCGAAGGATTTTTCGGGGACTTTGATTGAATTGGAGCAGGTATGAAGCCTTGGAGCATGGTTGCGATTTATTGGGTGATCTGGTGGATCACGCTGTTTGCCATTTTGCCCATTGGCGTTCGCAGTGCCCATGAAGCGGGCCAGAAAGTGGGCGACGGCCATGATGCGGGCGCGCCTGTCACGCATGGCCTGGTCAAGAAGGCCTTGATTAACACGGTTGTGGCAACTGTGATCTTTGTCGGTGTCTACTTCGCCTATACGCGCGGCGTTCTCGGCGGCTGATTATTTCCGGCGCTTGTCCTCAATATCCGGTGCTTGCGGAAAGCGTGATTTCAAATCGCGCTCCGTGACACTCATATGATTTCTCGTATATTGCTCCGAAGCATCGCGTAAGGGCTGAAAATCCCAAGGGAAGTGACCGCCCTGTTTCATCGCCTCGAACATCATCAGGCGCGCCTGCTGGCTTTGCAAAACAGCATCGTTGATTTTGGCAATATCAAATTTAGCCTCAACTTCCCTGCGCATGGTTTTTGCCAAAGGGTGAGAGTTTGCAAGATTGTTCGACTCGTTGGGATCATCAACAAGATTGAACAGCTGGTCAGGATCAGTCGGTGTGTGAATGAATTTCCACGGGCCTCGGCGCAGCATGTACATCGGCGCCACCGCACCTTCGGCCAGATATTCTCCCCAAGTAGCGGCATTAGCATCCTCAGGTGCACCATGGAGCAGAGGCACGAGCGAGTGGCCATCTACGGGCCGGGCGAGTTGCTCTGTGCCGCCAAGTTCCGCCATCGTTGGCAGAATATCAGCCAGTGACACAGGTTCCTTCACGCGGCGCGGCTTGATGGTTTTCGGATTCCACACAATGAGCGGCACATGCGCTGAAGGTTCAAGGTAGCTCATCTTGTACCAGAGGCCACGTTCACCGAGGAAGTCGCCGTGGTCGGAGGTGAACATGATGACGGTGTTTTCAAGCTGGCCCGTTGCCTCCAATGTCGAAATCAGCTGGCCGACAAGATCATCGATATAGGAAATGTTGGCATAATAGCCGTGGCGCGCGGCGCGGATATCGGCCTCGGTCACGGTGTAGTCATCCATCGCCGACACATCATAAAGCCGCTGCGAATGGGGATCGAGTTTTTCGCGGGGCATGTAGGGTGTCGCGGGCAGGTCGATCTCTGAATCCTTGTAGAGATCCCAGAATTTTTTGCGGGCCGCATAAGGATCATGGGGATGGGTGAAAGATGCCATCAGAGCAAAGGGCTTTTCCGGCGTAAACCTCGCATAGTTATAAAGTTTGCGGATGGCCTGGAACGCCACGTCATCATCAAATTCAAGCTGGTTTGATATCTCGGCAATGCCCGGCTGCAGCACCGACGTCATGTTGTGATACCACCAGTCGATGCGTTCTTGCTTCAGGCGCCAGTCCGGAGTCCAGCCAAAATCTGCAGGATAAATATCAGTGGTTAGACGTTCTTCGAGGCCATGGAGCTGGTCTGGCCCGACGAAATGCATCTTTCCCGAAAGACACGTCTGGTAACCCTGCATGCGCAAATAATGAGCCCAGGTCGGAATGGCAGATGGGAACTCGGCAGCATTGTCATAAACGCCGGTGCGCGACGGCAAGAGACCGTTCATCACCGTGGCGCGCGCGGGCGCACAAAGCGGACTTGTCGAATAGCAGTTCTCAAAAACGACGCCCTCTTGGGCCAGCCGTGAAAGATTTGGGGTTTTGACCAGTGGATGGCCGTAGGCACTGAGATAGCGGGCGGCCAACTGGTCGGCCATGATCAGAAGAATATTGGGTTTTTTGGTCTTGGCCATTATATCTGCCTCATGAAAACGCTTCTGATGCTGCTCATTCGCTTATACCAGATCACTTTATCAGGCTTAATGGGTCAGCAATGCCGTTTCTTACCGACTTGTTCAGACTACGCGCGACAAGCGATTGACAAATACGGGGCGGGCAAGGGAAGCATTCTGGCGGCAAAACGCATTTGCAAGTGCCACCCGTGGGGCGGCTCTGGTTATGATCCGGTGCCCTGATTGACAGGGCCCCCGGCGTGGGGACTGATTTGACTGATCTGGCCTATATATTTTTTGTCATCGCTGCCACGGTTGTGGGCGGGGCTATCGGCTTTGCTTCGCATTTTGCGAGGGCCAACCTTTCACGCCCTGAAAAGCTGATCGATGATGATGACCTGCTGAGTGACATTCTCAATGGGGCCATGGGTCCGCGCGATTACATGTTTGAAAAGCATGTGGTGGGTGCAGAGTGGGATGAAGGCGGATTTTGGGACGAATTGAGCAATCGGAACCTGGTCTATCTGGTCTTGAGCGGTCTCAGTGTGCCGGCGATGCTGGGAATAATCCTGTGGCCGCAGCGCGCACCAATTGTTGCGTTGGCTTGTTCGGGCCTCAACCACATTGGGCTTCATTCACCCTTCTGCTCATGAAAAAGGCCGCCCGGAGGCGGCCTTTCGAACTCAAATGCTACAGACTTAGAATGCGTAGATCATGCCGAGGCGAACTTCCTGCTCTGTGCCCCAATGGACATCAACATCGCAGGCGCCGCAGGGCGTGCCATAATGGCCGTCGCCGAGAATTGTGTAGAGATAGTCAAGCTTGACGCGGAAGCGGTCAGTCACAGCGTGTTCGATACCGCCGCCGATGGTCCAGCCGAAATGGTCAGACTTCAAATGATCTGCAGTGCCACTCGTGATGCTGTTCAGATCGCCTCGGGCCCAGGCACCGCCAGCCGTTACAAAGAACAATGTATCGTCCATTGCATAACCAACGCGGCCGCGCAGGGTGGCGATGCTGTCGAGACCATAGGTATAATCCGCGCCAGCTTCATTGTTGGTGACAATCGAATTGCTCATGCCCCAGTCGCCTTCAATACCGAACACGATGTTATCCATCTGGTGGTTGTAACCGACCAATACGCCGCCCTTGAACCCGCAACCCGCATTCTCAAATGTTACTGGTGAGGGCACATTGTCCGTCAATGTGCCGTCGATGCAGGCCGTTCCGACCCAACCGCCGACATAACCGCCGGACCAATCATAGGTCGCGGGGCGAAGGTGATCCACTGGAGGCGGTGGAGGATCAAGATCAGCTGCCGTGGCAATTGAACCAGGCTGAATGAAGGAAGCCAAGACTGTGGAGATCAGGAGAAGTTTTTTCATGTTTTTACCCAAGTTACTGTGACAGACGATGGGTTGAACATGGCTTGTTAAGGTTAATGTTGGGTTTCAGAAAAGTTTCCGCCAAGTTAAAATGGCGTATTTTTTGAGGGCCTTGACCGGGGCAAATCAAAAAGGCATTGCCATTCTGTTCAATGATTTGCCTACCCGGGCTGTAGCCGGGAGTGGGCTTTAAGGAGACAAGATGATTACTTTGACGTTCCCCGATGGTGCCAAGCGCCAGGTTGAAGCGGGTGTATCGGCGGCACAGGTTGCTGCTTCCATTTCAAAATCACTCGAGAAAAAAGCAGTGGCTGCAGTGGTCAACGGCACGATGGTTGATCTGGCCGATCCCATCACCGCAGACTCGACCTTGCAAATTCTGACGCGCGATGACGACCGCGCCCTGGAACTCATTCGCCATGACGCCGCTCACGTTTTGGCTGAGGCCGTGCAAGAGCTTTATCCCGGCACGCAGGTGACGATTGGCCCTGTCATCGAAAACGGATTCTATTACGACTTTTTCCGCAATGAACCTTTCACCACGGCTGACTTTGCGCCGATTGAAAAGAAGATGCGTGAGATCATCGCGCGCGACAAGCCGTTCACGAAGTCGACCAAGACGCGCGAAGAGGCCAAGGAATTTTTCCGCCAGAAGGGCGAGCGCTTCAAAGTCGAACTGGTAGATACCATTCCCGGCAACGAAGACATCAAGTTCTATGATCAGGGCGGCTGGATTGATTTGTGTCGCGGTCCCCACATGACCTCGACAGGCAAGATCGGCAACGCCTTCAAGCTGATGAAGGTGGCCGGGGCCTATTGGCGCGGCGATTCCAAAAACCCGATGTTGACGCGCATCTATGCAACGGCCTTTGCCAATGACAAGGATTTGCAAGCCTATGTGACGGCCTTGGAAGAGGCTGAAAAGCGTGACCACCGCAAGCTTGGCCGCGAGATGGACCTCTTTCATTTCCAGGAAGAGGGGCCGGGCGTGGTGTTCTGGCATCCCAAGGGCTGGACCATGTTCCAGCAATTGATCGCCTATATGCGTCGCCGCTTGAACAAGCTTGGCTATCAGGAAGTAAACGCGCCGCAGCTTCTTGATAAATCATTGTGGGAAACGTCGGGCCATTGGGGCTGGTACAAGGAAGCTATGTTTGGCGCCACGCCCGCGGGCGCTGAAGCTGAAGATGGTGACCGCATCTATGCCCTCAAGCCGATGAATTGCCCGGGCCATGTGCAGATTTTCAAACATGGCTTGCGCTCCTATCGTGAACTGCCGATGCGCCTTGCCGAATTTGGCGCCGTGCATCGCTATGAACCTTCAGGTGCCTTGCACGGCCTCATGCGGGTACGCGGCTTCACGCAGGATGATGCGCATATTTTCTGCACGCCAGAGCAGATGAAGGATGAGTGTTTGAAGATCAATGATCTCATTCTCTCAACCTACAAAGATTTCGGTTTTGAGCAGATTGTGGTGAAGCTCTCCACGCGGCCTGAAAAACGCGTGGGCACCGATGCAGATTGGGACCGGGCGGAAGCGATCATGTCTGATGTGCTCGAGCAGATTGCAGCCGAAAGTGGCGGCAAGATCAAAACGTCGATCAATCCGGGCGAGGGCGCCTTCTATGGCCCGAAGTTTGAATATGTATTGCGTGATGCGATTGGCCGCGATTGGCAATG
>JBDSTO010000185.1:0-6387 GCA_039928255.1 Aestuariivirga sp. | reverse complement strand
ACTTCTGGATGGCGGCCACGGGTTCGATTGGCGAGCACTGGCTGGCGCCGACGTGGACTTTGGCCTTGGAAGAGCAGTTCTATCTGTTAGCCCCTGCCCTCATATTGTTTGTGCCGCGCCAGCATCTGTTGAAGCTGCTGGTTGCCATGATGGGGTTTGCGGTTCTGGCAAGATTCTGGGTTTTGGATTTCAGTTCGCTCGATCCTTATGCCGCGGGCGTGTTGCTGCCAACACGTTTGGATGTGCTGGCGGCGGGCGTTCTGGCTGTAGTGTTGTTGCGGCAGGACTGGATTGATTGGGCGCGGTTCGACTACGCCTTGCGCGTGTTGCCCATTCCGCTGCTGCTGGCGGCGATGATTTTGAAATTGATTTCAGGCGATGAGGGAAGCGCCTTTGCTGCAATCTCGCCCTTGTTGGTGTCATCGGCTTGTGCGGCTTTGCTGATGGCGATTGCGCGCGGGGCGCCTGAGGCGAAGCGTTTTCAAAATAGCGTTTTCAATTTCTTCTGCACGATTTCCTATGCCGTCTACCTTACCCATCTGATGGTGCTAGGGTTGATGCACAATCTGATTTTGGGGACGGCCCCCGACGTGGCGAATTTCTCCCAAGTTCTGGTGACGATTGCCGCCATTCCCGTGACAGTGGGGTTAAGTTATCTGCTGACGCGCTTTGTGGAAGCGCCAATCACAAATTTCGGCCGCAGCTTCAAATGGAGCAAGGAAATGCGGACGAGCGGCAAAGTAGTTGCGGCGTAATTGCGCTTCTGAGTTTTTGAAAGAACGTCTTTATCCTTCTCCTCCCTGCCCGCCGGGGAGGTGGCGCGCAGCGCCGGAGGGGTTCTGATCGTTTTAGCAGTTTGTCGCCGCACGCACTTTAGACTCGCAGTTCCAACCCCTCCGTCACGCTGTGCGTGACACCTCCCCGGCGAGCGGGGAGGAGAGAGAATACAATTCTTTATTTCTTCTTTTCCCCATTCACTGCGGCGGCGGCACGGATCAGGCTTTTGAAAGCTTCTTCCTTCACTTCCGTACCTTCGGGAAAATCAATGGCGCGGCGGGTGTTGCCTTCAAGGCTGGCGTTGAAGAGCTTGGCTGGATCTTTCACCGAAGCACCCTTGGCGAAAGTTAGCTTCACAGCCTTTTTGTAAACTTCGCCCGTGCAGATGATGCCGTCCTTCGACCAGACTGGAACATCCCATTTCCATTCTTCGACCACGTCGGGAAGTGCTTCGTGGATCAGCTTGCGCAAATGAGCCAGTGTCTTTCCGCGCCAATCACCGAGTTCCTTGATGCGCGCGTCGATCAGTTTTGAGGGGGAGTCGGTCATGGTGTCCTCCGCTGCAGTTGCCTAGGCCTTGAAAACGTCCATCTTGATCGGGCCGTCGGCTCGGCCGTGGATGAATTGGTCGACATAGGCGTTGCCGGAATTATCAATCATGCTAGCGGGGCCCGACCAGATGATCTGGCCTCTGTAAATCATGGCAATGTCGTCCGCTATTTTGCGGGCCGAGGCCATGTCGTGGGTGATTGAAATGGTGGTCGCGCCAAGGCGCTTCACGCAGTCAACGATCAAGTCATTGATGACGTCGGCCATGATCGGGTCCAGGCCCGTCGTAGGTTCATCAAAGAAAATGATTTCCGGATCAGCAGCGATAGCGCGGGCCAAGGCCACGCGCTTTTGCATGCCGCCTGAAAGTTCCGCCGGATAGAGCTTTCCCACATCGGCGTTTAGGCCCACCAGTCCGAGTTTCTCCATGGCCACGTCTCGGGCCTTGGCACGAGAAAGGCCACGCCCCTGGATCAATCCGAAGGCGATATTTTCCCAAACAGACAATGAGTCAAATAATGCCGAGCCCTGGAACAACATGCCAAAGCGACGCAGATATTCATCGCGCGCGCGACCGGACAAGCCAATGGTGCTTTTTCCGCCAACGATGATAGAACCTGCATCGGCACGCAGGATACCCAGGATGCATTTCAGCATCACCGATTTTCCCGTGCCTGAGCCGCCGATCACGACCAGCGATCTCCCCCTTTGAACGTCAATGTTAATACCGTTCAAAACATGCTTGGGCCCAAAACTTTTTGTCACATTCGAGAGGCTGATGAAAGGCTCCGCCATGTCAGTGACTTCCAAACAACAGCGATGTGAGCGCAAAGTTGGCTGCGAGGATCAGTATGGCGGACGAGACAACAGCGTCAGTCGTGGCGCGGCCCACGCCTTGCGCGCCGCCCTTGGAATTGAAGCCGTGGTAGCAACCCATCAGCGCAATGATGAAACCAAAGACGGCCGCTTTAATGAGGCCCGACGTGATGTCGTCAAGATGAAGCTGGTCTGAGGTGATCTTGATATAGCTGAAGCCATTCTGGCCCAGTGTGCGCGTGCCAATCACATAGCCGCCCATGATGCCAATCGTGTCTCCAATCGCCACCAGCAGCGGCAGCGAAATGACTGCCGCGAGAATGCGCGGCCCCACCAGATATTTGAGCGGATTGGTGGAGAGTGTCACTAATGCATCTGTCTGTTCAGTGACGCGCATGGTTCCAAGCTCGGCGGCGATTGATGCACCAACGCGACCCGAAACCATAAGCCCCGCCATGACGGGGCCCAGTTCGCGCGTGATGCCGATGGCAACGATTGAAGGCACGAGTTGTCCTGCCGTTGCTGGCGAAGAGCCTGTGTAAATCTGCAAAGCGAGAGCACCGCCCGTGAAGAAGGCCGTCATGGCCACAACGGGAAGCGAGGTATAACCCACACGGAAAAACTGGTGAAAGATTTGGCCCCAGAACCATTTAGGCATGAGGCCCACCAGAATTGCGTCTTTGGTGAACAGGGCCAAACGGCCCGTTGCGGCAACCATGTTCAAAACGGCGCGCCCAATGGCGGCAAGCGGGTTCATCAGCTTCGAATCTCAATCCACATAATGGCGAGCATAGCGGCTACCCAGATGGGTGAGAAGCTCATAAGAGATGGTGCCAGCCCACGCCGCCGCTTCATCCACCGAGATGTTTTGGCCAAAAATTTCAGCCCAATCTCCATGCTTTGCGTTTGCGTCTGTAATGTTGACTGCCATCATATCCATCGAAACGCGGCCCACAATTGGGCAGCGACTGCCATTCAGGAAAACCTGTGCGAGACCTTTGTGTTCAGAGGATGACAGCTTGCGGGGCACGCCATCACGATAGCCTGCCCCCAGCAAGGCAATCCGGGTGGGGCCGGTGGCGGCCCATGTGGCGGAATAACCCAGGGTTTCTCCGGCGCTAAGATCGCGGATCTGTAGAACGCGCGCTTTAAGTGTGGCCACGACCGCCATGGGGTTGGCCTTCCCGGGCAGGGGGTTGCCGCCATAGAGCGCCACACCCGGGCGCACCTGATCATGGGCGTAAGCATTGTTCAACAAAATGCCGGAGGAATTGGCAAAGCTTCCCTTGATGTGTGGGGCCAGGGCGCGAACGTCCTCGAAGCGTTTGCGCTGGGTCTCATTCATGGGGTGGTCCGGTTCATCGGAACACGCAAGATGGCTCAGCACAAATGCAATGTTGAGTTTGGGATGGTCTTTGAGAATTTGTGCATATTCCCCCATCGAGAGACCCAGGCGGTTGATGCCGGTATCCACATGCAGTGTGCATGGCGCGCCCGGAGCTTGTTGCGCCCATTCCAAGGTTTGGGCCGGGGTGGTGATCGCCGGGATGAGGTGGTGCTTCACATAATAGGCAGATTGATTTGGATAGAGCCCGTCCAAAACGGTAATGTTGGCTTCGGGCAATATGGCGCGCAGGGCCTCGCCCTCGCCCGGCCTTGCTACATAAAACGAGCGACAGCCCGCTTGCCACAAGGCCTTCGCGCAGGGTGCCAAGCCCAGGCCATAGGCTTCACCCTTGATAGCGGCAGCGGTTTCAGCACCATTGGCCGCTGCCTTTAGCTTCAGCCAATTTGATTTCAAGGCAGCAAGGTTGACCTCGACCAACCCAGAATGAAGCGACGTGTCCATGGTATGGGCTTAAGAAGGCATTACGGTCGGGTCAAGTCTGGCGGTGGACCGCTATTCCGAACGAGACACCTCCTTAGCTCCATTGTTGCCCTGCAATCCGGCGAGCCCAAATGAACGACGTTCACTTGCCGTTAAATTCCGGCCCTTCGAATTGATCGTTAGCAAGACACTCTCGAGCCAACTTAAAAGCCCGGATTCATTTGAGACATGAAAGGTCGCATTTTCTCCGGTATTGAGTCGGTAAATTGCCAATGGCTCAGTGATGTCCCAGGCCGTCATATGTTTCTCAATCATGATTCGTCTCACATTGTGGTGTCCTTCGCTGTACAGATCCCACAACAAATTTTTATTGAAGGTTTCGGGGTAAGTTAATATCACCGAAGATCCACAGAATTGATCAAATCTCAGGTGTTGTCCTTCTGCGGTCATGATATCTCTTCCAGGCATCCGCAAAACCTTGCCAGAGACAGCATCTTCGACCCATCCACCTGTCAGGATGCAGCCGTAACGTGGTTTTTCTTTCCGTAGTTTCATGACGAGGTCATTCCTAACCAAGTCGTCAGCATCAAGATACATGATATAATTTACGCCCAACTTTTTGCCCATTTCAGTCAGGAGCAGTTTCTTTTGAACCTGATCACTGTCTCGCCATTGACGACTTGGATTTTGAACCTCAGCCGCCGACGAGGGAGCGATACTCTTAATCACAACGTCAATCTTTTTGTCGTCCGGAATGAGCGGCCGAACATCATCATTTGCAGCAATCAGAACACGAAAGTTTTCGTCTGTCTGATTCAAGACGGAGATTAGGGTTTGATTGAGTAGCTCAATCGTTCTTTCCCAATTTTTACAATTGGCTTTTGCAATCAACGGAATTGCAAATAGGAGGACACCAGCCTCCGGACTTAACTTTTTCGGCTGCTTTGCGATTCTCAGAATTCTCGTCCTGAAGGATTCCAACGAAGGAAAGTTTCGAAAATATGGAATTTGCAATCCCTCTCAAAGAAATTTGGCCCGTGGAAATCACCGGCGCCCGTATACTCCAGCAACTCAGCTTCCATCAGGCAGAAAATTATTATGCAGGCTCGCTGGCAGCAAGGTCGTCCCTAAGCCTGCCTGGGCGAGCGGTCTTCCCAAATAAGGTAAAATACACTCAGCTTCAGTGCCATCCAAATTGCTCGAATTGGTGCCGACCATCCGACCCTAAGCAAATTGAACACAGTGAACCAATGTCCATAGATATTTTTCAGGGGTTTGTAATTTTCAACCACCGCCTTGATCATGTGTTTGGCCATAACAGCGCTATCGGCACGATTCCAGGGGCCCGACATCCAATATTTTCCACCGGTGAATGGGTTCTTCGACATGATGTTTTTTCCATGCAAACGATAATATGCACTGGCACTGTCAATTGAGATGTAACCTGCGAAGGATGAACATAACAATCCCAGCAAATAATCCGGGTTTTTGACCCGTCTGCTAGCATGTCGAGGAATTAAAATATTGACCAGTTCGCGGCGATAGACAGCAGCTGAGGTTGGAGCGAACCTCCAGCGCGCCGGAAATGCCTGTTCATAACAAAAACAGTCGACATCCTCACGTTTAACCAAGTCAGGATTGGTGAAGGCCGCAGCAGGCAAAGCTACAGGGATGATGCGCCTCTTGAGATTGGACGTCAGAGTTCTAGGCTTACGAAGCGACATCTGGGTGGAACCAATAATTTCCCCATCTTCATTGATGCTCTTCATGTCGCAACAGGACATTCCCACGACACTGTTAGCGCTCAAGTGCACCGCAATATGCCTTGATACAAAATCCTCTGACCAAAAATCGTCGGCATCGAGAAAGGCGACGAAAGGTGCCGACGTCCGATCAAGGCCTGCGACCATGGAAAGGGTCTGACCTACATTCTTTTCCAATTTGACGAATGTGAATCGACTGTCCTGCATATCGGCAAGGACCTTCTCGATAATTTGGGCAGAGCCGTCGTTCGACATATCGTCGATAACAATACATTCGATATTTCCATAGTCCTGGGCTTGGACACTTCTGATGGCCTGCTCCACAAACTTGCTGTAATTGAAGCACGTTATAATCACGGACAATTTTGGGACGCCAAGTATATGTGGCACAGTTAATCTCTCCTCAGGCCACATCGACGCTTGGTTTAATTTCCAAACGCGCTCTCGGAGCCTTACCCAGCGGGACATAGCTCAGGCCATTATCGCTCATCGCCTGGGCGTCAAAGAGGTTTCTGAAATCGACGACAGTATGGCCGCGCATGAGCGAGGAAATAGAAGCCGGAGAAATTTCGGCGAATTCCTTCCATTCGGTCAGCACCACAGCAACATCCGCGTTGCGCAGGGCCTCGGTTGCACTTTTGGCAAGTCCGATGC
>JBDSTO010000184.1:0-3167 GCA_039928255.1 Aestuariivirga sp. | reverse complement strand
TCTGGCCGCTGGGGTTGATCGGCCCAAACCTCATCGATTGGATTGCGCGCGACGGCAACAAACTTCGCGCCAACAGCTTCGCAAGCGGCCTGATAACGTCTTGCATCGGTGATTGTGGTAAGCGCCGGATCAAAACCCAGCCTCATTCCCTTCTTCAAATTTGCCTTGATCCACGCTGTGGGAGGCTCATCGATTAAATGTTGGGGCGTGACGGATTTCACGTCGACTTGGTTCCGAACTTGGCTGGTATAACGGCCATCAACAAAAATCGCGGCCTTCTTGGCCAACACAATGGCAACACCCCACGACCCGGCAAAGCCCGTCAGCCACTTCAGCCGCTCAGCATAAGCCGCCACATATTCACCCTGAAATTCGTCCTGCCGGGGCACCAGGAATCCATCCAACTTTTGTTTTTTAAGGGCAGCCCGCAGAAGTTCGACGGGCGAAATGGATTTGATGATGGCCATGGCGGGATTCCTTTGATGTTCAACTTAGCTTTCCATTCCAATCTGGCAAGACTGTGCAAAATAATTGTGCAACGCAGCAAGAAAACAGAGCACTGCACCAAATTTCGGCAAATGTTATGAAAACGACATAATAATTTTGCATATCAAATGCCAAATTCATGTTTCATTCATACTTAAATTGTTACTAACCAGATCCATGAACGGATACAGCGCGAACGAGTAGAAATCGAAATCGCTGATAGAAATTCAAAATATCGCCATATTTCATTGTGATACGGAAATTGCAGTGGGTTAGGGAATATTTTCTAAACCTGTAGTCGAGATATGCGAATTTCACATGACCGATATAGCGAAGTAACGCTGGTGAAGTTCGCAGTTGCACACTACGTAGGCAGTGCAAAAACAAATCAGATTGAACGGCAATTGGTGCCGGAGATTAATGGAGACTAAAATGACGATGATCAATTCAACCCGCGAAACCGCCCGCAACTCTGGCCTGATGGGCCGTGTAAAGTCCTATTTGGCCAAGAATCGTGCTGCCCGTCAGCTCAGCCAGATGGATGACCGCATGCTCGCCGACATTGGCCTGAGCCGTGGTGATATCAACGCCCGCGTTTGGGGCAACTAAAGCGTTTTGACTTTTCTGGGAAAAGTCAAAATCGCCGTCTGCACGGATTACTAACCCTCTGACTTTGGCAATGCCGCAAGAAGCAGGGTTGGTCTTTATGCTTCCCCCCAGCCCGGGCCATGAGCCCAGGTAACTTGACGCCCGAACCCATTGCGGTTCGGGCGTTTTTTATTGTCTGGGCGCGTGAACACCAGTGTCACCCAGTTGCCTTTGACTAACGTTTCAACCGGAATGAGCCCCCTGGCGCGGTAACAGGCGCTGATCCAGCGCTTCTGGTCAACAGTCAGGCCCGAAAGAATCAGATTTCCTCCCGGGGCAAGAATTCGAGACAGGCCGTGGGCAAGTTGGGCGAGCGGCCGCGCCAGAATATTTGCGAAAATCAAATCATACGGGGCGGCAGCCGCGATGCTCGCGTGATGCAATCCGGCGGCAGTTTCGCCTTGAACAAAAGATCTGGCATCGTTGCGAGCCGCATTTAATAGCGTCACCCGCACTGCTTCGGCGTCAATGTCGGTCGCCAATATCTTGCGTTTGGTGGCCTTGGCGGCCGCCAGCCCCAGAACTCCGGTGCCACAGCCAAGATCGAGGATCCGGCGCGGGCTGGATTTTTTCAGGATGTAGTCGAAGGCTTCAAGACACCCCGCCGTCGTTCCATGGTGGCCCGTTCCAAAAGCTGTCCCTGCATCTATCTCCAGGCTTGTGCCGCCGCTGCGACGCAAATTACGGTCGTGTGAGCCATAAAGAAAAAACCGCCCCGCAACGACAGGGGCGAGGCCTTCCAGTGAAAGCTTCACCCAATCCTTGTCTGGAACTTCGGCAATAATGCTTCGGGCAGGGCCGAAAATGGCCAGTGCGGCCTCTGCCTCCGCGACTGTTTCAAACCACGCCACGGTTTCCCAAAAGCCTTGTGCCTCGTCAGTTTCATTGATGGTGACGGCGAGTGCGTCAATGGCGAGATGGTCTTCAATCTCATCCATGCGCGCAAAGGCGCTCTCATGCGAAAGATCGGGGAATGTGAGTGTGAAGCGGGCCGTGGACATGCCCGCTCTTTAGACAACTGGCTTAGGTTTGGCGAGTTTTAGGTAAGCGGCAGAATGGTGATTTCCACACGCCGGTTTTGGGCCTTGCCAGAACCCGTGGCATTGGACGCAATAGGATCGCTCGCACCGTGGCCCTCAACCGAAAAGCGGTTGGGATTCAACTGTTGGGCCGAGAGATATTGCGCCACAGAGGCCGCGCGACGGCGTGACAAATCATAATTATAGTTTGCATCGCCATCGGAATCCGTGTGGCCCACGACATTGATCAGGGTTTGCTTATATTCCTGGAACACCATGGCCACGGAATTCAGTGTTGGATAAAATTGCGGTTTCAAATCCGACTGGGCCGTGTCGAAGGTGATGTTGGATGGCATGTTGAGAATAATCGAATCGCCCTGTCGGGTGACCGAGACACCTGTACCTTGCAGCCTGTTGCGGAGCTTGGATTCCTGATTGTCCATGTAGGCACCAATGCTGCCACCTGCGAGAAGACCAAGGCCAGCGCCGATCAATGCCGCCCGGCGGCCACCAGCACTGCCGCCAAGAATGGCACCAGCCACGCCGCCGACAACGGCACCCGTTCCTGCGCCAATCGCCGTATTGGACGGCTTTTCTTCGCCTGTGAAGGGATCAGTCGTGCAAGCCGCCAGCATAAATACCGCCGCGCACAAAATCAGGATTGTTTTCTTCATGGCTTCCCCTCGATATGAGGCAAGGTTTGGCGGTCAGTTGTGGCAGAAATGGGGTTAAGGCTTGAAGATTTTGGGACTTAACCTTCCAAGCCTTTTAACTTAGCATGCAATATATGAACATTCGCCCCAATATCAAAATCGGAAAATCAGTCTGCCCGCATGATTGCCCATCGGCCTGCGCGCTGGACGTGGAGTTGCTCGACGAGAACACCATTGGCCGGGTGCGCGGTGCCAAAGACAATTCCTACACGTTGGGCGTCATCTGCGAAAAGGTTGCCCGCTATGCCGAGCGAATTCACCATCCCGAACGCCTGACCCATCCTCTGAGGCGCACCGGCCC
>JBDSTO010000183.1:0-21083 GCA_039928255.1 Aestuariivirga sp. | reverse complement strand
GCATCGAACGTGTGGATTGCCATGTCGAGCAGCAAGACATGATCCATCTCCTCGCGGAAGCCGCCAAAATGTGGGGCAAGGAAAAAGTCACAGTGAATACTTGTCGGCTTGCCGAGAGCGCCTGAGTCAATAAAGCGCCTGATGCGGCGGATATTGGCGAGATAGCGCCTGTTTTGAACAACGGCGTGTATGCGCCCTTTTGTCTGGGCAGCCTGCAAGATTTCGTGGGCGTCCTCCATGCTGGCGGCCAGCGGCTTTTCGGTCAACACATCGCAACCGTGGTCAAACGCCATGAGAACCAAATCGCGCCGGGCTTGGGGAACAACAACATCGAAAACAACATCGGGCTTTACGCTTGCCAGCACATCTTTCAACGAGGTTCCGACCACTGCATTTTTGAGGTTGAAGCGCGCAGCAAGGTCCTTGGCACGTGCCAGGTCGATATCGACCAGGCCGGCAAGCTCAAGCCCTCCCACCTTCTGGATCGCTTCAAGCCAGACCGTGCTCATCGCACCACATCCAGCCAAAACTGCAGTTAGCATCAATGCTCCTCCCGACGGGTAATATGCTTCTTTTACTCGAGCACGTCTTTCCCGTAAACGTTTACGACATTCATGTAGAATTGGGAAATTGTCAATATCCCAAATTCAAAGTAAGAGATCGAAAGTCATTTGGGGCCAATCCTTGAATATTCACGAGCTTGCCAAACATCTGAAGATTTCAATTGGAACCGTTTCACGCGCGCTCAACGGCAAGGCCGATGTAAACGCCAAGACGCGCCAGCGGGTTATCGATGCCGCCCAGAAGTTTGGCTATGCCCCCAATCAGTCCGGCCGCAGCCTCCGGCAGGGCTCGACGGGCCTGGTCGGCTTTATGGTGATCATCAACCGAGAACGCGATACCAGGGGCGAAGCATTCTTCATGTCGATTTTTGACGGCATGCAATCCTATCTTGCCAGCCGGGGGCTTGATCTTGTGGTCCATTTCTGCGGCAGCGACGAAGACCCGGTCGCCTATCTGAGACGCATCGTCGAACGGCGGCTGGTGGATGGCATTGTCATTTCCCAAATGTATCGCACCGACAAGCGCATCGATTTTCTTGCGCAACGCAAAATGCCATTCATTGCATTCGGACGGAGCCAATCATCAAAAGAATTTTCCTGGATGGATCTCGATTTCGAAGGGGTGGCAGAAAAGGCAATCAATCATCTTTATCTGTTGGGCCATCGTCGCATCGCGATCGCCACGGCCTCCAATGACATCAACTATGGTTATCTCTTCACGGATGCTTGCCGTACTTCGCTGGCCAAGCGCGGAATTAATTTGTCCGATGACCTTGTCCTCAAAGAACCATTGACGGAATCTGGCGGTTATCGCGTGGGCGAACGCATCCTGGCGATGGAACAACGACCCACCGGAATAATCCTGGTCGACAATACCATGGCAATTGGCCTCTATCACATTTTTCAAGAGGCCAAAATCATTCCGGGTAAAGACATTTCAATTGTGGGCTTTGATGAGAGTCCCAACGGGGAGTTCCTGCGCCCCAGTCTCACGCAATTTGAAGTGCCTCTGGGGCAGTTGGGCCGCTGGCTGGGAGAACACATTGTGTTGCTGATTGAAGCGAAGGCAGGAGCCAAGAAGGTGCCCCAATTTGCAAAGACATGGCCGATGAAGATGATCCTGGGTGATAGTAGCGGCCCGGCAGTCTAATGCCAAACCGCGAGTTAAATATCTCAAAAGTTCAGATTTGAAGCTTCGAGCGCCCGTAGAAAAGCAGCATAATGATGATCACCACGCCGTAAATGATTTGTCGGCCATACTCCGGCATTTGCATCACCGACAGAATGGATTGCAGCAAGGTGATCAGCAAAACGCCAGCAATGGTTCCCGCATACGTACCGCGCCCGCCCAAGATGGACGTGCCACCCAAAACCACGGCAGCAATCGCGGGAAGCAGATAGGCATCACCCATCGATTGCGCGGCTTTGGAGGCATAACCCGCGAGCAAAACACCACCCAGCGCTGCCAAGGCGCCTGAGATGCCAAACGTCAGCATAACAACGCCACGTGTATTGATGCCCGATAGATAAGCGGCGCGTTCGCGATTGCCGATGCCATAAATAGAGCGGCCAAAAATCGTCTTGTTGAGAACGAAAACTGCAAGTACGCCCACAATAATCCAGCAAATCACCGAATTGGGGACGCCCGGAACAAGTTCGCCAGTCGCCAGATATCGCATGGAAGGTGAAGCGGTGTCCTTGGGCGAAAAGCCGCCCGTATAAACCACCATCAAACCTTGGGCCACGGCATTGGTGGCGAGCGTTACGATCATTGACGGAATGCGCAGATACGCAACCCCCACCCCGTTCACCAACCCGATCACAAAGCCACAAAAGATTCCAAAGGGAACGGCAAGATAACCAACCATCCCTGCATGTCCCGCCAGCGCACACGACATCATGGCGCCTACAGTCACAACCCACGGCACGGAAAGGTCAATTTGCCCCAGCAGAATGACTAGCATCATGCCAGTGGCAATCACACCGAGGAACGAGGCAACCTTCAGCTGCTGGACGAGATAGGCAATCGAAAGAAAATTGCTCGAATACAGCGCGCCGACGAGTAGTAGCACCACAATGCAGCCATAGGCGGCAAGCACCGCAGGGTCAAAGCCCCGTAGATAGCTCGGCATATAGTTTCGGGAATTCACGCTCATCCAAACCACTCCAGGCGATTGCGTATGCGGAGCAAGCCAAAGGCTCCGATACTGACGGCAAAGACAAGAACGATCCCCTGAAACAGCGGTTGCCACAGCGGGTCAAAATCAAAGACAAACAGCAGGTCGCCGATCGTGCGAAATGCGAGCGCACCAAAGATTGCCCCAATGGCACTACCCCTGCCCCCAAACAAAGATACGCCGCCCAACACCACGGCCGCGATTGAAAACAGTGTGTAGGCATTGCCGCTGGCATAGGCTGCCTCCCCTGTGTAGGTGAAGAAGGTGAGGAACAATCCGCCCATGGAGGCAAGAAGTCCCGAGAGGGTGTAGGCCACAAACTTGGCGCGCTGGATCGGAACGCCAGACATATAAGCTGCAGCCTCAGAAGACCCAACTGCATAGCTGGCTCGGCCCGTCACAGACCGGCTATAGGGAACCCAAATCACCAATACAGTAATTAGAAGTGCGACCAGACTTGAGGGGATCACGCCAAAGAGCCTGCCCGTGAAAGCATCGGCCACAGTTTCATCAACGCTGCCTCCGGGCGAAGGCCGCAACGCCAGCGCCAAGCCATAATAAATGGCACCGGTTGCGATGGTGGCAACAATGGGCTGCAAGCGGCCATAGATGACAAGCAAACCGTTGATGGCACCACAAAGCGCACCAACGATCAGCACCACGACAATGCCAAAAGCGACCTGCGTGGGGCTGCCCACCACAAGCCATGAGGCAAGGCAATTGGCCAGCGTGAAGGTCATGCCAACCGAAAGATCAATGCCTGATGTGATGACCACGAGGGCTTGCGCCAGAGCCACGAAAGCCAGCAACACGCCTTTGTTGGCGGCTGTCTGCACCACATTGGCGGTGAACCCCGCTGGATGGTTCGCGCAGTAAACGATGAACATGAACACGAAGATGGCGATTGCCATCAAGGTTCCGCGCTGCTCGGCATACCAATAGCGCCAGTTGTCGAACTTCCCCATCAGTGCGCCCCCGCCTTGCTCGAAGCTTTGCCTACATCCAGGTTCAAGGCGCTGGCAATCAAGGCCTTTTCCGTAATCTCCGCGCCCACGAGTTCGCGCTTGATCATGCCGTCATACATCACCTGCACCCGGTCGCAGCAGCCGATCAATTCATCGTAGTCGGTTGAATAGAAAATAATGGCTGCTCCAGCATCAGCGAGTTGGCGAAGCAGGGCATAGATTTCCTGCTTGGTGCCAACATCAATGCCGCGTGTCGGGTCATTCAGCAGAATGATGCGCGGCTTGTTCATCAGCCATTTGGCGATGACCACCTTCTGCTGGTTGCCACCAGACAAAGAACCAACAGCAATATCAGGACCCGCCGTCTTGATGGCGAGCAGCTTGATCATTTCAGCGAGAAGTTCATCCTCGCGGGCTTTGTTCACCATCCCATAATTCGATATTCGACCCAGCGACGCAAAGGATAGATTTTCGCGCACCGTCATCGGCAACATGAGGCCTTCAGTCTTTCGATCTTCAGGGATGAGCGCCATGCCAACCTTGGAAGATTTGGCAACTCCCGGGCTCGACATCGAAACATTCTTGCCATCAACAAGGATTTCGCCCGAATAGCTGCGCAAAACACCAAACAACGCAAGCAACAATTCGCGCTGGCCCTGCCCGTCCAACCCTCCGAGCCCTACAATTTCGCCGGGGCAGACCGATAGTGACAAGTCTTTCAAGCGATTGGTCCAGGACAAATTCTTGCATTGCAAGATGGGTTTGTTCCTGTCGCGCGCCTTTGGCTTTGGCGGAAACACATTCTTGTATTCCCGGCCGATCATCAATTCGACGACCTGATTGTCGGTCTTGCTTCCGGCCTTGTAGGTTTCAATCTTCCGGCCATTGCGAAATACCGTACAAACATCTGCCAACTCGGCAATTTCGTGCATGCGGTGCGAAATATAAAGAATGGCAAGCCCTTCCTCGCGCAACTTTTTCAACACAATGAAAACTTTGGAAACATCCGCTGCCGTAAGGGCCGACGTTGCTTCATCGAGAATGAGAATGCGGGGATTGCGGGCCAACGCCTTGGCAATTTCCACCATCTGGCGGCGTGACAAGGGAAGGTCTTTCACCAATGCCTGCGGATGAATATCGCTAGCACCAGCGCGCGCCAGCGCCTGCTCAGCCAGTTTGCGCTGCTTGTTGCGATCAATCATACCAAAGCGCGTCGGCGGATCGCTGATGATGATATTGTCGGCCACGCTCAAATCCGGGATAAGCGAAAGCTCTTGGAAAATACAAACCACGCCCGCCCGGTTGGCCGCGGCGGGAGTTGCAAAAGATATGGGCTTGCCGTCAATTTCCATGCGCCCTTCATCAGGCGTCACAACACCCGACATGATCTTGATCAGCGTGGATTTGCCAGCACCATTCTCGCCAAGAATGCCGTGGATTTGTCCGGGATAAATGTTGAGGTCAGCATGCTCCAACGCATGAACACCGCCATAGCGTTTGGAGACCTGCTCCATCCTGAAAAGTGGTTGATCCGCCAAAATGCCTCCAGCACGGACTAAACAATACAGCACCGCGGTTTTGCCGACCGCGGTGCCAGTTCTTGCAGTTTGGGAGTTTACTGGTTTTCTTTGCTTTGTCCCATGATTTCCTGGGCGGAGAAGTTGATGCCGCAGGTTGGGAATGAGTTGCCGACGAAGAAGTTGGCAGACTGGTCAGGGAAGAAGTCCTGGCCGGCCTTGAAGTTTGGATCTTCAACAATGGCCAATGGCAACTTCACCGATTGAGGAACAACTTCACCATTGAGTGCGGCGAGAGCTGTCTTGATTGCAACAGCAACCTGGGCGGGGCCTGTGCCGGCTGACGAGCACTTCAATCCATCAGCAGCATGCTGTGAGCAGAAGTTACGGAAGCCGTTTTCGGTTTCACCACCAAAGGGAACGAACTTGTGCTTGGCATCGATCATGGCCTGCACCACACCGGTGTCGCCGCCTTGAGCGGTAATGCCATCAAATGGTCCGTTGGTGGCGATGGCATCTGCTGCTGCCTTTTGGGCCACACCATCATCCCATTTGCCTACAACTTCCGTCACAGCCCACTTCTTTCCCGAAGCATCGAGCGTCTCGTGAATGCCGTTGTGGCGGTCGGTATCAACCGATGTACCAGCGACACCGCGTACTTCCAGTACTTTGCCGCCATTTGGAACGTTCTTGATCAGCCAGTTGGCCCAGAGAGCGCCAAGACCCTTCTGATCAACGTTGACGTTGATGGCATCCTGGGTGTCGAGGATGTTGTCGAAGGCAACCAGCACAACACCAGCTTCCTTGGCGCGCTTGATCACAGGGCCGAAGGCAGTTGGGTTCTGCGCGTTGACAACGATGGCATCAAAACCGGAATCGATGAAGTTGTTAATGGCAGAGATTTGCGCAGGCACATCTTCACCCGTCGAAACAACCTTGAATTCCTTCAACTGGGCTTTGACTTCAGGCTGGGCCGCGTAGGCCTTGGCCGTTTGAATCATCTGAATGCGCCAGGTGTTGGCGATATAGCCGTTGGCCAAGGCAATCCGGTATGGTCCGGCCTTCTTGGGGAACTGAAAGAACTTCGTGTCCTTGGACCAGGGCGCAAAGCAATCGGGCTGAGCTGCAGGGCCTGCAACAACCTTTGGTTCGGCTTGAGCCGTCGTGGCCAGCAAGGCAAACATCGACGCCGAAACGCCGATAGCGCAAGCCTTACCAATCGTCTTAATCACTGACATTTGTATCTCCCATGTTGTGCCCCAGGTTGATCCCGGCTGGCATCTCGAATTTGAATCGCATTTCCCTCAATCAAAGAGGACCACTTTAGCTAATCCCCAAATGATAGCGCTGTCAATGGGCAACGGAATATTGCATGAAGAGGAGTGTACGCACCGTGAGAGCATCTTATTAGTGAAAATTAATATTGGGGACGGAAAGGCAACCCAAGTGGCAAAGAACGGCAAACCTACAAAGCGCAAGACCCTGGACGATGTTGCCGAACTGGCGCGCGTGAGCCCAATTACGGTTTCACGGGCCTTGCGAAACCCCGCGATCGTGTCTTCAGAATTGCGCCAACGCATTGAATCTGCAGTCGCCAAACTGGGATATTTCCCAAATCTCGCCGCAAGCAGGCTCGCCTCATCCCGCAGCCACACGGTGGGCGTCATTGTTCCAACTCTCTACAACGTCATCTTCGCTGAATATCTGCAGGCCATTCATGTGGAGTTCCTCAGCGCTGGCTTTCAGGTTGTGGTGGTGAACAGCCGATACTCAACAGAAGAAGAAGACGAGGCGGTTAGAACACTTCTGGGCCAGAGGGTGGAAGCCATCATCATTGTGGGCACAACACATACGGCGATGACACGTCGTCTGCTGCAGCGCTCGCGTATTCCCGTCATTGAAACATTTGAACTGACCGACGACCCGATTAACGTGAACATTGGCCTCTCGCAGACGAAAGCAGGTTACGACGCCACACGCTTCCTGATTGAAATGGGCAACCAGCGTATTGGTTTCGGCATGGGTCACCATGATATCCGGGCCTCGGCGCGTCTGACGGGATATAAGCAGGCGATGGAAGAAGCAAATTTGAGTTGGGAGGGACTACTGATTTCCAATCCGCAGCAAAGTACGATTACTTTGGGTTCAACGCTCATGGATGGATTCGTCGCCATGCCGAATCGTCCTGATGCCATTTTCTTCATCGACGACAACCTGGCGCTTGGCGCCTCGATGAAATGCCGCCAGCTTAACCGCCGCGTGCCAAATGAAATTTCAATTCTGGGATTCCACGATCTCGAGTTTTCCGCCTACGCTTCCCCTTCACTTTCGTCAGTCGCCACCCATCGCTATGAACTGGGACGGCTGGCGGCCGCAACGGCCATTTCGATGATCAAGGACGGGGTGCTGAAACAAACGAAAATCGACATTGGCTACAGAATAGTTGCGCGTCAAAGTACGCTCAACAGACATTTGGCCAAAGCATGAAACCCGATACTCTCTTAGCTCAGATATGAGGAATTAAACATGACCCCAACCATTGAAATCCTGCTGGCCAAATGGATTGAGGCCTTCAATAGACATGATCTCGACAAGCATATGGAGCTTTACACGGAAGATGCGCTTCTCTTCGGGTCAGTAGACATATTACAAAATGGCCGCAACGCTGTCCGAAGCTATTTCGAGGCAGTAGGGCCCACGGTCCACGTCAAATCCTATCCCATGCCTGTCGTCAAAGTGATTTCAGACAATGTCGCTGTCACCGCTGGGTTTGTAGATTTCGCAGATGAGAGCGCAGTAACACCCTTTCGAATGACCTGGGCCCTTGTTCGACAGAACGGCAATTGGCGAATTTCACAACACCACGGCTCACCCTGCAAGGGTAGTCATTAAACCCTCATCGCAAGAGTTACTTTTTCTTGTAAGCGGGAAGTTTTGACCTTTTGGTGCTGGCAAGTTCATCCAATTCTTTTTCAGACATGGATTTGAACATGCTGAGTGACGCACCCCTGAGATGGCTTTTGGGTTCTTCGCCGCGTTTTGCGGCTAATGCTGCACCAGCCGCTTTCTGTTGCGCTTGTGATTTTGCAGGCATGGCACTCTCCATATGTTGTTGCTCAATCAACGCCTAAATCGCGTGAAAAGTTCCGCCGCCGCACCACAAAACACAACGGTTTGCATTATTGCCCAGATTGGAATAGGGAATTCCTCATGGTTCTTTAGCACAGCCGAATTTCTGCCCGGAAGTCTTGAGTCTCGGCAATATTGGGCGCTGCATTGACGGCTTTAGAAGTCGAATTTGTCAAACCTGGATCGGTAATCTCTGCTGGTTTGCGCTCAAGACGCAAAGCCAGATCAACTGCCCAGCAACGGAGCGCGCAACACGATGGCATTTCCTCCAAACTATAGCCAGGAGCGTAACAACCGCGCCAAGGCCAAACAACGCAAGGCGCTGGAAAAGCAGCAAATGCGGCTCGACAAATCGAGCCAGCGCAAAAACGAGGGCGCCCTCCACGAAGACGGGCAGCCGCCGGACTCCAATCCTGAAAGGAAGCCTGATCATGGCCAAGAAAGCTAAAAAGATTGAAGACAACTTCGTGATGTTCGATGTCGTCTATGAAGACGGAACCCGAAGCTCACGCCGTAAAATCAACGCCGCTGGCCTCTCCAGCGACGAGATTGAAGACCATGCCCGCACCGAAATCATGGCCCAAGACCGCAAGATTGCGGAAATGTCGGGAAAGCCACGCGGCAATATCAAGGAACTTTTGCGCTCAGGCGCTTAAGGCAGAGGTTTCGTTTGAAACAACTGGATGCGCAAGCCGCCGTGGAGAACTGATCGACCGGTCGACAAAAATGGAAGCCCGGTTGATTTCGCAAGCGCCAATTCGCTTGTGACCACGCCCACACGCCACCCCGAAAAACGTGTGAGCATCACCTGCCCGAACGCTCCATAAAGTGCGTGAAGTGGTTTCTTATCGCCTATGCGCGTGCCATAGGGCGGATTCACGATCACAAGGCCGGGTTGCCCGTCAGGTCGTTGAAGATTGCTGACGGCAACAGTCTGGAACTGCGTAATTTCAGAAACACCCGCACGTGACGCATTGTCCGTGGCCATGGCGATTGCTCCCGCATCGCGGTCGCTACCATAAAATTTCAATTCCGTTGAGATGTCCACTTTTGTTTTCTGCATTTCTGCCCAAGCAGCAGCATCAAAGTCTTGAAAATACTCAAAGGCAAAGCTGCGGTCACGACCAGGGGCAAGGCCTGCCGCAATTTCGGCAGCTTCAATGACAAAAGTTCCGGACCCACACATGGGATCTATCACCGGCTCCTTGCCGTCATAGCCGCACTGACGCAAGAACAGCGATGCCATGGTCTCACGCATTGGCGCCTTGCCAATACCAAGCTTGTGACCGCGTTTGTGCAAGGCCTCCCCCGAAGTCTCGAGGCTGATTGTGCACAGATTATCTTCAATGCGCGCTTTCACACAGACGATGGCGTTATCGTCAACAACAATACCCATCTCTTCACGGAGCGCTGTCTCTATGCGCTGAGCCGCTGCGCCAGCATGATAGATCCGCGATTTTTTGCATGAAGCTTCAACCTTCACCGGGACGTCGACACGCAGGAACTTCCCCCATGGAAATTTGCGTGCAAGTTTGTCAAGTTGCGCCAGATGGCTCACATGGAATGATCCAATCCGGGCAAGCACCTGGCTTGCTCCCCGCAATCGCAAATTCGCATACCATACGTCGTGCCATCCACCCTGGAATGCGACACCACCTGAAACAACGACGGCACCCGCAAACCCAAGTTGCCGCGCTTCATCACACAAGGTCGCCTCAAGGCCCGGAATGGAAACCAGATAGATCTCGAATGTTTCGGCAGAACTCATGAGGTCTCGCTTATCGCAATTCACAAGCGGCGCAAGCTTCATATGTGGTTAGGGCAACAGCAAAATCGCGCGAAAATCATTCACATTGGTACCCGTCGGTCCTGTGATGAAAAGATCACCGGCTTCATTGAGTGCAGTCCAACTGTCATGCGCCGTGAGGAAAGCGCTCGGATCAAGCTTCGTTGCCAGAATGCGGTCCACCGTTTTGCCATCGGCAAACGCCCCTGCATTATTCTCTGAACCATCAATTCCGTCACTGTCCGCGGCGAGACAATGAATGCCTTCGCGCCCGGCAATGGCCAAAGCAAAGCTCAAGGCAAATTCGCCATTGCGTCCACCCTTGCCAGCCCCGCCGTGGCCAATGGTAACCGTGGTTTCGCCACCCGAAAGCATCAAGCATGGCGGCTGGAAAGGCCGCCCTTCCGATCGGGCAAAGACCGCCATTGCTGCATGCATTTTGGCCACCTCATGGGATTCTCCTTCGATGGCATCAGAAAGAATGTGAGCGGGCAGGCCCCGTGACAGCGCATATGCCGCAGCAGCCTTCAGTGACTGTTTTGCCGAAGCCACAAGATGTACCTCGTGGCCCGCAAAAACGGTATTATCAGGTGAAGGCGCAGGAAGCGCGGATCTCAAATGAGCTATTAGTTTTGACGAAAGCGCAATGTCATGTTTAGCGATGAAATTCCATGCATCGCCAAGAGAAACATCATCCGCAATCGTCGGCCCGCTCGACACAAGAGAAAGAACATCGCCCGGAATATCTGAAACAACAAAACTCACCACTTTCGCCGGGTACGCAGCTGCCGCGAGTCTTCCGCCTTTAATGAGTGAAATATGTTTGCGAATGGCATTCATCGCAGAAATTGGCGCACCCGATTTCAAAAGCGCTGTATTGAGATCAATCTCATCCTGAAGCGCAAGTCCTTCTTGTGGCGCGGGCAGCAGCGCCGAGCCCCCGCCCGAGATCAGCGCAATCACCAGATCATCTTTCGTCAGGTTCTGTACCAGATCCAGAAGATGATGTGACGCGCGAAGTCCTGCAATGTCGGGAACGGGATGGGCCGCCGTCATCAGCTTGATCTGTTTCAATTCAGCGGTCGTCCCGTGACGCGAAACCACAGCCCCTTCCAGCGGCCCTTCCCACAAGGCCTCGAGTGCCATTGCCATCTGTGCCGATGCCTTGCCGGCACCCACCACAATCACCCGGCCCTTGGGGCGCCTGGGTAGATTTGCCTTGATGCCCTGCAAGGGATTTCCGGCCTTCACCGCTACCTCAAACACTTCCGCCAGAAACGCGCGCGGGTTTTCTATTACCCTGGGATCAATGGCCATGCGGCATTCTTTGGCTGGCCACATCAATCTTGGCTGCGGGCAAGGCGGGGAGTCCGCGAATGAGATCCGCCCCTTTTTCCGCAACCATGATAGTCGGCGCATTGGTGTTTCCAGACGTAACGAAGGGCATCACCGAGGCATCGCACACGCGCAATCCCTCAAGACCATGAAGCTTCAGATCAGGCGATACCACCGCCATATCATCAACACCCATTTTGCAGGTGCCAACGGGATGATGATCCGTCTTGGCATTGGCGCAAGCATAGTCGATCAACTCCTCATCGCTTGAAACATCAGGTCCCGGCACACGTTCTGCCAGCACATAGGGCTTTAATGCGTTCTGGCTCATGATTTCCCGCGCCATCCGAAGCCCACGCAATGACATTTCCAGATCATTGGGATCTGACCAGAAATTGGGATCAATCAAGGGCGCGTCCTCAGGATTGGAACTGGCGAGTTTCACTGTGCCTCTCGAACGGGGCCGCATATAAGCGGAGTTTAACGTGACGCCGGCATTCTTCAATTTTGCAATCCCAGCCTCAATGCCAGAGCCAAGTCCCAAATGAAATTGCATGTCGGGTGATCGCGCATTCTTGTCGACATACCAAAAGCCACCCGTCTCAAAAAGACTGGAGGCCACGGGACCAGTTTTGGTCAGCATATACTGAAGGCCCGCCGCGAGTGTCCGATGCCATTTCGCAACACCGTCATAAGTATGATCGCCCGTGCATTCGCAAATGACACAAATATCCACATGATCCTGCAGATTTTTACCCACACCAGCGAGATGGTGTTGAACTTCTATCCCAAGACTTTCCAACTCGTCTTTTGGTCCAATGCCCGACTGCAGCAAAAGTTTTGGCGAACCGATCGCACCCGAAGAGACAATAACTTCGCGCGCCGCAGAAATTTCCCGCAACTGGCCATCCACAACTGCATTCACGCCTGTGGCCCGGCTGCCTTTCACAACAATCGTCCGCACATTCACATCCCGCATTACCGTCAGGTTTTTCCGGTTCTTGATCGGAGCGAGATAGGCCATGGCGGCAGATGAACGGCTCTTGTTGCGTTGTGTGAGTTGATAAAAGCCAATACCAGCTTGAACGCGGCCATTGAAATCTGGATTGTAGGGAATGCCGATCTCTTGCGCGGCCCGCAAAAACGCATCGCAAATGGGAAGTGTGGCCGTCGGGCGCGACACGCCAAGCGGGCCGCCGTAGCCGTGATATTCATCGGCCAGATGCTGGTTGTCTTCGGCGCGCTTGAAATAGGGGAGAACGCTCTTGTAATCCCAACCACCAAAATTTCCGCCCTGTCCCCAGCTATCGAAATCTTCCGCATTTCCGCGCGCATAAACCTGCGCGTTGATGGTGGAACCGCCACCAATGACTTTGGCTTGCGTGTATCGCAGTTTACGCCCCTTCAGATGCTTCTGCGGAACTGTGTGCCAGCCCCATGACGCAATGCCCTTGGTCATCTTGGCAAAACCAGCCGGCATGTGAAACAACGGATGCCGGTCACTTCCGCCTGCTTCCAGAAGCAAGACCTGGCAACCTTCATCTTCACTCAGGCGATTGGCCAGCACGCAACCCGCCGAACCGCCGCCGCAGATGATATAGTCATATGTATTTTGCACTGCATAACCTCACAGACTTGACGCTCAGGCATCCCTCTCAATACTAAATAACCGAATGGTTCACTAAAATGAAGAGCCTAATGGAGGGTCAGCCATAGGTGCTGATCGCCACAATGGACAACAGGCGGCTGCAATAAAATGGCATGAGTTTGAGAAATGCAGCGGTAGCTAGGACACTATTGCTTCAGCCTGCCTTGAAAAGCCACCGGCCCAAGAGAGCGGCGGCAAATGCGCCGACACATTGCGCTATAATAAAGGGCAAAACAGAAGCCGGCGAAATGCCTGCAAAACTGTCGCTCAGCGACCGTGCAATCGTCACAGCGGGATTGGCAAAGCTGGTTGACGCCGTAAACCAATATGCTGCGGTGATGTAAAGCCCAACCATGGCGGGAAGGGTAGCAGCGGAAAAGCGCAAGCCACCCAGAATGGTGAGGAGCAAGCCGAAGCTTGCTATAACTTCAGCAATCCATTGGCCTTGGCCCCAACGAAGCTTGGTTGATATCTGAATGATCGGCAGATCAAACATCGCGTGAGCAAGAAACGTTCCCAAAATGCCGCCTGCAATCTGCGTGGCGACATAGGGCAATACTTCTGCCTTTGAGAGCTTCCCCAGCCAGGCCACCACCGCCGTCACCACGGGGTTGAAATGCGCGCCAGAAATTGGGCCCAGAAGTGTAATCAGCACCACAAGAATGGCACCTGTCGGGATTGTATTTCCCAACAAAGCGAGCGCAACATTTCCACCACTAAGCCTTTCAGCCATGATGCCGGAACCGACCACCGTTGCCACAAGAATGCCCGTGCCGAAGGTTTCTGCCGCCAGTCTGCGTGGCAGATCAATCATGAGATTTGCCAATGTCGGTCAGCCTGTTTTGCAAGCTCATCCGATCAAGCGAAGCCAACGGCAAATTGATGAAGGCGGAAATGCGATGTAGCATTGCAGCATAAGCCTGTTTGAAAGCCAATGCGATCTCGGCCTCAGTACCGGTTGCTTCTGCTGGATCAGCGATGCCCCAATGCGCCGACATCGGATGACCAATCCACACCGGGCATGTTTCGCCCGCGGCATTGTCACAAACTGTAAAAACAAAATCGAGTTTGGGAGCACCGGCAACGGCAAATTCATCCCAACTCTTTGAGCGGAAACTCGACGTGTCATAGCCCAACTGCTTTAACAGCGTGATGGAATGAGGGTTCACTTCTCCCTTTGGAAAGCTGCCTGCACTATAGGCTTTAAACCTGCCTTGGCCCTCGCGGTTCAGAATCGCCTCAGCAAGAATCGAACGGGCAGAATTGCCCGTGCACAAAAAGAGGACGTTGAATATATGTATGGTCATGGGCAGCACTCCGCGGTGGAACAAGTGAGGGTGAGATCAGAAATTATGGGCGCGCAAAGTGCTGTATTGCCGTCGCAACAATCGCGCAGCAGATACAAGACAACCTCCCGCAATCCCTCGAGCCTGGCGCGATAGATGATCGAACGGCTGTGGCGCTCACTCGTCGCGAGTCCCGCTTGAGACAAGAGCGCCAAATGGGTTGAGAGCGTATTCTGTGGAACTTTAAGGAGCCGCGCCAGTTCGCCGGCCGCCATGCCATCAGGCTCATGTTTTACAAGCAATTTGAATGCGCCGAGCCGCGTATCTTGAGCAAGGGCCGCAAGCGCCAATATCGCCATCGAAGAATCCATATATCGAGTTTTATCGATATATGTGACAGTCTGATAACAAGCGGCCCTCTGGAGATTGCCCGAGTGAATTTGATCCCATAAAAAGCTAATTCGTCGCAGGACATGATTGCCAATAGACCGCCAATCTGACTTTCATCTATTCTGGGCTAGATGAGAAGCCTCTTGCCGATGTTCCGTTTGCGCGCCCGCGTTCCTGCGGTGGTGTTGCTCATGGCCATTCTGGCACCTCTTTTTTTAGGGCTGTTGCCAACGCCTGCCGTGAGTGCCGAACAGCAATTGCTGGCCGACATTGCCTCAAGCTATTGCGCTCAAAATGGCGAACATCAACAACCCGGCGATCACAACCAGTCCACTGAACATCACGAATGTTGCATCCTTTGTGCTTCCTCAGTCCATGCCCTGGCCGGAGCTGATGCCACTCCAATTATTGAAGAAACGCTGCAGCGCCTGAAGCAGCCTGAACAGCAGGCAGCGCTTCAGATCACTCCCAAAGGCGCACCCGCCCTCGAATGGGCCTCGCCCAGGGGACCTCCAACCAACCTCCCAGTCTGAAACACCCCCACTGCCACACGCGGCAGTTCTGTTTTCATTTTGAGAGGTTTCCATGTCTTCGAATACATCTGCGCAGCAAAATGCTGCCGCATCCACCAGACTCTATCGCGCCGTTTGGCGCTGGCATTTCTATGCCGGGCTTTTCGTCATACCCTTTCTCCTCATGCTGGCCGTCACCGGAGCCTTCATGATGATTTATTCAGATGTGACCAATGAATTGGGATGGGGCCCAAATGTTGAAGTAACTGCAAAACGACTGCCCGTTTCAACCCAGGCGAAGGCAGCACTTGCAGCGGTCGATGGTGGCAAATTGCTCACCTACATCGCACCCAGGTTGCCCGACAAGCCTGCCTATTTTGAAGTGGGCACAAACTCTGCGACCTACGCAGTAGCCATCGACCCTTCCAACGCCAAAATTCTCGCCAGCAATGACGAGAGCACAACTTGGCGCAACAAGGCCGAGAAAATTCATGATAGTCTTTTCCTCGGCCTATTTGGCCGTTACCTGATTGAAGCCGCCGCTTCCCTGATCATCATCCTTGTTTCAACGGGCATTTACATGTGGTGGCCAAGGGAAGGCGGATTTCTACGACTCCTCGTTCCCAATCTGGCGCAGAAAGGTCGCGCCTTCTGGCGTGACCTCCATGCCAGCACCGGCACATGGCTCTCGGTGTTCCTGGTTTTCTTTGTTCTCTCGGGCCTAGCGTGGACAAATGTTTGGGGTGGTATGCTGGTCCAGCCCTGGTCGTCTTTCCCCGCATCCAAATGGGACAACGTGCCGTTGTCAGACCAGACGCATGCCTCTCTCAACAACAGTCCTGACTATCTGCGCGAAGTGCCATGGGGTTTGGAACAAACGCCACTTCCCGCCTCTGGTTCACAAGTTGGTACTACCGCAGTTGCAGCACTCGTAACACTTGATGGTGTCGTGCAATGGGCCCGGGCCAATGGTTTTGCTGGACAATTCCGTGTGGCCATTCCCGGTGATGAAAAAAGCGTGTTCACAGTTTCGATTGACGGACGCAACCAGGATAGCCCTTCGCCCGCAGGAGATCGTTTTGTTCACATTGACCAATACACTGGCAATGTTCTGGCCGAGGTTCGCTATGGCGAATACAAACTTCTGGGCAAGGCCATCGCCTGGGGCATCGGCTTGCACAAAGGCATTACCGGCCGGATTAACTTTGGGTTCAACTTGGTTTATCTCTCCCTTGTTATTTTTCTGTGCATCTCCGGCGTAGTGATGTGGTGGAAACGCAGACCCGTCGGCCATTTGGCAGCCCCTCTCTATCCGCGCGACTACAGGTTGACGGCTGGCGTTGGTATAATCGCAGCAATCTTGGGTCTTGCATTTCCTTTAGGCGGATTAGCCATTCTTACCTTTGCCTTGATCGATTTCCTTCTGCCCAAACGCCTTAAGGAAGCCGGATTCCAAACCTAATCAATTCGACAAATGAAAGGATATAACATGAAACATCTGAAGGAAATTGCATTCGCCACGGCGCTCAGTCTGGGCGCACTCTTCTCCGCTAACGAAGGTCACGCCGAGGATATGAAGCTTGGTGATCTGGTTATTCGCCACACGTGGTCCGCAGAAGCGCCAGCCACAGCACCCGTTGCGGCGGGCTTTCTTGAAATCACCAACAATGGCAAGGCCGATGACACGCTACTCAAGGTCACTGCGGAAATCTCTGACACTGTCCAATTGCATGAAATGTCGATGCAGGGAGATGTTATGAAGATGACACAGTTGAAAGATGGCATTCCAATTCCTGTCGGCAAGACTGTTGTGCTGAAACCCATGTCGCTCCACATCATGTTCCTGAAACTGAAGTCTCACCCTAAGCTTGGCGACCATTTTAAAGGCACGCTTACATTCAAGAATGCTGGCACAATCGACGTCGATTTTACCGTCGAACCAAAGTCAATGTAACGGATGAAATTAATGAGCACCCAAATGAAAATCACCATCGCAGGGATCACAGCATTCTTCGCTGTGATCTTCACCGTCCTCGTCATTGAGTTTATTCCAACACAAAGCGACGCGACGAGCGCCATTCAGTTTGGAGCGCCATTCAAACTGGCCGCCGCCCGGGAAGGCGGCACGCTCGATTCCAAAACGCTGATAGGCAAACCCTACGGGCTCTTTTTCGGCTACACCCACTGCCCGGAAGTGTGCCCAACCACAATCTCGGACATGTCAGCCTCATTGGCTGAACTTGGTGAAAAGGCCAAAGACTTCCGCTTGTTCTTCATCACGCTTGATCCCGAACGGGACACGGCTCCGGTTATGAATGATTATCTGTCCAATTTCGACAAGCGTATCGAGGCCTTGATCCCAACGCCCGAGCAATTGCCCAAACTCGCCAAGGATTTTCACGTTTTTTATGAAACCATCCCGGCGGAAGATGGCAACTACACCTTGAATCACACGGCCTTGGTCTTCCTCTTCAATGCCAAGGGCGGTTTTGCCTCAACGATTGCCTATGACGAGACCAAAGCCAATCGCCTGGCCAAGCTGCAAAAACTTTTAGCCGCACAATAGCATTTTAATCCAAATGGACTTGCTCCGTGCCATCACAACCAAAGGACAATTTTATGAACAACGCATTTGCCAAAGTGGTCATCACCGCCGCCGCAATCCTGTTCAGCGCACATGCGGCCTTCGCCCACGCCGAATTTGTAAAGGCGACGCCCGCCCCAGATTCTACGATCACGACCTGTCCGACTGAAATCGATATCACCTTCTCAGAAGACCTCAGCCTCAAATTCTCTGGCGCAAAGCTGACAGATTCCAAGATGGTGGTCCTACCCACTGGCCCAGCATCGCTTGCCAAGGATGACGAAAAGACTCTGGTCACCCCGATTACAGCGCCGTTGCCTGCGGGTGATTATGCCGTTGCTTGGCACAATCTTTCGAAAGATGGGCACAAACTCAAAGGCAACTTCAAGTTCACCGTAAAACCGTGATCACCCCAGATGACGCGTTGACATTGAGCAGAATGGCTCAGGATTTCTGCGCCATTCCACTGTGGGGCGGCTTGGCCTATTTGACTTTTCTTGTGCCAAAGCCACTTGCCATGGAACTTTCGAAAAAACTACGGCCTTGGTACAGGTTGATGGCCACGGCCCTTTTTGCCGTCACGCTCGCTATTTTGCCTGTTCAATCTGCCAGTCTCGGAGAAGGCTGGCCTGACGCGTGGAACATCGAAGTCCTGCAGGCAATCATCTTCCAATCCAACATCGGCCCGATTTGGATTCTTCAAACTGCCTTGGCTTCGGCTCTTCTCTTTGCAATATTGGTGTTGTCAAAACGGCTAACGTTTCTTGTAATTATTGCTGGCCTCTTTCTCTCTTCAAGATCACTGATCGGCCATGCAGTAATGCTGGATGCACCCGCAGGCATATTCCTGCGGCTAAGTTACCTGGCCCATGTACTGGCGGCGGGTGCTTGGGTTGGCGCTTTGTTGCCCGTCCTTCTCGTCATACGAGAAATGACATCCAAAATTACTGAAGAACAAAAAAAGGCACTGAGAAAATTCTCAAGCGCCGGTCATGTTGCGGTATTTGTCGCCATCGTTTCAGGGGTGATCAATGCGACATTAATCCGCCACCGATTCTATCCATCAAGCTCAAGTTCATATGATGCAATGCTGACTTTAAAAATTGCAATCGTGGCGGCGATGGTCTCGATCGCCGTCGTGAATCGCTACTTGATCGTGCCCCGCTTGGTCGACAATCGTCATTCAGCAGCGATTCTTGGAGTTTTCACGGGAGTAGAATTCGTGCTTGCTGGTTTTGTTCTCGTCGTCATAAATCTGTTGAGTGCGTTGAACCCGCATTGACTGTCACGATTATCATTCTTGGGAGCGCGAAATGGAAGTTGCAATCATCACAGGCGGAACACGCGGAATAGGCGCCGCCATCGCATCAGGCTTGGCACAGCGAAAGGTGCGGCTGGTATTGAATGGCCGCAATGAAGATGATGAGGTAAAGAAATTTTGCAATGAATTGCGCCAACAGACCGAAGTTCGTTTCATCGTCGGCGATGCGGCAAATCCTGAAATGTCAGCAAGGCTGGCGCAGGAAGCGACATCAAGTTTCGGGAGGATCGATTATGTGGTTCCCGCGGCTGGAGGCCCAAACCCCGGCAAAATCACTGATCTTTCCTCAGAACAGTGGACAGAAGCTTTCCGGGTCCACGTCCACGCCGTATTTCACCTTTTTCGCGCCGTCCATCCTGCGCTGGCCACCAAGGGTGGGGGGTTTCTAATGATTGGATCTGTGGCCGGAAAGCGAGGCTGCCCGGGCACCATCGCCTATCAAACTGTCAAAGGCGCTCTGCCTCAAATGGCGCGCGCTCTGGCACGAGACCATGGACATGAAGGGATCAGGGTCAACGTCATTGAACCGGGCATCATCCGTACCCGTTTTCATGCTGCCATGACGGCTGAGGCTGAGCGCAACAATTTGGAAAATCGCATCCCCCTGAAACGTTTCGGCACGCCTGATCATGTGGCAACAGCGGCAATCGAATTACTGACCAACCCGTTCATTACCGGCGAGACTCTGGCCATCGACGGCGGCATGTCGATGCGCATGGTGTGAAGCACAATCACATTCAGTCAATCAGAAGGCTGGCCGTCCCGTCATTGTCCAAGCGCACACATGAAAGCCGATTCGTAGCAAATGCTCCCGTATCGACATTGATGCGATTGGAAAGAAATTGAACATCCATGACGGGTGTGTGACCATGCACAATCACATAGTCATGCTTGTCGTCCGATAAAAGAAATTCCTCTCGGATTGAAAAGAGGTCAACACTCGACTGCTGGGCGAGGCGAAGGCCGGGTCTTATGCCCGCATGCACGAACAAATATGGCTCAGCCACATAAAGCAACTGACTGTTTTCCAGAAACTGCCGATGCGATTCAGGAACCCCCTCTTTAAGAGTGGCCACAAAGCGCGCAGTTCCCTGTTCAATTCGTCGGGGAATGTGCTTCACACCATAAGACTGCGCCGTGGCAGCCCCACCCATCCGCAACCAATGCATGATTTGTTCTGGCTTTGCAGTGCCAGCCAAGACGTGCAAAAATTCTACTTCGTGGTTGCCGAGTATGAAAACACAGTTTCGCGTGGCTTTTCGTTTGAGCAGCTCAGCAACAACATTGGCGCTGCCCGGTCCACGATCAATGAGATCACCGAGATAGATCTCCAAAGCCATGCCGCCGCGCGCATCACGTTCTGCCCAATCCCGGTCAATGGACTTGTGAAGTTTGGTAAGGAGGTCAATTCTCCCGTGGACATCGCCGATTGCATAAATGGTGGGTTGGACTGGATTCGCTGAATATTTACGTTGACGCTTATGCACCGGCAGTTTGCTCAAGGAACTTCTTCCAGAAAGCAATTTCGACCAAAAACCCAGCTTCGGATAAGACAATTGAGCGACCCTCATATCAAGGGAACTTCAAACCGAAATCGCAGTCGGTCCCCAGACAGAAGCGTAGGCCAAATGGCCTTGCAGGATCAATTGCTGCAAAGCCGCAGTCAGTCCCTGCATCCGCTAAGCCCTCCAGAATCTTCGGAGCAGAAGCAAGCGTTGGTGCCGAAGCAATTCTGAATGCTCTCACCAAATATTAGATCTGACCCATGATCCCTGCCAGCAACGCATAGGATTTAAGCCTTGCGTCATGATCATAAAGGGCAGACGCCACCATCAACTCATTGACCTTTGTATCCGCAACAAATTTCTGC
>JBDSTO010000182.1:0-9963 GCA_039928255.1 Aestuariivirga sp. | reverse complement strand
AGACCGGGATACAGCACTTGAGGCTTATGTGCGTTCGTTGTTTGATTTGCGAACGCATCTCCAGGCATTCTTTGACGATTCATTTCTGATGGGTGATGAGGCGTTCTGGTTTGGCGAAGATGGCGGCACGCTGAAATGGAATGAACCCTTCCAGCGTTTCGTCGGATTGGCGATCAGCGCCAAAAACAAGCGATTGGTGATTGCCATCAATGGCGAGAATGTTACGCAAGCCATGCGGCTTGCTGCGAAACCTAATGCAAGTTGGTTGCGGATATTCTCATCCGGCCAGGGTGAAAATTGCCCGGCGCAATCTGTTTCAGTTTTTGTTGAAACCTGAAGCCGTTACTCCATCCAGCCAAGCGAGTCTTCGGTTCTGGTTGAAGGCTTGTACTCACAACCAATCCAGCCGTCGTAGCCAAGCTCTGCGATCAGGGGCAGGAGATATTTGTAATTAATCTCGCCGGTGCCTGGCTCATGGCGGCCAGGATTGTCAGCCAATTGCATGTGGCCAATCACTGGCATCAAGCGTCGAAGCGAGCTTGCCAATTCACCTTCCATGCGCTGCATATGATAAATATCGTATTGCAGTTTTACGTTGGGATGGCCCGCTGCAGCGATAGCGCGAAGACCATCGGTGGACGTATTGAGAAAGAAGCCGGGCATGTCGAACCTGTTGATCGGCTCCACCACCAGGGTGATATTCTGCTTTGCGGTTTCTTCGGCTGCGAACGCGAGGTTTTCGGCGAGGGTATCCCACAACACTGACGAGGCAACACCTTCGGGCGCAATGCCAGCCAAGGCGTTGATACGCTTGCAGTTCAACGCATAGGCATATTCCATGGCGTGTTTCACGCCATCGCGGAATTCACGCTTGCGGTGGGGAAGGCACGCCAAGCCGCGCTCACCCTTGGCAAAATCTCCAAAGGGCAGATTAAATAAAACCATCTCCAGGCTATTGTCGTCCAATCGCCACGCCAATTCCTTGGCCGAAAATTCATAGGGGCTTGCAAATTCCACGCCTTTGAAGCCTGCCCTCGCTGCAGCGGCAAAACGATCAAGAAATTCATGTTCGGTGAAAAGCCAGACGAGATTGGCACAATATTTATTCATGCTGGCACTGTACTCACTTGCCGGAATTTGACAATGAGGTGGCATGACCAGTCTTGACCATCTTCAAAAACTCATCGCCTTTCCGACGATCAGCCGCGACAGCAACCTTGATCTCATCGCCTATGTGCAAGGTGTGTTGAAGGGCGTTGGGATTTCTTCACAGCTTGTGGCGAATGAAGATGGCTCAAAGGCAAATCTGTGGGCAACAATCGGACCTGCTGATGTTCCAGGCATTGCCCTTTCGGCGCATACAGATGTGGTGCCGGTGCAGGGACAGAACTGGAGCAGTGATCCATTTTTGATGGCAAGACGTGATGCCAATCTTTACGGGCGCGGCACGGCTGACATGAAAGGCTTTATCGCCTGTTGCCTTGCACTCGCAGAAAAAGCATCAACGCAAAAATTGCACACGCCCATTCACCTGGCCTTTTCCTATGATGAGGAAATTGGGTGCATCGGTGTACGGCGGCTTCTCGATATGCTGAAGACGTTGCCCATTCGCCCCCGCTTCTGCATCGTGGGGGAGCCCACCATGTTGCAGGTGGTGACGGCGCACAAGGGCAAGCTGGGTTTCCGGGTTTCAGCGCATGGGTTGGAGGCGCATTCGTCGCTAGCCCCCATCGGTGCCAATGCCATTTATATGGCATGTGATTTGATTGGCGAAATTCGTCGCATCCAGGGGGAGCTTGCCGCGGATGGCGCGCGCGATGGCGACTATGAGGTAGCCTATACGACTTTGCACGTCGGCAAGATGGCGGGCGGCGAAGTGATGAACATTGTCCCCAACCTCGCCACGTTTGATTTTGAAATCCGCTATTTGCCGCAGGATGACCAGCACGCGATTGTGGAGCAGATCAAGGCGGCGGCAGAGATTGTCGCTGAACGCTATCGCGGTGTTCATAAGGATGCACGCTTTGTGTTCACAGATTTACAAAGCTATCCCGCCTTGGATACGCGGGTTGATAGCGAGATTGTCAATTTCGTCCGCGCGCTGACGGGGGGTAATTCCACGGGCAAGATCACCTTTGGAACCGAGGGTGGATTGTTTCAGAAGGAGCTTGGCATTCCATCCGTGGTGTGCGGACCGGGCAACATTGCCGTGGCGCACAAGCCTGATGAATATGTAAGTGTGGAGCAGATGGGGCTTTGTGATGCCATGCTGGCGCGTCTGCTGGAACGGCTCTCGATTTAGTCCGCAGTCCAATAATGGCGCGCATCTAGCGGCAGATTTTTGAGCATCAGTGCATGGTCTTCCGCCTTCAGACAATTGCGCAAGGCCACGGCCACATCGTGAATGGCGCTGGGTGGCGAGACATTGTGATCGGGCCTGACGGCCAAGACTTCCTTCAACAATTGGTCAGGGTCTGAAAAAGGCGTGACCGGGGCCCCGAGATTCCAGTCTTCCACAAATATGGCGCGCAAGACCGCGGGCAGAAATTGCGCAAAATCCATGGCCACTTGCCGTTCGACATGCGAGCGGAACACGTGAAAAACGGCGCGCGTGGCCTGATAGGCCTGATTTGAAGTCTGCAGGAGACCAAGTTCCATCACGTCGTTGAGATAGGCCTCAAAATCCGGAGTTGCCGAGCGATAGTTGAACGGCATGGGCATGGGGGCAGCTCAGGAATTGGCTTCGTGTGTCATTTTGAAGTGGCCGAATCTGCGATGGCTATAAACCAGCGGCGACAGGCCAGAATGTGTTGCCCTGATTGCATGGCCAATGAAGATGCGGTGGGTGCCAGCGTCATGCCAGCTTTCAAGGTTGCAATCAAAGTTTGCGGAACAGCCCAGCAGGCGCGGCGCCCTGCCCTCTGCTTCCTGCCATTCACCTGCAGAAAAATCATAGGCCGGGCCCGTCTTGGGGCGGCCTGCAAAGATGCGCGCCAACGCCGACTGATCTTGCGACAGCAGACTCACCACAAAGACACCATTCTGGGTCAAGGCTTCAACAATAGGGTTTTTCCGGTTGATGCAGGCCAACAGCAAAGGCGGTTCAGCCGATACTGATGCAATGGCGCTGACAGTCAAACCATAGCGGCCAGCCGCCCCATCGGTTGTGACAATGGACACGCCGAAGGCCGCGTGGGCCATGGCTTGCACGAAATCTTCAAGGCTTGCCTCTTCCGTTTTCTTCACATCCCAATCCTGACGATTCAACATGGCAGCGGCCTTTCCTGGCTGGCTAGCATATCGCATTAGTTCTAGCCATTTGGAAAACTTGTCGGTTAATTTGTCTTAGCATTAATAGAGCGTTAGGCTGATATTGGATCAAGATCGCAAAGCATGGCAACTATGCGGTTTTGCGGGCTCCATTCAGGCTCAGGGTTTGGCGCAATAAGCGATTCACGATAAGGAACCTGCATGAAGGGTCATGTTCACGTTATAGGGGCCGGAATTGTCGGCATGTCATCGGCAGCATTCCTGCAACGCGCAGGTTATGATGTTACCGTCATTGATCGCCTGCCACCGGGAGAAGGCTGTTCCTTTGGCAATGCGGGCGGGCTGGCATTTGCCGAAATCATGCCCACCATTCATCCCAAGATTTTCCGGAAGTTGCCGGTTTGGCTCATGGATCCCTTGGGGCCCCTCACCATTCGCTGGTCTTATTTACCGAAAGCCTTGCCGTGGTTTTTGGCGGCGGCACGCAACACCACCCCTTCACGCGTGAGCTCCATCACGGCGGCGCGGGCGGCCCTTGGGCTTCGGGTGGTTTCAGATTTCGAAACGCTTCTCAAGGCGGCAGGCCGCAGTGACCTTATGGTGAAGCGCGAAACCTTGCGCGTTTTCGAGACGAAAAAACAATTCGAAGCCGAGGCGGAAGAACGCCACATCAAGGCTGAGTTTGGATTTTCCTGCGAGACTTTCAGCGGCGACCAGGCGCGCGAGATGGAACCTGCCCTTTCGAAGAACATCAGCCATGGTGCCTTTCACGGGGGCTGGTATTTCGTCAGAAATCCCGAAAGCGTTGTCAAATCTATTGCTGCGAAATTCGTTGCCGATGGTGGCAAAATTTTACTGGATGACGTGACCAGGCTTGAGAAATCTGATGGCCGCGTGAGTGGGCTTCACCTGGCGCAGCACGGATTGCAGAACGTCGACCGTCTGGTGATCTGCGGCGGGGCCTATTCACATTTTTTGGCGCGGCAGCTTGGCGAGAAAGTTCTGCTGGAAGCCGAGCGTGGCTATCATATTGTGCTGCCGGACCCAGGAATTTCCATTTCGCGCTCCATCACATATTCGCAAACACCCGGCGTGGCGACGCCGATGGAGATGGGGTTAAGACTGGCAGGGACTGCCGAATTTGCCGGGCTTGATGCGGAACCAAATTATGCCAGATCTGATGCGCTCTACACAATATTCAAGAAGGTGTTTCCGGCACTGAACCCTCCGAATGAAAAGACCACGCGCTGGATGGGTCGCAGACCCGGCACACCAGATTCAATTCCAGTGATTGGTCCTTCCACCACCACGTCCAATGTGTGGTATGGGTTTGGCCACGGTCACATGGGTCTCACCTGGGGGCCTTCAACAGGTCGCATTATTTCTGAGATGATCGACAAGACGCCTCCCAATCTTGATCTTCAACCTTACCGTATCAACCGCTTCTGACGGAACGCCATGAAAACTGAAACGCCTGCCACCATTCGCCTCAAAGACTACAAGCCGTTCCCGTTCACGCTGAATTCGGCAAAGCTGATATTCAAACTTTCCCCCGATGACACAATTGTTGAGTCAGAGCTTTCCTTGGCATCACGCAGCGCCAAGAAAGTGCCGCTGGTCCTTGATGGCGAGATGATCAAGCTCGTTTCGGTCAGTATCAACGGAAAGGCTCTCGCGCCGAAAGACTACGTTGTCGATGACAAGAGCCTTACGATCACCAAACCGCCGAAGGGGGCCTTCACGTTAAAAGTGACTGCAAGTTGTTCACCGCAATCCAACACGGCACTTTCGGGGCTCTATATGTCCAACGACATGTATTGCACCCAGTGCGAGCCTGAAGGCTTCCGGCGCATCACCTATTTTCCAGACCGACCCGATGTGATGACAAAGTTTTTCGTGCGCGTTGAAGCGCCCTTGTCAAAGCCAGTACTGCTGTCCAACGGCAATCCCAAAAACTCGGGCGCGATTGGCGCTGACCGTCATTTTGCGGAATGGGATGATCCTCATCCAAAGCCCAGCTATCTCTTTGCGTTGGTTGCGGGAGATCTCGCCTCTGTGCACGATCATTTCACCACCAGCGAGGGGCGTCATGTGAAGCTCGGCATTTATGTCGAGAAAGGCAAAGAAAACCGCTGCAGCTGGGCGATGGAAAGCCTTAAAGCCTCCATGCGTTGGGATGAACAGCGTTTTGGCCGCGCTTATGATCTTGATGTTTTCAATATTGTTGCCGTCTCTGATTTCAACATGGGTGCCATGGAGAACAAGGGCCTCAATATTTTCAATGACAAATATATTCTGGCGTTGCCGGAAACTGCAACCGACCGGGATTTTGAGCTGATTGAAGGCATCATCGCCCATGAATATTTCCACAACTGGACCGGCAATCGCATTACCTGTCGCGACTGGTTTCAACTTTGCCTGAAAGAGGGATTGACGGTTTTCCGCGATCAGGAATTCACCTCCGATATGCGTTCACGCCCGGTGAAGCGCATTGATGATTTGCAGGATTTGCGCGCGCGGCAATTTCCGGAAGACCAAGGGCCACTCTCGCACCCTGTGCGGCCCGCTTCATATATGGAGATCAACAATTTTTATACTGCCACGGTCTATGACAAGGGTGCTGAGCTTTGCCAGATGCTGCAGGTGTTGATCGGGCCTCAAGGTTTCCGCAAAGCCATGGATCTTTATTTTGAACGACATGATGGCGAAGCGGCCACCGTGGAAGATTTTGTGAAATGCATGGCCGACGCCTTGGGCCGCGATCTTGGCCAGTTCTTCCGCTGGTATGAACAGGCTGGAACACCGAAAGTTACTGTGCGCGGCACTTACGATGCTGCGGCCAAACGCTATGAACTTGCAGTTTCGCAGAAGACCGAACGGCGCACGGGTGAAAAGAAAAAGTTGCCACTTCACATGCCATTTCGCTTGGGACTGGTTGATTCCTCCGGGCATGACATGCCACTCGATCTTGAAGGTAAGGGGCCACTCAACTCTGATGTCATTGAACTTACCGAAGCCAAACAGGTTTTTCGATTTCATAATGTGAATGAGGAGCCTGTTCTCTCTTTCAATCGCGGTTTTTCGGCTCCGGTTGTTTTGAAGACCAATCAATCATCAGCCGATCTCTTATTTTTGATGGGGCATGATTCCGACAGCCTCAATCGCTGGGAAGCAGCACAGGTTCTTGCGAAGAAGTTGATCGGCAAGACTTATCAATCGCTGGCAAGCGGCAAACCCGCACCAAGTGTCGCGGGCTTTGCCAAAGCTATTGGACAAACCTTGAAAGACAAAAGTCTTGATGATGCCTTCAAGGCCAAGTTGCTGCAGCTCCCCATCGTCGAGGAAATTGTGGAAGTGGTGGGCAAGGATGTTGATGCCGATCTCGTCGAGAAGGCGCGTGATATTGTGCGGGCGCGAATTGCCAAAAGACTCGCTCCCCTCTTAAAGCGACAGGCTGCCAGCAATGTTGACAGCGGCACCTATCGCCCAGACACTGAGGGAACAGCAAGGCGCGCATTGCTGTTTTCTATCCTGGGACTGCTTTCAGCGGCCGAGCCCGACTTTGTGATGGCGCGGCTTGAAGAGATGTTTGCCAAGGCCGACAACATGACTGTTGAGTTCAATGCGCTGGCACTGGCGACGCGGATGGATCATCCCCGCGCTGCAGCCCTGCTTGCAACTTTCTATGATCGTCACCAGGGTGATCCATTGCTGGTCGACAAGTGGTTTGCCGTACAAGCTGCCATGCCGGGCGATGGAGTTTCGCGCGTGCGCAAACTGCTGGAGCACAAGGACTTCACCTGGAAAACGCCAAACCGTGTCTACTCCCTTGTCAGAAACTTTATTGGCGGCAACCTCGCAGGTTTTCATGCTGAAAATGGCGAAGGATACAGATTGGCGGCTGATGCCATCATCACGTTGAATGGCATCAACCCGCAGGTGGCGTCGCGTCTTGCGACGGGTTTCAGGTCCTGGCGGATGTTCAATGCTGCACGGCGCGTTGCCGCGCAGCGGGAAATGCAGCGCGTGATGGCGGAACCCGCCCTTTCGCGCGATGTTCTTGAGATCATTACGAGAACATTGCAAGTGTGATGGGGTTCAAACCCTTTCGGCCAAGTTGGTGCTTGGCAAATCAGATTCGCAAGGTTTATTGCTTGACCGTTCGGAGCCTGCTTGTGAGTTGGTAGTGGTGCGGCCCGAATTCACATTGAAAACCCGGGCGCTAATTTGGCCAACTCAAATATCAAGGAACTGTTTTTCCGCGACCGAATGTTGCGTCTGCGCCTACCTGGGGCGCAAGGCCGTGATCTCGCCCTTAGTGAAAAAGCCATGCGCCGCCTGGTGCTGGCGCTCACAGCGCTTTTTCTTCTGGTCCAGGCTGCAGCACTGGTCACATTGCTTTTTCAAAACCGCGGGCAACATCTGGCTGACGAAAACCAACTGACGTTTCTTCGCGCACAACAAGTGGCGCAAAATATGCGCATCAAACAATTGCAGCAGCCGGGCCTCATGCCAAGCCAACAGCTATTGCAAGACGCAGTTCCAGAAGAGGCGCTGGATTTAGGCCGGAGCTATTTTCTGGTTGATGGCCAGGGAAAGATTGTCGCGAGCCTGCCACTTGAAGCGGAGCATCAAGGCAAATCAATTGCTGAAATTCTGGGCTCCCAATTTGTAACTGATGTTCCGGTCAATGCGCCGGAAATGGTGGCCACAACACTCGTCAACGGCGATGAGGCTTTCATGACGTCGCTTGATTTGGGCGGCATGAATGCGAGCCTGTTGTCACTGCAGAAAAAGGCCGATGTATTGTCGGTGTGGCGTTCGCGCGTTGCGCAGATTTCCATGTTGGGTGCTGTGACACTTCTTGTTCTGATGATGCTGGCCGGAGCTTTTCACTGGCAAGTGGCGAAGGCTGCAGACGCCGATCATCTTCTCGCCCTTGCCACCACGCGCATGGACAAGGCTTTGATTGGTGGTGAATGCGGCTTGTGGGACTGGAACCTCTATGGCGGTGAAATATTCTGGTCGCAATCCATGTATGATATTCTGGGGCTGACACCGAAGAGCAATTATCTGACTTTTTCTGAAGTCACCAAACGCATTCATCCCGAAGATGCCAAAATCGATGTGCTGACCGAAAGCCTGCTCAAAGGTGAAAGCAAAGTTTTCGACCAGGAATTTCGGATGCGCCATGTTGATGGCCATTGGGTTTGGCTGCGGGCGCGGGCTGCATTGGCGCCCGGCAAGAAAATGGACGAGCCCCATCTTGTTGGTGTGGTCTTCGATATTACGCGCCAGAAGAAACTGGATTTGATGAACCGCGAGGCCGAAGTTCGATTGAAGGATGCGGTTGAAAATATCTCGGAGGCTTTTGTGTTATGGGACACAGATTCAAAACTGGTTCTGTGCAATTCAAAATATCAACAATTCCATTCGCTCCCCACGGCTGTATGCGAGCCTGGCACGCCATATAAAATTGTAACTGAAGCCGCCAAGGAACCGCTGGTCCGGCAATTTGTCCCAGGCCAAGCCGATGACGTTTCTGGCGCGCGCTCTATGGAGGTTCAATTTGCTGATGGCCGCTGGCTGCATATCAACGAACGGCGCACCAGGGATGGCGGTTTTGTTTCGGTGGGTACTGACATCACGGCGCTGAAACGCCAGGAAGAATATCTGCTGCTGTCAGAACGTAATCTGATGATCACGGTGCGTGACTTGCAAAAGGAACGACAACTCGCCGAAGAGCAATCGCAACGTCTCGCTGATCTTGCCGACAAATATAACTCTGAAAAAACCCGTGCCGAAGCCGCAAACCGTTCAAAGTCGGAATTCCTCGCCAATATGAGCCATGAATTGCGCACACCTTTGAACGCAATTATCGGGTTCAGTGAAATCATGGGCCAGCAGATGTTCGGTCCCTTGGGTTCCAACAAATATGGCGAATATGCTTCAGACATCCGCCGCAGTGGGCAATTCCTGCTTGATGTGATCAATGACATTCTCGACATGTCGAAGATCGAGGCTGGAAAAGTTGAACTTGAAATGGAAACGGTCAACCCCGTGGCATTGATTGAAGATGTGCTGCGTCTCGTCGGCCCACGCGCTGCGGAAGGCAAGATCATACTTCAGCCGAAACTTGAAAAATCCAAAGCATTTTTGGCAGACCGCCGTGCCTTGAAGCAGGTGTTCATCAACCTGATTTCAAACGCGATAAAATTTACGCCCGAAGGCGGCACAGTCGAAATTACAGCAACCCGCCTGGGCGATGTGCAGCGATTTGAGATTGTGGATACCGGCATTGGCATTCCGCCACGCGATCTGGAAAAGATAGGGCGCCCGTTCGAGCAGGTGGAAAACCAGTTCACCAAAACCAAGGGCGGATCTGGCCTCGGGCTCGCCATTTCAAAAAGCCTCGTCCACCTCCATGGCGGAACACTGACCATCACATCAAAAGTCGGCAAGGGAACTTCCGTGGTGGTGGAGCTTCCGACAAAGCCCGTTTGAATTAGCGCTTGCGGCCTTCGTGAGTCGCCCGTTCGCGGATTTCATTGGCGAGAAGAATGCGTTCATCTGCCGTCAATTTTCCAAGCAACGCCAGCGAAACAGCACCACCGCGCGACGCCAATGAATTGGCGCCAGTTGTAAAGTCGGCAATCACAGCCTTGGCCTTTTCAGGATCGTAGTTAGGATCTT
>JBDSTO010000181.1:0-15000 GCA_039928255.1 Aestuariivirga sp. | reverse complement strand
ACTTGCGGCGTTTACCTTGATCGAAGGGTGAACCGATGATGAACCGTAAATTCAGCTACAACTCAGCTGGCGTGGAATAGTTAGCTCGAATGGAGATAGCAAACATGAACGCCCACGAACGCCCTATCGATTTTCGCATTTTCAAAGCCATTGACCTGCCGCCGCGCCAAGTAGCCGCTGGCGAGACCTTGATTTCGGCCGGTTCAACCGAAGCCGTGATGTATGTCATCAACTCGGGAAAATTTGCCATCAAGATCGGCGACACAATTGTTGAGGAAGTTGGCGTGGGCCAGGTTGTGGGCGAGATGAGCCTGATTGACCGCAGCCAGCGCAGTGCTGATGTGGTGGCGCTGGAACCCAGTGTGGTTGTGCCAATCGACGAGCCGCGTTTTCTCAATATTATCGTCAAGACACCGCATTTTGCATTGTTGCTGATGCGCCTGATGGCGCGGCGGATTCGGACGATGAACGCGAAGCTTTAGGTTATTCCTTGTCGTCCTCGCCCGCCAATTCGCCGATGATGTTTTCGAAATCCTTGGCTTCGCGGAAATTACGGTAGACTGAGGCAAAGCGGACATAGGCCACGTCATCGAGGCTTTTGAGACCCTCCATGACGAGTTGGCCGATCTGCTCAGATTTGATTTCATTGTCACCCAGGCTTTCCAACTGGCGAACAATGCCGGAGACCATGCGTTCAATGCGCTCGGCCTCAACCGGGCGTTTGCGCAAGGCCACCTGAACCGAGCGCGCAAGCTTGTCACGGTCGAACAAGGTGCGGCGGCCATTGCGCTTGATCACTGAAAGTTCGCGCAACTGCACGCGTTCAAAGGTGGTGAAGCGGCCACCGCAATCGGGGCATGCGCGGCGGCGACGGATCGCTGCCCCATCTTCCGAGGCGCGGCTGTCCTTCACCTGGGTGTCGGCATTGCCACAGAAGGGACAGCGCATTGGTTCTCCTTAAATTTGGCGTGGCTTCATCGCAAAAGTCTTTCAACTTTTGCGCGCCACACTACCCGTAGATCGGGAACTTCTTGGTCAGCGCCAGAACCTTGCGTTTGACGGCTGATTCGATTCTAGCATTGCCCGCTTCGCCGTTCGCGGCAAGACCGTCGAGCACTTCGATGATCAATTCGCCGACGTGACGGAATTCCGCCTCGCCAAAGCCACGCGACGTTCCTGCGGGCGAGCCCAAGCGAATGCCCGATGTAACCGTGAAGGGTGCGGGATCAAATGGAATGCCGTTCTTGTTGCAAGTGATGAAGGCGCGTCCCAACGCTTTTTCAGCATCGCGGCCGGAAATGTTCTTCTTGCGCAGATCAACCAACATCAAATGTGTGTCGGTGCCGCCCGTTGTAATATCGCAGCCGCCGTCAATCATGGTCTGTGCCAACACCTTGGCGTTCTTTACGATCTGGGCAGCATATTTTTTGAAGGCAGGTTTCAACGCTTCGCCGAATGCCACGGCTTTGGCGGCGATCACATGCTCCAGCGGGCCACCGATGATGCCGGGGAAAATTGCTGAATTGATTTTCTTACCGAGATCTTCGTCGTTCGAAAGGATCATGCCGCCACGGGGGCCGCGCAAGGTTTTATGAGTTGTGGTGGTAACCACATGGGCATGGTCAAGCGGGTTGGCGTGAGCGCCACCGGCAACGAGGCCTGCAAAATGGGCCATGTCTACGAAGAGGTAGGCCCCGATTGAATCCGCGATTTCGCGGAAGCGTTTGAAGTCGATGGCGCGGGGATAGGCCGAGCCACCGGCAATGATCAGCTTTGGGCGTTCGGCCAAAGCTTGTGCGGCCACTGCGTCATAGTCGATCTGGTGATTGTCTTCGCGCACCTTGTACGACACGACGTTGAACCACTTGCCCGACTGGTTCACGGGTGATCCGTGGGTGAGATGGCCACCGCAGGCAAGATCAAGACCCATGAACTTGTCACCGGGTTGCAGAAGCGCGAAGAACACGCCCTGGTTTGCCGTGGCGCCAGAATGGGGCTGCACATTGGCAAATTTTGCGTTGAACAATTGCTTGGCGCGGTCAATGGCCAATTGCTCAGATTGGTCGACATATTGGCAGCCGCCATAATAGCGACGGCCCGGATAACCTTCGGCATATTTATTGGTCATCACTGACCCTTGAGCTTCCAGAACGGCGCGGCTCACGATGTTTTCAGAGGCGATGAGTTCAATCTCGTTCTGCTGGCGCAGAAGTTCGGAGGCGATGGCCTTGGCAATCTTCGGATCGGCTTTGGCCAGCTTGTCTTTAAAGAAACCGGGGTAAAGCGGCTTTGGCTTGCCTGCTGATTTCTTGGCAGTTTTCTTGGCTGGCTTCTTGGCAATCTTCTTGGCCATGGCAAATCCCCTCAAAAGAAAATGGAGCCTGCTCTATACAGGCTCCATGAATTTGGTCCAGCACCACGTTGGCGCAGATCAGGTCTTGGGCTGCTCCGTGGGGGCTGGCGGTGCAGCGTCGGCTGCGGTTGGCGTTACATCAGCGGGTTTGCAATCCTTGCCCGATGGATCGGCCTTGCAATCCACCACGACGGGCTTTTTCACTTTGACGACTTTAGCCTTCGGTGGAATTTTGATCAGCTTTTCAAGCGCTGCCGAATTGTCGGTCGCGGAGGCCGACTGCAAGGAGGACGCGCCCGGCTTCTTTTTCAGTTTCTTGATGTTGACCTTGGTCCCATCAGGCTGCGCGTCGACAGCCTGTTGCTTGCGATAGGATGCCCAATCGAAAAGCCCCGGATTCTTGCCTGAGGGAGCGTTTACAACCACGCCGGCATTCTGTGCTGTGCCGCCGCCAAAAAAGCTCTTGCTGGGCTGGTTCGCGGTGAACAGCCCAGACTTGGAACCGGATGTCTTGCCCGAGCCAAAGAAATGGAAACCTTCAGCTTCGGCATCTTCAACCGATGGCTGGCGCGGCAGTGGCTTCAAAACAAAGCGCTGGCCATCAGGGCTCATTTCGCCAACAGGCATGGGCTGGCCGACGATGAAGCCCGAGCCATCCATCTGATAGATGTCCTTGCGGAAGGCGACAGTGCCACCAGCCACGGGCCACGCCGTCATATAGACAACGCGGAGCTGGGCGGGGTTCACGATGGTTTCGTCCAAACGCTCAAGCGACTTGGCCATCGAGTCGATCTTGGCCTCATCAAAACCATCCTGGCCGTTCAAGACCCACTGGACGAGGAGCGCCATTTTCTGAACACGGATACAACCCGACGAATAGAAGCGGTTGGACGTGTTGAAATAGTCCTTGTCGGGCGTGTCGTGCAGGTAAATGCCGAAGGGGCTATTGAACTCAATCTTGGCCGTGGCCATTGCGTTCTTGGGTCCTGGCTCCTGACGGAACAGATAATTGTCTGGGACGGCTTGTTTCCAGTTCACCGTGCTTGGATTGATTTCAGGTCCGTTTGGACCCTTGCCCTGGAACACCTTGATGTTCATGTCGGTCAACACCTGCGTGCCGCTGACCATCTTTGGAATGATGTCGCGTTCAACAATTGAATCGGGCGCATTCCAATAAGGATTGAAACGCACCAGCTTCAAGGGCGTCATCACCACCGGCGATGGACGCTCGGGCCGGCCGACGATTGCATTGTGGCGCGAGAACACACGGCCATTGCTGACCGATTCAATCTGCTGGGCTGGAATGTTGACCACGAGGTAACGGTCGCCCAGATCCTTTTCATAAACTTCAAGACGCGGAATGTTGGCGCGGATTGTGGCCAAGCGAACATCGGCGGGCACATTCAATTCGGCAATCGTGGCGCTGTCCAGTTTGCCGGTCACCTTGATACCCATATTCCGCTGGAAGCGAGTAATGCCGTCCTGGGTGGCGCTGGTGAAAATGTTGGCATAAACGCCTTGCGTGGCTTCCACGCGGATGTAGCCATCCATGTAGAGGCGCTGGTTCAGGCGGACGATGTTTTCACCGGTTGAGCCTTTTGACGCCGAGCCGTTGACCTTGGGGAAACCGCCACGCGCGACCACGTCGGCGTAACGCTGTTCAATGGCCTTCAGGGCATAGTCGCTGGTCGGGGCCAGCATGGGAATCTGGTTTTGGTTGGCGACAACTTCAGTCACCGTGACGGCTGGCGGACTGTTGCTGATATCGACCGTGTTAGCGCTGGCCTGCACCACCATCGTGGGCAGAACAAGACTTGCTACACTTGTCAGAAGCAAAAGCTTCGATGCAAAACGGTTCAATCGCATTACTCGCCTCTTCAACCTGTCGGAACAGTTTACCAGCAGTTCAAGGCAGCGTCAAAACCGCCGCCATTTGAGCTCACAAAGTCCTGTTTGGACAAGATTTGAAGCCGATGCCAGACAAAATTGTGCATAGCGGCATTTCGGCAACAGCAGGCCTTAAGCGCCCAAGCCGGTTTCGACCAATTTGGCCCAGAATTCAGCGCCTCTCACCAGCAGCTCGTCATTGAAATCATAGCCTGAATCGTGAAGATTGCGCGATGGGCCATTGCCCATGCCGAAGTAGCAACCGGGCACTTCCTGCAGCATAAAAGAGAAATCCTCGGCAAACATGTAAGGTCCGGCCATATCTATCCTCGAAGGGTCATTGCCCATTTTCAAGGCCACATCCCGCACCAGCTTTGTTGCGGCAGAATCATTCATGCAGGGCGGATAGGTAATCCCCACTCCATAATCCACTTCGGCGGTGCAGCCGAATGACTGGGCCTGATGCTGCAGGAGTGCAGGAATTCGGTCTGCCAGGAGATCACGCACCTGCATGGAAGTTGTCCGAACCCCGATTTTGAGTACAACCTGGTCCGGGATAGCGGTAGCCAGCACGCCGCCATGGATGGCACCGACGGTCACGGCAGCAGACTCCAGCGGATCTATGGTTCGCGATACTGCCGTTTGAAGGGCTGAGATGGCCGAGGCTGCCGCCACCACCGGGTCGCGAGCCTGATGGGGAAATGCCCCGTGACCGCCCTCGCCTCGAATAATTACATCCACAATATCGATGCTGGCCGTGATGGCGCCAGGGCGCACCGTAATCTCCCCGACGTTGTTGCCTGGAATGTTATGTGCGGCAAAAACAAAATCAGTGGGGAATGTTTTGAACAGCCCTTCATCCACCATGCGCTTGGCGCCGCTGATGTCTTCTTCTGCGGGCTGAAAAATCAGATGCACGGTGCCATCGAAGTTTTGGGTCGTCGACAGATGACGCGCAGCACCCAGCAGCATCGTGGTATGGCCATCATGGCCGCAGGCATGCATTTTGCCCGGCACGCGTGAGGCATGGGCAAGACCCGTCGTCTCATGAATGGGGAGCGCATCCATATCGGCTCGCAAAGCCATCGAGCGGCGCGAAGTTCCCTTGACCAGGGTGCCGACAACGCCCGTTCCGGCAACGCCCGTTGTGACATGGAAGCCAAGGCGCGAAAGTTCCTCTGCCACCAGTTTCGACGTCTGGTGTTCTTCAAACGCAAGCTCAGGATACATGTGCAATGCGCGGCGGATTGCAACGAGGCTCTCTGCATGGTCAGCAACGCTGGATGACATCATCGCCTCTGCGGAACGAGCCGTTCAAGATAATTGAAACCGCGCGTGATGATATAGGTCAGAACCATGTAAATGATTGCGAGCAGGATGAGCGGCTCGTAGACGAGGTAGGTATCCTGCCTGACTTTCGAGGTTGCTCCCATCAAATCCATCACGGGAATTGTAAAAATCAAAGGCGTTGACTTCAACTGGCCGATTACCTCACCCGCGAGCGTTGGAAGAACTTTCAAAACGGCGCTGGGGAACCATACGCGAAACAGCACCTTGGTGGGGCTCATGCCGAAGGCGCGCGCTGCCTCAAGTTCACCACGCGGCACAGAAAGAAATGCACCGCGCATGATCTCGGCTTCATATCCGGCGAAATTCAGTGTGAAGGCGGCGAGACCGTAATAGATGGCGTCAAGGCGAATGAGCCACAAAAAATGTTCGCGCATGCCGGGGATCAATGGGAACAGTGAGCCCACACCATAATAGAGTAACCAGATTTGCGTGAGCAAAGGTGTGCCGCGAATATAATTGCAGTAAGCTCCTGCAAATTTTCGCGCGACAGTTGATCCGGTGACCTGAATCAAGCCCAGTGGCACTGCAAGCATAAAGCCCACCACCACTGAAAACACCAAAACCATCAATGTCACACCGAGACCGTGAATGAGATATTGGTAGTGCGTTGGAAACCAGTCCCAATGGTTCAGCATCATGCGTGCTTTCGCTGCCCGCGTCTGAGATGGCGCTCCAGCCCATCAAACAGCGATGTCGAACTTAATGAAATCATCAAGTAGATGGCTTGGGCGACGAGATAGAGAAAGAAATATTGTTTGCTCACCCCTGCTGCCTGGCGTGTGGCCAAGGCCAGTTCGGTAAAACCCACCACGGAAATGAGTGCCGTATCCTTCGTGCAATTGAGCCAGAGATTGGCAAGACCGGGAATGGCGTTCGGCAGCATGGCTGGAAGTGTAATATGCATGAAGCGCTTGACACTCGACATGCCAAAGGCCGTGGCTGCCTCAAGCTGACCGATGGGAACAGCTTGAATTGCAGCGCGCAAGACTTCCGTTGAATAAGCGCCCTGCACAAAGCCCAGAACAAAAATGGCAGCGACGAGGCCATTGACCTCCATCGGCGGATAACCAAGCGCAATAATGACGCCGTTGATTGTGTCAGTGCCGGCATAATAGAGCAACAGGATGAGCACGAGTTCGGGCACGGCCCTCACAATCGTGGTGTAAACTCCCAGCAAATTGCGGAGCCATTTGATGCCGGAGAGTTTGCCCAATGCCCCAAACAATCCAAGGCACAAGCCGAAGGCATAGCTGAAAACCGCGATTTCAACGGTTCGCAAAGCACCCCAAAAAAGTTCGTCACCAAAACCAGTCTCCCCCCAAGACAGAAGACCGCCCCAATAACCAAACAGCTCGCTCCAAGATAAAGTAGCCAGAACCGTCAAATCCGTTCCCCCCGAAACCGGGCCGGACTTTATGCCCGGCCCGTCTCGTGTCTATGTTTATTCTTATTTCTTCTTGGGAGTCTCAACGAGACCCTGGAGCTTCCATGTCGCGGTGATCTTGTCATAAGTCCCGTCGTTCGCGAGATCCTGGATACCTTTGTTCACCTTCTCGAGGAGAGCCGTATCATCCTTACGGATGCCAAAGCCCACGCCTGGTCCCAACACATCGATATCGATTGGAACGGCCCCTTTCGTTTCGCAGCACTTGCCCTGATCGGTATCGAGGAAGGCTTGCAGCGCCACGCCGTCGGCCATGACGTAGTCAAGTCGGCCAGCAGCAAGGTCTGCGTTGGCTTCATCTTGCGTGGCATATGTCTTCACGACAGCGCCCTTGGGCTCATAATATTTGGCAATGTAGGCAGCATGTGTGGTGGAGACTTGCACGCCGACATTCTTGCCCTTGAGATGCTCAGGCGAGAAGTCCTTGTCGTCGCCCTTGGGGCCGATGAGCACGGCGGCAGAGTTATAGTACATGTCTGAGAAGTTGATGGTCTTGGCACGTTCTGGGGTGATCGACATCGAAGACATGATGGCGTCAAACTTCTTGGCCTGGAGGGCGGGAATAATGCCGTCCCACGCCACTTCCTCGATGGAGCACTTTTCTTTGATATCGGCGCACAGGGCGTTCATGAAGTCGACTTCCCAGCCAACCCACTTGCCCGAAGCGTCCTTCGAGGTGAAGGGCGCATAGGGTTCGGCGGCAACGCCGAACTTGATGTCAGCAAAAGCTTGCGTCGAGGCCATCAGCCCCAAGGTCGCAGCTGCCAGTAAAATGGTTTTCAGTTTCATTATGCAGTTCCTCTCTCATGTTTTCCAACCTCCCCAGGATTGGTCGTTCAACTACTCGTCCCGGTTAGCCGTGATTGACGCCGGATACGAATTGCTTGCAGCGCGCGCTGTTTGGCGAGCCGAATACTTGTTTTGGTGGTCCCTCTTCTTCGATGACGCCCTTGTGGAGGTAGATCACATGGGAGGACACATCGCGCGCGAATTTCATTTCATGGGTGACCAAAATCATCGTGCGGCCTTCTTCGGCCAGATCACGAATGACCTTCAAAACTTCGCCCACAAGTTCAGGGTCCAACGCTGATGTGGGCTCATCAAACAGCATGACCTTTGGTTCCATGCACAGGGCACGCGCGATGGCGGCGCGTTGCTGCTGGCCACCTGAGAGGAAGGCTGGATATTGGTCGCGCTTGTCGAAGAGGCCGACCTTGTTCAACAGCGCCTCGGCCCTTGCGATCGCTTCGGCCTTGGCAAGGCCCAAAACATGGATCGGAGCTTCAATGACGTTTTGAAGCACTGTCATGTGTTGCCACAGGTTGAAACTCTGGAACACCATGCCAAGTTTGGTGCGAATGCGTTCCACTTGGCGGCGGTCAGACGGATGAAGATTGCCATCGTGGCCCGGTTGCACGGAAATCTCTTCGCCCGTGACAAAGATTCGTCCCTTTGAGGGCAATTCGAGAAAATTGATGCAGCGGAGAAATGTGCTCTTTCCAGAGCCGGACGCGCCGATCATCGATACGACGTCACCCTTGTGGGCCGTGAGGCTAACGCCTTTCAGCACCTCAAGGGGACCGAAAGACTTGTGCAAGTCTTCGACCATTATTGCTGAGGCGGCTTCGGCTGAATTCACGCTTTTTTGTTCCTCACGCTGCAGATGCTAACATTGAATTTCCACAAAATAAAAGAACTTTTTAAAAGTTTAGTGCAGCCTTTCCATGGGAACTGCGCAATTTGGTTAAATCAATGCCCACTGGCAAGCCCTCCATAACCCGCCACACGCCCCCAATCATCACACGGTCGGCCTTGTGTGCTCCGCACAAAACCAGGGCTGCCAAGGGGTCTCCAGCTCCGGAAAAGCGCAATTCATCGAGCTTGAACATTGCAAGGTCTGCCTGCTTGCCAACGGCGATTTCTCCAATGTCACTCCGACCCAGGCAAGCGGCTGAACCTTTGGTGGCCCAGCGCAACACATCAAAGTGATTGAGTGTCGCACCATATTTCAGCCTGTTGAGAAGCAGTGCGTGGCGAACGCCTTCCATGAGATTTGAAGAATCATTGGACGCCGAACCATCCACACCGAGCCCCAGTTTCACGCCGGCTTTTTCCATCTCACAGGTGCGGCACTGGCCAGACGCCAAAGTCATGTTCGACGTGGGGCAATGGCACACGCCAACACCATGGCGGCCAAGCTTGGCAATATCAGCGTCATTGAAATAAATGCCATGGGCGAGCCAGGTGCGATTGGACAACCAGCCGCAATCTTCAAGATAGTCCAGCGGGCGCATCTTGAAGGTGGCGAGGCAGAAATCATCCTCATCGTGGGTTTCAGCCAGATGAGTGTGGAGACGGCAGTCATGTTTTTCAGCCAGGCTCGCAGTGTCGCGCATCAACTGGCGCGTCACCGAGAAGGGTGAGCATGGCGCCAGAGCGATCTGCACCTTTGCCCCCTCGCCCCTTTGATGGAATTTTCCGATGACGCGCTCACAGTCGGCCAAAATCGTATCGTGATCCTGCACCACGCTGTCGGGCGGCAAGCCACCGTCCTTCGCCGAAAGATTCATCGAGCCCCGCGTGATGGTGACGCGCATGCCAACCTGTTCGGCCTCAGCCACTTGGATATCGACGGCCTCCTCAAGGCCACCGGGGAAAACATAATGATGGTCGGATGTTGTCGTGACACCCGAGAGGAGAAGCTCCGTCAGCGCCAGTCTTGTGGCGATGGCATGGGCTTCCGGCGTCAGGCGCGCCCAGATCGGATAGAGCGCTCTAAGCCAATCGAACAATTCCTTGTTGATGGCATCTGGGTGGGCGCGCGTGAGCGTTTGATAGAAGTGATGGTGCGTGTTGATGAGCCCGGGCAAGACAACATGTTGGGTGGCGTCGAAGGTCTGATCGTTAACTGGCGTCTGGCCTGAAGGAACAAGAGCGGCAATCTTGCCGTTTTCGACGACAATCCCACTTTCTGCCCCCTTTGCCAATATTGCCAGAGGGTTCTTGATCCAGGTTCTCATTCAGGGCTAACCTCAAAACTGAAGCTGCATGTTTAAGCAGCATTGAGGGAGTTTGAAACATGAAAACAAAATTATCCAAGAGCCTGTCGTTTGTCGCTGCGGTTGGCATGGTCGCCAGCAATATGGCTGGCGTGGTTCGCGCCGATACCAAAAGCGAAGGCCAAGTCGATATCCTGGCCTGGCCTGGTTACATTGAGCGCGGCGATAGCGACAAGAATTATGACTGGGTGACGGATTTCGAAAAAAGCTCAGGCTGCAAAGTCAACGTCAAGGTGGCTGGCACATCGGACGAAATGGTTTCGCTGATGAATGAAGGCGGATTTGATCTCGTCACTGCCTCTGGCGATGCCTCATTGCGACTGATCGTCGGAAAGCGCGTGCAGCCCATCGATGTTTCCAAGATCAAGGATTATGGATCGGTCGATCCGCGCCTGCAGAATGCGCCATGGCATACCGTGGGCACCGCGCATTATGGCGTACCCTATCAATGGGGTGCCAACGTGCTGGCCTACAACAGCAAGGTATTCCCGGAGCCGCCCAAGAGCTGGAGCGTTGTTTTCGAAGAGCAGAACCTGCCCGATGGCAAATCCAACAAGGGTCGCGTTCAGGCTTTTGATGGCCCCATCTATATTGCCGATGCCGCACTTTATCTGATGAACAAGAAGCCCGAACTCGGCATCAAAGACCCCTATGAACTGACGGAAGACCAATACAAGGCGGCACTTGAATTGTTGCGCGGACAACGCAATCTGGTCAGCCGTTATTGGCATGATGCTGCCGTGCAGGTTGACGACTTCAAGAATGAAGGTGTTGTCGCTTCGTCGTCCTGGCCATTCCAGGTGAACACGTTGCAGGCTGACAAGGACGTGATGGCAAAGACGCCGATTGCTTCCACGATTCCACAAGAAGGTGCCACGGGTTGGGCTGACACCACGATGATGGGTGCTGATGCCACACACCCTGATTGTGCTTATGCCTGGCTTAACCATTCGATTGAACCCAAGGTTCAGGGCGATGTTGCGGCATGGTTTGGTTCTGTTCCTGCCGTTCCTGCTGCTTGCAAGGGCGATGCTCTGCTGACTGATGATGGTTGCGCCACCAATGGATCTGGCAATTTCGACAAAATCCATTTCTGGCGGACGCCCGTTGCCAAATGCGCAACGCAGGCTGCTGGCTGCGTGCCCTATCATCGCTGGGTTTCCGACATGATCGGTGTCTTGGGCGGTCGGTAACTAGTTCGGCAAAATTCCCTCTCCCTTCGGGGAGAGGGAAACATCAGAGAAATCAATCATGCCCAATGCCGTAAGCTTCCAGCATGTGTCTCGGTATTTTGGAACCGTGCGCGCAGTTGACAATGTTTCATTGAATATTGCACCCGGCGAATTCTTCGCCATGCTGGGGCCTTCGGGTTCGGGCAAGACCACGTGCCTTCGATTGATTGCGGGGTTTGAGCAGCCACAGTCTGGTCACATCGAAATTTTTGGCGAGACTGCGGAGGGCATTCCGCCGTTCAAGCGCACCGTCAACACAGTATTCCAGGATTACGCCCTGTTTCCACACATGACCGTTCTCGACAATGTGGCTTACGGCCTGATGGTCAAGGGCAAGACCAAGGCGTTGCGCGAGGCCTTGGCGCATGAAGCTTTAAATCTTGTCGCACTTGGTGAATATGGTGACAGACGTCCAAGCCAGCTTTCGGGCGGGCAGCGGCAACGCGTGGCGCTGGCCCGCGCACTGGTCAATGAACCCAAGGTGTTGCTGCTGGATGAACCACTCGGCGCACTTGATTTGAAATTGCGCGAACAGATGCAGGGCGAACTGAAATCACTGCAACGGGAACTTGGCATCACCTTTGTTTTTGTAACCCACGACCAGGGCGAAGCCCTTTCAATGGCGGACCGTGTTGCCATTTTCAACAAGGGCAAGATTGTGCAGCTGGGAACGCCGCAGGATATTTATGAGCGGCCACGCACCAAGTTCGTGGCGGATTTTGTGGGCTCATCAAATGTTGTAGGGCCTGCCCTTGTAAAACTCTGTGGTGGGCCGTCTCATTGGGCGAGCCTCCGGCCAGAGAAGATCAGCGTGTTGGCGCCGAAGGAAAAGCCGCCCAAGGGCCAGAAGGTTTTTGACGCAAAGGTGATGGGACGGCATTATCAAGGTGCCGTCATGCGCTTCAATACTGAGCTTGGCGACGGCACGAAGATCAATGTTTCCGCTAACATCTCCGAGAACCGCGACCACTTGCGATTGACGTGGCCCAAGTCTGCCTTGCACATCATGGAAGATGAAGAATGAGCAGCAGGGCTGCCGAGCTTCTTTATGCGAAGCCCAGGTTGTTGGCAGCCCTGTTGCTGGTGCCGCCGCTGCTTTGGCTGGGCGTGGTCTATCTTGGCGCGCTGTTCACATTGTTGGCGCATGCCTTCTTTTCCATCGATGATTTTTCTGGCCAGATTGTTTATGTGCCCACGCTGGCCACATTGGCTCAGCTTTTCCAGGCCACCAACTTCGACATCATTCTGCGTACACTGGCGATGGCTATTTGTGTGACTGTTGCATCGGTGATCGTGGCTTATCCCTTTGCCTATTTCGCAGCGCGCTATGCACGCGGAAAATGGAAGGCGCTGTTTTATCTCTTGGTCATGCTGCCGTTGTGGTCGAGTTATCTGGTGAAGGTCTACGCCTGGAAGCTCATCCTCGCCAAGGAGGGCATCGTCTCGTGGATTGCGTCAGAGCTTCATCTGGGCTGGCTTCTCGATGGCATTCTGGCTTTGCCAGTGATTGGCGGCCCTAGCCTCTCATTCAGTTACATCGGAACTTTTCTGGTGTTTGTCTATGTGTGGCTGCCCTACATGATCCTGCCAACGCAAGCCGCACTTGAGCGCGTTCCGAAGAATTTAATTGAAGCCTCTGCCGACTTGGGCGGTCAACCGATGCAGACGTTTCGCCATGTGATCTGGCCACTGGCCCTGCCCGGTCTTGTGGCTGGATCGATCTTCACGTTCTCGCTGACGCTGGGTGATTACATCATTCCGCAGATCATTGGGAAATCGACCTACTTCCTCGGCCAGACCGTTTACACGTTGCAAGGTACTGCGGGGAACATTCCGCTTGCTGCTGCTTTCACAGTCGTTCCAATCGTCATCATGGGGGCCTATCTCTCGCTCGCCAAACGCATGGGGGCCTTTGATGCACTCTGAGCGGGCACCTTGGGCATTACGACTCTCGGCATTGGGCGCAATTCTGTTCCTGCATCTGCCACTGCTGCTGATCTTTGTTTATGCCTTCACGACTGAAGAGAAGAGCTATCAATTCCCGCCCCCTGGTTTCACCCTGCAATGGTTTGGCGTGGCGTGGAACAGGCCAGACATTTGGGCGGCGGTGGGCCTCTCCCTCAAGGTTGCTGTGTTATCAACGATCATCGCGCTGGTGTTGGGCACCTGTGCCGCTGCTGCCGTGTGGCGCGCCAATTTCTTTGGCAAAGACTATCTCTCGCTGCTGTTCATTCTTCCGATTGCGCTTCCCGGCATCATCACGGGCATCGCACTACGATCAGCCTTCAACGTTTTTGACATTCCATTTTCTACCTGGACCATCGTTCTGGGTCACGCCACGTTTTGCATTGTGGTGGTTTACAACAATGCGCTGGCGCGTTTCCGCAGGCAATCGGGCAGCATGATCGAAGCATCAATGGATCTGGGCGCTGATGGCATTCAGACCTTCCGCCATATCGTCTTGCCGCAGATTGCGTCGGCCCTGCTTGCAGGCGGCATGTTGGCCTTTGCCTTGTCTTTTGACGAAGTGATTGTAACAACTTTCACCGCTGGGCAGCAGCAGACATTGCCCATCTGGATGCTCGCCGAACTGATCAAGCCACGGCAAAGGCCGGTCACCAATGTTGTGGCGATCTTCGTGATCCTAGTCACGTTCCTGCCAATTCTCGTGGCGTATTATTTCACGCGCGATGCTGAAGACACCGGCGGCAGTGGGAAATAATCAGGCCGCGATATCGCCACGCTTCCATTGCGCATGGGTGGCGGAGCGGAATTCTTCGAATTTGCCTTCATCGATGGCGGCACGGATGCCCTGCATCAACGATTGATAATAAGCGATGTTGGCCCAGGACAGCAGCATCATGCCCAGCAATTCGCCAGACCTCACCAGATGATGAAGATAAGCCCGTGAATATTGCGACAGTGCGGGACACGGATGTTCGGCATCAAGCGGCCTTGTATCATCGGCGTGTTTGGCATTGCGGATATTGATGCGGCCAAAGCGGGTGAACGCCTGGCCATGGCGGCCTGAGCGGGTGGGCATGACACAATCAAACATGTCGATGCCGCGTGCCACCGATTCCAGAATGTCTTCAGGTGTGCCTACGCCCATCAGATAGCGCGGACGATCTTCGGGCAAAACAGGCGTGGTGAAGTCCAGAGTCTGCAACATCAATTGCTGGCCTTCACCCACGGCAAGGCCACCCACCGCATAACCTTCAAAGCCGATCTGCTTCAACCCTTCGGCGCTGGCGTGCCTGAGTTTTTCATTGGTGCCGCCCTGCACGATACCGAAGTTGCCTTTGCCGGGCTGAGTGCCAAAAGCTTCGCGGCTGCGCGCGGCCCAGCGCAGGGAAAGCTGCATGGCTTTTTCCGCATCTTTTTCCGTGTGTGGAAACTCAATGCACTGGTCGAGCTGCATCTGGATATCCGAGCCCAGCAACGCTTGAATTTCCATGGCGCGTTCAGGGGTCAACTCATATTTGCGGCCGTCGATATGCGATTGGAACGTGGCGCCGGTTTCCTTGATCTTGCGGATTTTCGACAGTGACATGATTTGAAAGCCGCCGGAATCAGTGAGGATGGGGCCGTCCCAGCGGATGAGTTTGTGCAGGCCACCGAGCTTGGCCACCTGCTCCGCACCGGGGCGCAACATCAAATGATAGGTGTTGCCGA
>JBDSTO010000180.1:0-4458 GCA_039928255.1 Aestuariivirga sp. | reverse complement strand
CGCGGCGTTTGCCAGCAACTGAGACCGCACTGTTGAGTTTGCTCGAAGTGGCCTTGGCACCCGTGCTGGCGTGGGCGATCTTTGCCGAGCATCTCAAACTCAGTACATGGGTGGGCGGCGGATTGATTTTGGCGGGGATCATCGGCAGCCAGATTGCGTCATCGCGTGCGAAGGCCTCGGCTCGGGCGGCTAATTGATGGCCACAGGTCCCAAATTGAATGCAACGCTCGTCGCCTTCATCAACGCGCAACCGATGTTCTTTGTGGCGACCGCAGCACCCGACGGCCGTGTCAATCTTTCGCCCAAGGGGCTCGCGTCGCTGCGGGTGGTGAACGAGAACCAGATTATCTGGCTCAATCTTTCGGGCAGCGGCAATGAAACGGCGGCGCATTTGCGCGAAAACCCGCGCATGACGCTGATGTTCTGCGCCTTTGAAGGCGAGGCCTTCATCTTGCGGGTTTATGGACGCGCCGAGACCATCCATCCTGGCGAGGACGGCTGGGATGAGCATTGCAAGCATTTTCCGAAGATGGCGGGTTCCCGACAGATTTTCGTACTGGAGATTGATCTCATACAGACCTCCTGCGGCAGTGGCGTTCCCGTGATGGCGTTTGTGGCCGAGCGCGGCCCCAGCGAAATGCTGCCCTTTTTCGAAGAAATGGGCGAGGAGGGTGTAAAAGCCTATTGGGCCCGCAAGAATCGCCAGAGCATTGATGGGAAAGAAACAGGTATATAAAGCCAACATTTAAACTCCTTTGACAGATATATAATCCTATAAACAGGAAAAGTCAAGGCCTATTTCGAGCCCTTGTGTCCCTTTTTGTTTTCGCCTATATGCCTGTCCAAGAATTCACTCACATAGCCGGGAAACCGGAAAATGAGAGTGGGTCCCGAAAGGGGCCCGCTTTTTTTGTATTCGGATGACAGATGACTGAAATGAGAATTTCGCGCGAGACGGGGCCTTCGGCCCGGGTGGCGGCTTTGGCCGAGCCCGTGCTGGACTCGCTGGGCTTTCGCCTGGTGCGCGTGAAAATGTTTGGCTCGACCTTGCAGATCATGGCGGAACGGCCTGATGGCACGTTCTCGGTTGATGATTGCGCGAATTTCTCGCGGTTGTTTTCGCCTGTGCTTGATGTCGCTGACATTATTTCCGCGCGCTACATGCTGGAAGTGTCATCGCCGGGCATTGACCGTCCGCTGGTGCGTGCCGCTGACTTTGAAGCCTGGGCTGGCCATGAGGCCAAGATCGAAATGGCCAATCCCGTTGCCGGTCGCAAACGCTTTCGCGGCATGCTCGAAGGCTATCATGATGGCGAGGTTCGCCTTTACATCGACAATCCCGAGGGCGGAACGGAACCGCTTCTCGTCGGTTTGAATTTTGCCGATATTGGCGAGGCCACATTGGTTCTCACCGATGAATTGATTGAAGCGGCCCGTGCGCGATTGCCTGTTCAAGGCTATGGCGATGGTGCCGAAATCGACGAAGACCAAATTTCCCCAGAAAAGGAAGAAGACGAAAATGGCTAATACACCTGTCAGCGCCAACCGGCTTGAGCTTTTGCAGATCGCGGATGCGGTCGCTCGTGAAAAGACCATCGACAAGGCCATCGTTCTTGAAGCGCTTGAAGAGGCGATCACCAAGGCCGCCAAGGCGCGCTATGGCCAGGAAAATGAAATCCGCGCCGAGATCGATCCCAAGACCGGCGAGACCCGTCTGAACCGTCTGTTGATGGTGGTTGAAAAAGTTGAAGATGACGCCAAGCAGATTTCGCTTGTCGAAGCGACGCGCAAGAATCCCGCCGCTCAGATTGGCGACTTTATTGCCGAAGCCTTGCCGCCCATCGAGTTCGGCCGCATTGCCGCGCAGAGTGCGAAACAGGTTATCGTTCAAAAAGTGCGCGATGCCGAACGCGAGCGCATGTATGATGAGTTCAAGGATCGCATTGGCGATATTATCTCAGGCCTCGTCAAGCGCGTTGAATATGGCAATGTGATTGTCGACATGGGCCGTGGTGAAGGCATTATCCGCCGCGATGAAACCCTGCCACGCGAAACCATTCGCCCCGGCGACCGCATTCGCGCCTACGTCTATGACGTGCGCCGCGAACAGCGCGGGCCCCAGATTTTCTTGTCTCGCACCCATCCGCAATTCATGGCCAAATTGTTTGGCCAGGAAGTTCCGGAAATTTATGATGGCATTGTTGATGTGGTCTCGGTGGCGCGTGATCCATCAAGCCGCGCCAAGATTGCGGTTCGTTCGAAAGATGGCTCGATTGATCCCGTGGGCGCTTGCGTGGGTATGCGAGGGTCTCGTGTTCAGGCCGTGGTCAACGAGCTGCAGGGCGAAAAGATTGACATCATCCAATGGTCGCCAGATGTGGCCACGTTTGTAGTGAACGCTTTGGCACCTGCTGAAGTGGCCAAGGTGGTGCTTGATGAAGAAGCCGAGCGCATTGAAGTTGTGGTGCCTGATGAACAGCTTTCGCTGGCCATTGGCCGTCGCGGACAGAATGTGCGTCTGGCCTCGCAGCTCACCGGTTGGGATATCGACATTATGACGGAAGCTGAAGAATCCGAACGCCGCCAGAAGGAATTTGCCGCCCGCACCACGCGCTTTGTGGATGCCTTGGATGTGGACGAAACTCTGGCCCAGCTTTTGGCCTCAGAAGGTTTCGACACGGTTGAAGAAGTTGCATTTGTGGACCTTCACGACATCGCGTCGATTGATGGGCTTGATGAATCAACCGCAGAAGAGCTCCAGTCCCGCGCCAAGGCCTATCTCGACAAGCAGACGGCTGAATTTGAAGACAAGCGCGTGGCACTTGGCGTTTCGGATGAGCTGAAAGCCACGGATGGCATTACGCCGTCCATGCTGGTTGCCTTGGGTGAAGCCGGCGTCAAAACCGTTGAGGATCTGGCCGATTGTGCCACGGATGACCTCACCGGATGGAATGAACGCAAGAATGGCGAGACAGTAAAGCACGCAGGTGCCTTTGCAGGTCTTGAAGTTTCGGCTGCGGATGCCCAGAATCTGATCATGGCGGCACGCGTGCAGCTTGGTTGGATTGAAGCCCCGACCGCTGCAGAGCCTGAAGCCGAGTCCGAGGCGGCGCCAGTCTGAGTTTAGAACCGCCAGAACCCGAAATCGGGCCCGACATGCCAGAGCGGATGTGCATCGTCTCGCGGGTTGTAAAACCTGAGGCGGAGCTTATCCGCTTTGCCCTTTCTCCTGAGGGCAAGGTGGTGCCGGACCTCGCGCGCAAGTTGCCGGGGCGTGGGGTTTGGGTGTCGCTAGACCCCAAGGCCATAGCCGAGGCGCAAAAGCGCAAGCTTTTTGCCAAGGGTTTTGGGGCAGAGGCGGAAGCGGATGTGGAATTGCCTGAACTGGTCGCAAAGCTGCTCCGCCAGGAGACAGTCTCGCGGTTGGCATTAACAAGAAAGGCTGGCTTGGCGATTGCCGGCAACACCAAGGTTGAAGAGGCCCTGGCCAAGGGCAAGGTCAAGCTTTTGCTCCATCTCAAAGGGGCGGGGGCTGACGGCACGATCAAACTGAACCGCAAGGCGCCCGAAGGAACGGTGATTTGCGATTTGTTGAGCGCGCAAGAATTGGACTTGGCATTTGGGCGGGAAAATGTGGTACACGCTGGCGTGGCCGGTGGGGGCCTCACCGAAAAATTGCTGGATTCCTTGCGTCGTTGGGCGCAGTACTCCGGCTTCACGATGAATGGCACGGATAAACGACGGTAGCATGAGCGATTTGAACGACAAGACTGAGAAGCCTGAAAGCCGCCCGCAGGGCGCAACGTTGAGCCTGAAGCGACCAACGGTTGAACAGTCGCGCGTAAAGCAGAACTTTGCTCATGGCCGCACCAAGACCGTGGTGGTTGAAACCAAGCGCAAGCGCTTTGGCGACGACAAGCCTGCGGCCACCTCGGCCCCCGGCGCTGAAGAAAAGCCCAAATTCCAGACCACGCCGCGCGTTGCCGAATCCGCCACGCAGCGCCCGAGTACACCCGTTAATCCTCCCTCATCGGCTCGCCCGGGCGTTGTCCTTCGCACGCTTTCGCCCGAAGAGCGTGAGGCGCGCGAACGCGCTCTTGTTGGCTCGCGCGTGCGCGAAGCCGAAGAGCGCAAGCGCGCTGAAGAAGATTCCGTGCGCCGCAAGATTCAAGACGAACACGACCGCAAGGAACGTGAAGCCGCCGCCAAGCGCAAGGAAGAAGATGATGCCCGCCACCAGCTTGAAGAAGCTGGCAAGCGTAAAGCTGAAGAAGCTGCTCGGAAGTTGGCACCAAAGACAACCGCAGGACCCTCAACCCTTGGCCGCAAGGCCGATGCGGAAGAAGAAGAGTCTCCGCGCGCCAAGCTGAGCCCACGCCAACCCGGCACAGGCGCTGTTCGCCGCACGCTTGCCGCACCGGCGCCAACACGGACCAAGACCGACGCTGACAAGCGCCG
>JBDSTO010000179.1:0-3465 GCA_039928255.1 Aestuariivirga sp. | reverse complement strand
CGTTTGAACTTCTCCTTCCCCGGGTTTCGGGGAAGGTGCCCCTCTTGGGGCGGATGGGGTAGGGATCAGTTCAATATCCCACCGCAGCGCCCGCAGCGCGCCTGTCATCATGCGCGCCATAAAGCCGCCCGGGAATTGGTTTTGACCCCGCCATTGCATCATTGCCAGATGTGGCTTGCGTGGCCGACGCATCAACTGCAGGCCCAATCAAAATCGTTTCGGCTGCACCCCAGGGCGTCTGCTCCACAATCTTGTAACCCATGTCAGTCAAAGCCTTCGCCGTATCTGGCGAAATTGCAAACGGCTCAGCACTGATCTGGTCGGGCAGCCATTGATGATGAAGACGCGGCATGTTCACGGCCTCTTGCACCTGCATGCCATGATCAACCACATTCATGATCGCTTCCAAGACAATCGTGATGATGCGTGATCCACCGGGGCTGCCCAGCACCATGAAGGTCTTGCCGTCTTTCTTCACAATGGTGGGGCTCATCGAACTCAAGGGCCGCTTGCCCGGCGCGATCACGTTGGTTTTGCCCTGCACCAGCCCGAACATGTTGGCCACACCGGGCTTGGTCGTGAAATCATCCATCTCGTCATTGAGGAAGAACCCTGTATCGCCCGCAATCACCCGTGCACCAAAATAGGCATTGAGCGTGTAGGTGACGGCAACGGCATTGCCTTGCGCGTCGACAATCGAATAATGCGTCGTCTGTGTTCCCTCATGGGGTGCCGTGCCAGGACTCACATCTTTTGAATTGGAAGCTTTTGCAGGATCAATCTTCTCGCGGACCAATGCGGCATAATCTTTCGAGGTCAACCGTTCGATGGGATTTTTGACAAAATCCGGATCGCCCAGTTCAAAATTCCGATCAACAAAGGCATGGCGCATCGCTTCCGTCATCACATGGATGCTGGCCGCCGAATGAAACCCCATCTCCCCGATGGGATAGCCTTCCACGATGTTAAGAATTTCACAAAGCGTCGTCCCGCCCGAACTGGGCGGTGGTGAAGAGATGACCTCATAGCCGCGATAGCTGCAATGAACCGGCGGCAATTCCTCAACCGAATAGTCTTCAAAATCCTTCTTCGACAGAATGCCGCCATTGGCAGCACTCGCTGCAACCAGCGCGCCTGCGATGGGGCCTTTGTAGAAAGCATCTGGCCCGCCATCAGAAATCAGCTTCAATGTTGCAGCGAGCTTCTTCTGCATAAACACATCGCCCGTCTTCCACGGCTGCCCCGCATTGAGGAATGTGTCGCCCACATTGGGCTGCGCGGCAAAATCTTTTGAGCCTGTGGCCAGAATATCCACATCTCCCTGATCTAAAGCAAACCCCTCATCGGCCAACTTGATCGCCGGTGCCATCACGATGTCGCGCGGCAAGGTGCCATAACTTTTCAGCATCGTATCAAGCCCCAGCACAGTTCCCGGAACACCAACCGCAAGATAGCCCTTGAGGCTGAGATCGGGAACAACCTCGCCCTTGGCATCAAGATACATGTTTTCAGTGCCGGCCAGCGGGGCCTTCTCGCGGAAATTCACAAACACGTCTTGGCCCCCGGCCAAATGGATTGTCGCAAAGCCGCCACCACCAATATTGCCGCAACAGGGATTGGTGACAGCGAGCGCATAACCAACGGCCACTGCCGCATCAATGGCATTGCCACCTTGTTTCAAAATCTCTGCACCCACTTCCGACGCCAGATGTTGTGACGCCACCACCATGCCATGCTCAGCAGAGACCGGCTGACGCGTCACCGCATCCGCAGACAGGCTTGCAAAAATCAAAGAGACAAAACCAAGGCGAGAAATTCGAAGCGCAGAACTCATGGCGGCAATCCCATCACAGTCAAGTGGACGTGACGAGACTTGACGACAAACTCGAGATCAGATCAAGCCCGCAACAAATTTTTCATAAGCACCCTGCTCGATTTGGGCGGCAACCGCTTCGATGTCATCGGTGAAGCCACGGTCTTCGGGCCGGGGTGCCGCCACTTTCCGAACCAGTGCATGCGCCTCTTCCAGCAGTTTGGAACTTTTCAAAGGCCGACGAAATTCAATCCCTTCTGCCGCCGCCATCAGTTCAATGGCCACGATGCGCGCCAGATTGGCATTCATCAAAATCAGGCGACGTGCGCCATGTGTGGCCATCGACACGTGATCTTCCTGATTGGCCGATGTGGGCGCTGAATCGATGGAAGCGGGATGTGCAAGCTGCTTGTTCTCGCTCATCAACGCCGCTGTTGTACATTGCGGAATCATAAACCCCGAATTCAAACCCGGATTGCGAATGAGAAACGGCGGCAACAGCGAAATCGTTGAATCAATTAAAGCCGCCATGCGCCGCTCGGAAAGCGAGCCAACCTCGGCAATCGCCATGGCAATCATGTCAGCGGCAAAGGCCACAGGCTCGGCATGAAAATTTCCGCCCGACAGAACCGCACCATCTTCGGCAAAGACCAAAGGATTATCCGAAACGCCGTTGGCCTCGATCAGCAACATGCGAGACGCCTGAGCCAGAAGATCAAGGCACGCCCCCATCACCTGCGGCTGGCAGCGGAATGAATAAGGGTCTTGCACCCGGTCATCATCTTTCAAATGCGATTTGCGGATTTCGCTTCCTGCCATCAAGCGGCGATAATGCGCAGCGGCAGCAATCTGGCCGGGATGGGGACGCAGCGCATGAATGCGCGGATCAAACGGCGTGTCCGAACCCATGATCGCATCTAAAGACAGGGCTCCAGCCAGAATGGCAGCGGAGGCATTGCGCGTCGCTTCGATCAATCCTTTGAAGGCGAGTGCTGTTGAAACCTGCGTGCCGTTGAGCAGCGCCAGGCCTTCCTTCGGTCCAAGTTCGAGTGGCTTCAAACCCGCAGCCTTCAAGGCCTCCGCACCAGAAACGCGTTTGCCCTTCACCAAAGCCTCGCCTTCACCAATCAACACCAGGCTCATATGCGCCAAGGGTGCGAGATCGCCCGACGCACCAACTGAGCCTTGGCCTGGAATAACGGGCAAAACATCAGCATTGATAAGACCGGCCAAAGCTTCCGCCGTGGCGATGGAAATGCCGGAAGCGCCTTGCGCCAGCGAGCGTAGTTTCAGAAGCATGATCAGCCGCACAACGCCGTCGGGCAAAGCTGCACCCACGCCCGCCGCATGCGAGCGCACTATATTGATTTGCAGTTTCTTCAAATCGGGCGTCGCGATGCGCGTCTTGGCCAATTTTCCAAAGCCGGTGTTGATGCCATAGAGCGCATCACCCGATTTGAGCAACCGCTCGACGGTCTCCGCGCTGCGCGTGATGCTGGCCCGCGCTTGCGCCGACAATGAAACCGTGATCGGCCCCGCCAGCGCCTTGCCGATGATCTCAAGATCAAGCGGGTTCTGGCCAATGTCAAAATTCATGCGAGTCTCCTTTGAGCGGCCTTGAAATTGCGAATGATCGCATCGTGATGAATATG
>JBDSTO010000178.1:0-4245 GCA_039928255.1 Aestuariivirga sp. | reverse complement strand
CAGCGATCAATTGCGGGATCATCACATTCTCAAGGGCCGAAAATTCCGGAAGCAAATGATGAAACTGATAGACAAAACCGATGCCGACGCGCCGCACCGCAGTCCGTGCGGCATCATTCATGTGCGTGCAATCTTGGCCGGCAATCATCACCTCGCCAGCGCTGGGGCGTTCCAGCAATCCCGCAATATGCAGCAGCGACGACTTACCGGCCCCTGACGGACCAACAAGGCCAACAATTTCTCCTGGCACCACGGTCAATGACAGGTTCTTGAAAATCTCAAGCAAGGTTTCGCCCGAACCATAGGTTCGTGAAATGGAATTCAATTGAAGGGCTGGGCGCAGGCTCATTCGTAACGCAAGGCCTCCACCGGATCGAGCCTGGCCGCCTTCCATGATGGATAGAGCGTTGCCAAGTAAGACATGAGCAAAGCGAAGAACACGATCCAAAAAGTTTGCGTGTAATCGATCTTGGCGGGAAGCGAAGCCAGATAATAGAATTCCGGATTGAACGGATCAACGCCGGATATCCACTGAATTCCTTTGCGGATATTGTCTGCGTTAACGCAAATGAGTAGTCCAATCGCCAGCCCGGCGAAAGTGCCCAAAGTGCCAATCGCGGCACCCGTGATAAAAAACACCCGCATGATAGCGCCCTTGGTGGCTCCCATGGTGCGCAGGATGGCGATGTTGGAGCCCTTGTCTTTAACCAGCATGAAGAGCCCGGAAATGATGTTGAGGGCGGCAACCAGTACAACCAGCGACACCACCATGATCACCACATTGCGCTCAACCGCCAGCGCGTTAAAAAATGCCACGTTGCGCGTCTGCCAGGTCTGAACAGAAAGATCAGGCCCTGCGGCGTGCAGAAGTGCCGCCACCTGACCGCCTATTTCGTCGGGGTCCTGCACCAGAATTTCAAGGCTGGTCGCCCCATTGTTGGTGGAGAAAAAATCCATAGCCTCGTCAATGGGCAAATAGACCACGCTGTCATCATAGTCCGACATGCCCATCTTGAAGATCGCCACCACCGGGTAATCTCTGATGCGAGGCGTATTGCCGATGACGGTGTCTGGACCGTTGGGTGCAATCAGGGTGAGCGTGCTGCCCAGCCCCAACTGATGGCGTCTCGCCATGCCATCGCCAATGGCAACGCCGCCCGCCTTCGCGAACCCCTGCAGGTTTGACTTTTCATCGAGTGTGCCCGGTGTTTTAAGACCGGTCTTCAAATCCTTGTTGTTGACGTCCGGCAACTTAGCCAAATCATCCTCGCTGATACCGCGAACCAAGGCACCCGTAGCATTCTTGAGCGACGACACCATGGCTTGGCCCTCAACCAGCGAAATCACCCGTGTCACACCATCAACCTTCGACAATCTCTCCTGCAATGCCTTGTAATCAACAATGGGATCCTGATCATTTCGAAACACCGCAGCATGACCAGAAAAGCCCAGGATCTTGCCCAGCAATTCCGCATGGAAACCGTTAAACACAGCCATCACCACAATCAAGGTTGCGACACCCAGCATGATGCCGAGGAACGAGAAGAACGAGATCACGGAAATACATCCCTCGCGGCGGCGCGCGCGCAAATAACGAAGCGCCAGCATCCACTCAAATCCGGCAAAAGGCCTGGTGCTGGTAAAGGCGCTGGCCATCAGGCGGAAAAACGCCCGACCACTTGATCAAGCGCCACGTTCTCACGGGCACCCGTCTTGCGGTTCTTAACCTCGGCAATTCCGTCTTTCAATCCGCGCGGACCGATGATCACCTGCCACGGCAAGCCAATCAAATCCATCGTGGCAAACTTCGCACCCCCAGGCTGGGCGCGATCATCATAAAGAACTTCGACACCCTTTGCCTGAAGAGCCTGATAGATCTTGTCGGACGCGGCATCCGCTTCCGCATCGCCTGATTTGATATTAATCAGGCCAACCTTGTAGGGTGCCACGGCCTCGGGCCAGACAATGCCGTCTTTGTCGTGGCTGGCTTCGATGATGCCACCCACCAAACGCGAAACACCAATGCCATAGGAGCCTGATTGCAGCGCCACCTTCTTGCCGTCTGGCCCCTGCACTTCACAACCCATGGGCACGGAGTACTTGTCGCCAAAAAAGAAAATATGACCAACTTCAATGCCGCGCCCGCTCATGCGGCGCTCGTCTGGCACGCGCTTTTCATAATCTGCAGCATCATGCATTTCAGATGTTGCTGCATATTTCGAGGTAAAATTGTCCACGACACCTGCCACAGCCGCCACATCGTCATAGTCGATCGAAAAAGACGACCAGTCCATGTCATGGAACGCCTTGTCGAAGAACACTTCACTCTCGCCGGTTTCGGCCAGAATCAAAAATTCGTGGCTGTCCTTGCCACCAATGGGGCCGGTCTCGGCACGCATCGGAACTGCCTTCAGGCCCATCCGTGCAAACGTCTTGAGATAGCTCACAAACATCTTGTTGTAGCTGTGCTGGCCAGCTTCACGTGTGAGGTCAAAGGAATAGGCGTCCTTCATCAAGAACTCGCGGCCACGCATCACGCCAAAACGCGGGCGCACTTCATCGCGGAACTTCCATTGGATGTGATAAAGATTGCGCGGCACATCCTTGTAGCTTTGAACACCTGAGCGGAAAATATCGGTGATCATTTCCTCATTGGTGGGTCCGTAGAGGAGGTCACGATCCTGCCGGTCCTTGATCCGCAGCATTTCCTTGCCATAAGCATCATAACGGCCGGATTTGCGCCAAAGGTCAGCCGACTGAAGCGTGGGCATCAGAACCTCAATGGCCCCTGCCCGGTCTTGTTCTTCACGGACAATCTGCTCGATCTTTTTCAGAACCCGAAAGCCCATCGGCAGCCACGAATAGCTACCAGCTGCTTCCTGGCGCACCATGCCGGCGCGCAACATCAGGCGGTGCGAAGCGATCTCGGCCTCTTTGGGGTCATCGCGCAAAATCGGCATGAAATACTGGGAAAGACGCATCGAGAATCCTTTGGGCAATAATTTCGGGCTCTTTTAAGGCTTTAATAGCCCAAAACAAGCAGGGCGAAAAAACCACTTGGCAACCGTCCTCAACTGTGGCTAGTTTATGACATAGACCGATGGTCACATTGTGCCCGGGTCTGGGGAGGAAAAACGAGCTGGCGCTTTAAAGCTGCCGCCGACTGGAACTCAAGGGTTTCAGGTTAGACAGAGAGACCAATGGGCGGAACCCTAAAGTTCCGCCCTTTTTTGCGCAAAAATGCGAGGATCAAAGTTGGCGACAACCAGTCCGGCGATAACCAGAAGCCCGCCGCCAATTTCAAAGCGATCGAAGCTTTCTCCGAGCACCATGATTCCACTTCCAATGCCGAAGAGCGGCACCAACAACGTGAACGGCGCTACCGTTCCCGCAGGGTAACGCTTGAGCAGATAATTCCAGGCGCTGTAGCCAAAAAGCGTTGAGAGATAGGCCAAGTAAAATATGGCAATGGTGCCGATGAGCGTCGGGTGAAAAAACACATTAACAATTTTGTCGTGGCTTTCAAAAATCCACGACATTACAAAAAGCGGAATGGGTGCCGCCAGACTGGACCATGCAACAAAACTTACAGCGTTCTCAGGTTCGGCCCACTTGGCAATAATATTTGAAGCCCCCCAGCCAGCCGCAGCAATGAGGCAAAGAACCAGTGGCCAGGCATCTGGGCCTGACCATCGTTCAACGGCAATCAACCCGATGCCTCCAAACGCGAGAGCCGCACCCACGATTTGGAGAACCCTGGGCAGCTCTTTCAATGCAAAAACGGCAAAGAACATGGTGAAGAAAACCTGGGACTGCAACAACAGCGACGCCAAGCTCGCTGACATACCGAGGTAAACGGCCAAAAATAAAAACACAAACTGCCCGATGGACAGCATCAATCCGAAACCCACAACATAGACCCATGATACTTTTGGCCTGGCCATAAAAAACACCATGGGGACAGCGCATATCAAAAAGCGCAATCCCGTCAGCAGAAATGGCGGAACTTCCGCCACGCCTACTTTGATGATTACAAAATTGAATCCCCAGACTGCCGCAATGACAACCGCCAAAAGAATATGAAGTGGCTTCATCCGCGCTTCTTCGCGGTCACTTCGATCTCGACCTTCATTCGAGGGTCTGCAAGGCCAGCCACGAACATGGTGGCCGCCGGACGGGCCTCGCCGAGATATTTTTTCATGGTCGGCCAGCAGGCCTTGAAATCATCAGCCTTGGGCAAAATGT
>JBDSTO010000177.1:0-5076 GCA_039928255.1 Aestuariivirga sp. | reverse complement strand
TCGGCCGTAAAACTCAAGTTCTTGTCGTCAATGGTGCAGGAAAATCCGCCAGTGGCGAAAGCCGATGTTGCCGCTAATCCACACGCCAACAGTGATATAGAGGCCATTGAAAGATGTTTCATGTGAGTGATGCTATGTCGAAATTATCACTCCGCAAAGCTTTAGTTTGCCGCTGTCTGTGATATAGTCCCTCCATGAAACTCATTGAAAAATTGCAAGGCCGCAAACCCAAAATCGCTATCATCCTGGGCTCGGCCCTGGGAGAAATTGCCGAAGCCGTCCAAGATGCGATTGCTATTCCCTATGGCGAGCTTGATGGTTTCCCCGTTCCAAAGATTTCCGGCCATGCAGGAAAAGTCTACGTTGGAAAACTGGGTGGCGTCGAAGTGGCAGTACTCGCAGGCCGTGCCCATCCTTACGAAAGTGGCAATGCGGCAGTGATGCGTCCCGCACTCGATCAGTTGAAAAATGCTGGCATTGAAACCTTGATCCTCACCAATGCGGCAGGTTCACTCAAAGCCTCGATGAAGCCTGGCTCCCTGATGCTGATCACCGATCACATCAACTACTCCGGCATGAACCCATTGATCGGCCAGCATGGCGATGAAAATTTCGTGCCCATGACCAATGCCTATGATCCCGCTTTGCGTAAAAGCTTTCTTGCTGCCGCCAAGAAAGAAAAGATCGCGCTGAAGCAGGGTGTCTATTGCTGGTATTCCGGCCCGTCATTTGAAACGCCGGCTGAAATCAGGATGTTCCAGGTGATTGGCGGCACCGCAGTCGGCATGTCTACAGCGCCCGAAACAATCATCGCGCGGCGTTTAGGGATGAGGGTGGCTGCCGTTTCCATCATCACAAATTTGGCGGCGGGCATCAAAGGCGCTTCGCCAAGCCATGAAGAGACCAAGCGCGAAGGTGCCAAGGCCGCAGGGCAAATGCAAAAACTGCTGACCCGCTTCTTCAGGGACCTGAAGTAGTGTTGCCGCAGGAAGTCATCCGCGCCAAGCGCGATGGCAAGGCGCTGTCGAGTGTCGAGGTGAAAGATTTCATCGAAGGCCTCACCAATGGCAGCGTATCCGAGGGCCAAGTCGCTGCCTTCGCCATGGCCGTCTTCTTCAAGGGCATGAGTGCTGATGAGGCTGTGGGCCTGACGTTAGCCATGCGCGATTCTGGCACCGTTCTGAAATGGGATTTGCCGGGCCCCGTTGTCGATAAGCATTCAACCGGCGGCATTGGCGATAACATCTCTCTGATGCTGGCGCCGATGCTCGCGGCTTGCGGCTGCTTCGTGCCGATGATTTCAGGTCGAGGTCTTGGCCACACCGGCGGCACATTGGATAAGCTTGATTCAATTCCGGGTTACAACACGGCTCCGGGCCTCGACCTTTTCCGCAAGGTGACGCGCGAGGTGGGCTGCGCCATCATCGGCCAGACGGCTGATCTCGCCCCCGCCGACAAGCGCCTCTATGGTATCCGTGATGTGACCGCCACGGTTGAAAGCGTGCCGCTGATCACGGCGTCGATTCTTTCCAAAAAACTCGCCGCTGGCTTGCAGCATCTGGTGATGGACGTGAAGGTCGGGTCCGGGGCCTTCATGGAAAAGCGCGAAGATGCCGTGGCGCTGGCAAAGTCTTTGGTGAGTGTGGCCAATGGCGCAGGTCTAAAAACAACCGCCCTTATTACCGACATGGACGAACCATTGGCACCTGTTGCGGGCAATGGCCTTGAAGTTCTTCATGCGGTGGGTTTCCTTAAAAATGAAATCCTCAACGCGCGCGTCCATGAGGTGACGATTGCCTTGGGTGCCGAATTGCTGGTGAGTGCAGGGCTTGCAACGTCGCTTGACGCTGCTCGCGCCACCCTCAACAAAGCTCTTTCTTCAGGTACAGCCGCTGAACATTTCGCCCGCATGGTGAAAGCCTTGGGCGGTCCTGCTGATTTTATCGAAAATCCGCAAGAACACGTGCGGCGCGCTCTGATCGTGAAGCCCGTCTATGCCGATGATGACGGCGTGGTCTCGTCCATTGCCACGCGCCAGCTGGGCCTTGCCGTCATTGAGCTTGGTGGCGGCCGTCGTGTTGCGTCAGACAAGATTGACCACGCCGTGGGCCTCGATCAGTTGCTCGGCAAGAATTTCCTTTGCGACATGAACACGCCACTCGCCATGATCCATGCGGCTGACGAGCCAAGTTTCGAGCGCGCTGCGAAAATTGTAAAGGCGGCCTACACAATAGGCGGCAAGGCGAAAGAGCTTCCCCCAATTTTGGAAAAGATCACAGCATGAGCCGCGCCTTCATCTTCATCATGGATGGTTTTGGAATTGGTTTTGCACCCGATGCGGCAAGTTTCGGCGATGAAGGCTCGGCCACGTTTTTGCATGTGGCCCAGCAAGCGAAGCCAAACATTCCAACACTGGGTTCATTGGGCTTGGGACGCGCACAGAAGCTCCTCGCCGATATTGATCCCCTAAATGCGCCCAACGTCATCGCGTCTTGGGGAGCCGCAACGGAAGTGTCGCGAGGCAAGGACACCATCACTGGTCACTGGGAAATTGCCGGTGTGCCCTTGGACAAGGATTGGGGCTATTTCCCCCACACCATTCCTGCCTTTCCTCAAAAGTTGATGGACGAGCTCGTAAAGCGTTGCAACCTGCCGGGTCTTCTGTGCATGGCCCATGCCTCCGGCACGCAAGTGATTGAAGAGTTTGGCGAAGAACATTTGAAGACCGGCAAACCAATCATCTACACGAGCGCCGATAGTGTAATTCAGATTGCCGCCCATGAAGAACATTTCGGCTTGCAGAAGCTTTACGATGTGTGTGCCGTGGCGCGCGAATTGTCTTACAGTCTCAACATCGGTCGCGTGATTGCGCGGCCTTTCATCGGCGAGACGGCAAAAACGTTTCACCGCACCGGCCATCGTAAGGATTACGCCGTGCTGCCGCCCCACCCGACACTGCTTGATGTTCTCTCCCAGGCGGGCCGCGATGTGGTTTCAATCGGCAAGATTGGTGATATTTACGCCCATCGTGGCACAGGCCGCGAAATCAAGGTCTCAGGGCTTGAAACCTTGATGGCCACCACATTGCAGGAATTGCCCAATGTGAAAGACGGCGGCTTCCTGATGGTGAACTTCGTTGATTTCGACACGGAATACGGCCATCGCCGCGATGTCAAAGGCTATGCCGGAGCATTGGAAGTTTTTGACCGCTGGCTGGCCACGGCTTTGCCCTTACTGAAAGCGGGCGATCTTCTGGTCATCACGGCAGACCATGGCAATGATCCAAGTTTCAAAGGCACGGACCATACGCGTGAGCGCATTCCGGTTCTGGCCTATCAACCCGGTGGGCCCGTAAAGCCTTTAGGGATCAGGCCAACGTTTGCCGATATAGGCCAATCTGTCGCCCGGCACCTAGGCGTTGGACCGCTGGTCGCAGGAACTGCTTTTTGAACTTGTTTTGACCCTCGAATCGGACTGAACTATGGGGTGGGAAAAGGGGAGAATATCATGAAATTTGTAACGGCACTTTTGTTGAGCGCAGTCTACTGTGTGGGCTTAGCGCAAGCCCAAGCCATTGGCGGGAAATACAAGGTTCAGGGCACGAACTTCAATGGTTCGACCTATGAGGGTGACGCCACGGTCACCGTAACATCCGAGACGACCTGCGAAATCACCTGGAAAACCGGTGAGACCACGTCAGTCGGCATTTGCATGCGCAACGATGCGAGCTTTGCCGCCGCCTACAAGATGGATGATGGCGCGGTCGGCCTCATCATCTACAAAGTCGCCAAGGACGGTTCCATGGATGGCATCTGGACCATTGCCGGAAATGGCGGCGCTGGCACCGAGAAGCTAACGCCTGAGAACTAAGCCGTTGCCGTTATGACATGCGCCTGAATCTTGGCAGCGACTTCTCCGCTGCCATGCTTCTTTTTGATAGCGGATTCGGCATGATCAGTTGCGGCATCGAGCCTGCTCGCGTCTCTGGCCTCGATCTCCTTCCGAAGCGGCGTGCCTTGGCAATAGGCAACGGCAACGATGCGCGCTGATGGAGCGCGGCTTTGTTCGGCCCGCGTTTCAATTGTCACGTGCGAGAATCCTGCATCTTCCAAATCTTTGCGGATGAGTGCCGTGTCATTGTAGCCATGAGGCGTGCGCGCCAGAAAGCGCGGTGGATCATCGGGAAACATATCTGCCATTGCATTTGTCACGTCGTTGGCAAACACATTCGCCTCAATGCGGTCCCAGACATTGAACAGGAAATGTCCGTCGGGCTTCAGAACACGCCTCGCTTCACGGTAGCCCGCAACACGATCAGGAAAGAACATCGCGCCAAACTGGCAGCAGACTAAATCAAATGAATGGTCTTCAAATGCCAGCGCCAGCGCATCGGCCTGACGCCATTGAATGCGCGCATCAGGGGTTTGTTGTGATGCCGCGTAATCCAGCATTGGCTGGTTGAGATCGGTCACAACATAGCGGGCCGTGGCTGAAAGTTTTGGCGCGAGCATGCGGGTGACTACACCTGTCCCCGCCGCAGTTTCCAAAACGGCAAGTGGTGAGAAAGCCGTTGCGCGCCGCGCAAGATCGGCAGCGTAAGGCTGAAAAATCAGCGGCACCATATAGCGGTCGTAATTCTCAGGAATTGAACCCGCGAACGTCTTGTCCGTTTCCAGCATCGCGGCGGTCCTCCCTTGGCGTATCAGCCTTTTTGGATGAGAAGCACACCCAATACCATGAATCCTAGTCCGCTGGCGCGGATTAGGCTCAAAGGTTTAACGATTGCACCGAACAGGCCAAACTGGTCAATGGTTGTAGCCGCAATCATCTGTCCTACGAGAACACAGAAGATGGCGTTGCCAATGCCGAAGCGTGGCGCGATCCAGGTGACTGACAGAACATAGAATACCACGCCCAACCCGGCCAAAAGCAAATAGGCGGGCTGGGAGGGAATGAGCCGCAAGGGTGCAGGGCCACCAGTCAGGAACATTGCCACCGCCGTTGCCAGCAATGCTACCGTGAACAAGACGGTTGCCGCCGCAGCGGGTGAGCCGATGCCGCGGCCGAGTTGCGTGT
>JBDSTO010000176.1:0-7430 GCA_039928255.1 Aestuariivirga sp. | reverse complement strand
CGGGTCCGCCAATGCCAACGCGCAAAGGGCCATTCTTCATGTGCGGAAAATCCTTGGTTGAAGCATTTCATGTTTCATGGCGGCGATATCTGACATGAAAGCAGATGAGCCCAGATCGTCAAGTGTTGTATGCGAGGCGCGTTCTGCGGTGGCGGCGATGACGGGAAGCAAATCACGCATGATATTGAGGCCTGCGGTTTGTCCGATGGGGACGAGGCGCACGGCAACTGAAATCAGAGCGTTTGAGAAGCCCTGGAGGAAAGCGAGTAAGGCATGATGTGACGAGATGCCCATGGATTTGCAAGCCGATGCAGCGGCAACTGGATAGGCCAAAGGGCCCTCATCCTGCCCGTCGCTTTCGCGACGAGCCTCTTCCTTCTCCCCACTTCGTGGGGCGAAGGCGCTGACAGCAATTTGAAAGGCCGCCCCAAGTTGGGCCGTTTCGAGAAAACGCTCCTGCGATGAACACAGCGCCAGTGCGAGATCATTGACGTCCTCGCCGCGCGCGGCATTGGCAAATATCACCGCATCATTCCAGCCTGAACCTTTGGTGACGATCTCGCTGATCCAGTCGCGTGTCGTCGCCTCATCATGCACAATGCCCTCATCAATCGCCCATTCCAATCCATGGCTATAAGCAAAGCTGCCAATTGGAAAGGCGGGCGACATCCAGTTCAAGAGCAACAGGAGTTGCTGGGCTTCAATGGCCGTGGCCATGGTAAGCTCCATGTTCGGGATGGAATTGCTCGCGCACCAATTCGACTTTCGCTCCGAGTTGTTTGAGCATCACCGCAATCACATGATCGCGAAGAATGAGAATGCGGTCAGCCTCGATTTGTGCAGCGAGATGACGATTTCCAATATGCCACGCCAATACGCCATGATGAGCAGGGCTCGCCGCGCGAATCTCCAAAAGGTCTTCTGCTGCCGCTCTCACTTCAAGATAGGATCCGTCTTCCAGCTCAAGGTGATCGCCATCCTCGATCATCACTGCCAAGGGAAGGTCGACCAGAACTTCTTTGCCGCTTTCGGTGACAAGCAGCTTTCGCCTAAGATGACGATCATGGGCCGCAAGCTCGATTCCATCTGTGGCTTGTCCGGGACTATCGCTCAGTCTGATGTGTCGCGTAGCTCTCATCAGAACAGGAAATAGCGCTGCGCCATGGGCAGAACGGTTGCTGGATCGCAGGTCAGCAATTCGCCATCAGCGCGCACTTCATAAGTTTCGGGATTAACATCAAGCTTGGGCGTTGCCGCATTGTGGATCATTGAGGCCTTGGTGATGCCGCCGCGGGTGTTTTTAACGCCAAGCATTTTCTTGGCCGTGCCGAGCCTGCCCGCCAACCCCGCATCCACCGCCGCTTGCGATGCAAAGGTGACGGAGGAATTGGTCATCAACTTGCCGAAGCTCGCGAACATTGGACGATAGTGCACAGGTTGAGGCGTGGGGATTGACGCATTGGGGTCTCCCATGGGGGCTGCTGCAATGGAGCCGCCAAGCAGAACCATTTCGGGCTTTACGCCGAAGAAGGCCGGATTCCACAAGACGAGATCAGCGCGCTTTCCAACCGCAATCGAGCCCACTTCATGCGACAGGCCGTGGGCGATGGCGGGATTGATGGTGTATTTTGCGATGTAACGCTTCACGCGGAAATTATCGTTGTCGCGGTCGGGTGCGAGGTGGCCGCGCTGGGTTTTCATTTTATGCGCCGTCTGCCAGCAGCGGATGATGACTTCGCCCACACGGCCCATGGCCTGACTGTCGGATGAGATCATCGAGAAGCAGCCCATGTCGTGGAGGATATCTTCAGCCGCAATGGTTTCCTTGCGGATGCGGCTTTCGGCGAAGGACAAGTCCTCCGCAATGCGCGGGGACAAATGATGGCAGACCATCAACATGTCGAGATGTTCTGCCACGGTGTTGACGGTGTAGGGCCGCGTTGGATTGGTGGAGGATGGCAAAACATTGGGGAGGCTTGCCACCTTGATAATATCGGGCGCGTGGCCACCGCCTGCCCCTTCGGTGTGGAAGGTGTGGATGGTGCGGCCCTTGATGGCGGCGATGGTGGCTTCGACAAAACCGGACTCATTCAACGTGTCCGTGTGAATGGCGACTTGCACATCATATTCATCGGCCACAGTGAGGCAGCAATCAATGGCTGCAGGTGTCGTTCCCCAGTCTTCGTGAAGTTTGAGACCGCAGGCTCCTGACAGGATCATTTCTTCCAAAGCGGCGGGTAGCGAGGCATTGCCCTTGCCCATGAAGCCCAAATTCATCGGGAATGAATCTGCGGCTTCGATCATGCGCTCCAAATGCCAAGCGCCGGTGCAGGTTGTGGCCAAGGTGCCATGGGCGGGGCCTGTGCCGCCGCCCAACATGGTGGTCATGCCGGAATAAAGCGCTTCTTCAAGCTGCTGGGGTGCAATGAAATGGATGTGGCTGTCCACACCGCCCGCCGTCAAAATCTTGCCCTCGCCGGCGATGATTTCGGTTGAAGGGCCGATGATGATGGTCACACCATTTTGCGTATCGGGATTTCCGGCCTTGCCGATGGCAGCAATGCGGCCTTCCTTCAAGCCGATGTCAGCTTTGTAAATTCCGGAGTGATCAACGACCAGCGCGTTGGTGATGACCGTATCCATGGCACCCTCGGCGCGCGTGGCCTGGGATTGGCCCATGCCGTCGCGGATCACTTTGCCGCCACCGAATTTCACTTCCTCGCCATAGAGAGTGAAATCCTTTTCCACCTCAATGAAAAGTTCAGTATCGGCCAAACGCACTTTATCGCCAACGGTCGGGCCATACATGGATGCGTAAGTGCTGCGGGAGATTTTTGCCATCAGAGTGCCCCCATCACTTTGCCCTGGAAACCATAGGCCAGTCGTTTTCCACCAAGCGGCACCAAGGTCACGTCGCGCTTCTGGCCGGGTTCAAATCGAACAGCGGTGCCTGCGGCAATATCCAGCCTCATGCCGCGCGCCAAGGCGCGATCAAACAGCAAGGAGTCATTGGTTTCGAAGAAATGATAGTGCGAGCCCACCTGGATGGGACGGTCGCCGGAATTGGCCACAGTGAGGCTGACTGACTTTGCTCCGGCATTGAGATCAATGTTGCCGGGTTTCGTTATGATTTCTCCGGGGATCATTTGCTCTCCTAGCGGATGGGATTGTGGACAGTGACGAGCTTGGTGCCGTCGGGGAAGGTCGCTTCAACCTGAATGTCATGGATCATCTCGGGGATGCCCTCCATGACCTGTGCGCGCGTGACCACATGGGCGGCGGCCTCCATCAAGTGGGCCACGCTCTTGCCGTCGCGGGCCCCCTCGACAACAAAATCGCTGATCAATGCAATGGCTTCGGGGTGGTTGAGCTTGACGCCGCGCCCCAAACGCTTGCGGGCCACTTCGGCGGCCATGGCGATCAGCAATTTATCTTTTTCACGCGGGGTGAGTTGCATGAATTTTCCTCAGACTGTCCAATTTAGCGGCAAATTATCAGCCTCCACAAAGCTGCCAAGGGCTTTGATCAGCAGTTTTCGCAGAGTGTAGCCGTCTTTTGCAAGAAGCCTTGCAACTAGCTTGCCATTCCAGAAACTTGAGGCGCCATGATCACCAAATATGGAATTGAGCTTGGGGGCCAAGGTTTCAAAATCTGCGCCCACACAGAACAGCGTGGCCATGGCCGTTGCCTCACCCATCGCGGCGGGACGCTCGGGAAGTGCGGGGCCAACTTGCAGGTCATCAGCGAAGAGTAGTTTTCCTGCCACATGAATGCGCCAGCGATCGTGAAAATCAATTGAGGTGATTTTTTCGTCTGAGATGCTGCGCCCGAAAATCGCGGGCTCCAGCATCACCAGTTTTGCACTTCGGGCGAGTTCTGCGGTGATGGTGCGATGCAGTTTTGCGCCATCATAGAAGATGGTTTCCTGCGGCAGCCAATAGAGCGTGGCATCTTCGGCCACAGCGAGCTTTGTATTCACATGCGCCGTAGCGCCGAGGCTGCGATAGACCCGTTCGGCGGTCTGCGAGGCCACAGTCAATGTGGTGGCCGCATTCACTTTGACGTCAAAACCAAAGTCATCGCCACCAGCCAGGCCGCCGCCAATATTAAGCAACACGGCCTGTTTGCCACCGGGCAACATGCGCGCCTTAGCCGAGCCTTCCTCGCGGTGGCGGATCAACCCCATCGGACCAAATTCCAGCTTCACCCGGCCAAAGCTTCGTTGCCGGTGAAATTGTTCGAGTGTTGCCTGCATGGGTCAACGTTAGGGTGAAGTTCCGGACTTGGCCAGTGCTCTCGCGTCTGCGTGCTTGATTTTGCTGCATTTCAGGTTCAAAGGAGGCACACTTTTTGAGAGATTCACAGGACAGCATGGCCAAAGAAGAACTATTGGAATTTGAAGGCACCGTGGCAGAACTTTTGCCCAACGCGACGTTTCGCGTAAAACTCGACCACAACGCCCACGAGATTATTGCTCACACCTCTGGCAAAATGCGCAAGAACCGCATTCGTGTTCTGGCAGGTGACCGTGTGATGGTGGAAATGACGCCCTATGATCTGACCAAGGGCCGCATCAATTATCGGTTCAAATAGTGGCTGAACTCAGGGCCAAACTGGTTCTGGCCAGCGCCTCGCCCCGGCGTGTGGCGTTGCTCGAACAGGTGGGCCTGCCGCCTGACCTTCTGAATCCCGCTGACCTTGATGAGACGCCTTTAAAGCGCGAGTCACCGCGCCATCTGGCAATCCGTCTGGCTCAGGCTAAGGCCGAGAAGGCCAACGCTGCCCCCCTGGTTAAAGAACTGGGTGGTGGTGCCTTTGTTCTTGCTGCCGATACCGTGGTGGGTTTGGGCCGCCGTATCCTTCCCAAGGCTGAGGACATGCAAACTGCCAAGGATTGCCTGACGCTGCTCTCTGGCCGTTCGCATTGGGTTTATTCGGCGGTGTGTCTGATTGCGCCTGATGGAACAAAAACCACGCGCTGCTCTGAAACCAAGGTTCGTTTCAAACGCTTTTCGCGCGAGGACATCGAGACATATCTGAAGAGCGATGAGTGGCGTGGCAAGGCGGGCGGCTATGCCATCCAGGGCCGTGCGGAAGCTTTTGTGCGCAATCTTTCAGGCTCTTATTCCGGCGTTGTAGGCTTGCCGCTGCAGGAAACCGTGCAGCTGTTGCAGGGGGCGAAGTTCCCCGTCTATCATAACTGGATGACGCAGATTCCCAACGAGATCTGAAATGGCCGAGGTTGTCGCCTTTCGCAAGCGCAAGCCCTGCCCCGTTTGCAAGAAGCCTTCAGAAGTTGCGCATCATCCCTTCTGCTCCAACCGCTGCCGCGAGGTTGACCTTAACCGCTGGCTTGGCGGGCACTATGCCATTCCCGTGGTTGACGATGAGAGCGATACACAGGGACGCAACGAAGACTGAATTTTGCTGGCGACATTTTTGATATTGCTTTAAGCAAGTCTTCAAGCGCGGCACAGACTGCGAAATTTCTTTCAATGCGGCCATCAAGAGCAGCAGATTAGAATTCAACGTTTTCGGGAGGGAATACCTTATGGCTTCATCGAGTACGATGCCCAAATCGGGCACGGGACTTTCCAAGGATGAGCGCTTTGTCATCCTTGCATCATCCACCGGCACGGTTTTCGAGTGGTATGATTTCTACTTATACGCAACATTGGCGCCCTTCTTCGCCGCCCTGTTCTTCCCCAAGGGAAATGACACGGCCGCCCTGCTTTCAGCCTTTGCGACCTATGCTGCGGGGTTTCTCGTGCGCCCCTTTGGTGCGCTTTTCTTCGGACGCCTTGGCGATTTGATCGGCCGCAAATACACATTCCTCGTCACCATGCTTGTCATGGGCGTGTCGACCTTCGCGGTTGGTCTGTTGCCGACCTATGCATCAATTGGTTGGCTTGCACCCTTCCTGCTCGTCTCGCTGCGCCTGTTGCAGGGTCTGGCGCTTGGCGGTGAATATGGCGGTGCTGCAACCTATGTTGCTGAACATGCCCAACCGGGCAGGCGGGGCTATTCCACCGCATGGATTCAAACGACCGCGACCCTCGGGTTCTTCCTGTCATTGCTCGTGATTTTGTTGTGCCGTACCAATTTATCGGCAGCAGATTTTGCAAGCTGGGGCTGGCGTATCCCATTCATTGTCTCGGCCGCCCTTTTGATTTTCTCACTGTGGATCCGTCTCAAGCTCAATGAATCGCCTGTATTCCAAAAGATGAAAGCCGAGGGCAAGGGATCGGACTCGCCCTTGCGCGACTCTTTCCTGCGCTATCCCAACAACAAATATGTTCTGCTGGCGCTGCTTGGTGCCACGGCGGGTCAAGGTGTGGTTTGGTACACGGGACAGTTTTATGCTCTGTTCTTCCTCACCATCACCCAGAAGGTTGACTATGTGACGGCCTATTGGCTGATCGGCATTTCGCTGCTGATCGGCACGCCGTTTTTCCTGGTCTTCGGCAGCCTCTCTGACAAGATTGGCCGGTTGAAGATCATTCTGGCGGGTTGCCTGATCGCGGCCATTGCCTATTTCCCGCTGTTTCATTGGCTGGCGAAAGAGGTCAATCCTGATCTTGCTGACTACTCGGCCAAGACCACCATCACCGTCACCGCTGATCCCACCCAATGTCACTTCATCGTGTTTCCCACCGCGTGGACGCAATATGGCGATTGCGACAAGGCCAAGGACTTCATGGCCAAGAGCGGATTGTCATTCAACTCAGCCAATGGTGCTGCGGGTTCTGCTGCATCCATCGACATCAATGGCACGAAGGTTGAAGGCTTCTCGCCCTACTCTTGGTCAAAGGCTTTGGCCGACAGCGGCTATCCCCTGACCAAAGTGGCGTCGAGCACAGTTGCCTTGACCAAGGAGCAAGCCGACAAGGTTGCGGCGGCTCAGGCGGACAAGAAAGCTGCCGATGCCGTCGCGGTGATTTCCGAAGCCCGAATGGCGGCGGACGCAAAGGCCAAAAAAGTTGCCGACATGTCGAATATCGACAAGGTTGATGTGGCGGCTGATGGAACAGCCACAGCCACCATCTCAGAGGCGGTTGTGGGCTCGGCTGACAATGCCAAGATCAACTGGCCCGGCGCCATTTTCATCCTCTCGTTGATGATGATCTTGGTGACGATGGTTTATGGACCCATCGCTGCTTACCTCGTTGAGCTGTTCCCCACCAATATCCGCTACACGTCGATGTCGTTCCCCTATCACATCGGCAATGGCTGGTTTGGCGGCATGCTGCCTTTGCTGGCGACTGCCATCGTGGCTTTCCAGGGCAACATCTATGCAGGGCTTTGGTATCCGGTGATCGTGGCTCTGGCCACGGCGATCATCGGCTTCTTCTTCCTGCATGAAACCAAGGATACCGATATCGCCAAGCACTAAGATTTGGCGATGGAAACTGGACCCCTGGCTCACAAGG
>JBDSTO010000175.1:0-5519 GCA_039928255.1 Aestuariivirga sp. | reverse complement strand
TAGACGTGCAGCGTATGTTCAACCCGCACAACCTGGTTTTCGCCATAGCCGTTAAATCGTGTCAGGGTTGAAATGCCGTAGGCACCCAGCGTGCCGAATTCGACAAAGTCGCCCTCGCGCAGTGACGCGATGAGGTCCAGACTATGTGGCAGCACATCCAGGGGATCGCAGGTCGGCCCGAACACCTTCCATGATTTGACCGGACCATGCATCACATGACCATCGCGGATCACGCGGAATGGAGGTTTGAGTTCCGGCACCTGCATATATTCCATCATGCCGCCATAGACGCCATCGTTGATGAAGATATCATCGCCGTCGGTGCAGACCAATTTCACACGCGTGAGCAGTGACATGCAATTGGCAACGAGACCACGGCCTGGTTCACATTCGAGCTTCGGGAGATCAAGCCCGCCAAAGTAACGGTCTCGCGCTTCTTTGATTTGGCGGAAAAATACTGTGGGTTCGGGCGCTGTCGACAACAGGTAGTTGGCGGGAAAACCGCCTCCGACATTCAGTGTGCGGATGATAACGTCGGCCTGTTTGGCAATTCGGGCGGCCGCCTCGATATGACGCACATAAACCTGCGGCTCCTTGCTTTGCGAGCCAGGATGGAAGGTGAGAAGTGGCGTGTAGCCCAGGGCCACCGTCTTTTTCAAAAGCTCAACACAGATATGTTCTGGTGCACCAAACTTCGTCGAAAAATCATGAGCCGAAGTTCCCCGGTCGCGGGGAAGAACAAAGCGTGTAGCAATTTCAACACTCGAGTCCACGCCCACAATTTCCGAAATCTTCGCCAGCTCTTCGCGGCAATCGACCACAAAGCGCCGGCAGCCATAGATCTTGTAGGCATCCTCAATCTCGCGGCGGGATTTGACGGGGTTATGGTAATGAAAGTGCGCTTCAGGTTGAACGTTGCGCACCAGAGCCATTTCATGAACCGATGCCACATCCCAGCTCGAAATTCCGCTCGCCGCCAACGTGGCAATGACCTCAGGCGAGGGGTTTGATTTCACTGCAAAAGTCACAAGACCAGGGAAGCCTTCGACGAACACGCGCGCCCGCTCCACCAGTGCTTTTGACGAAAAGCAAAAAATTGGCTCGTCTGGCAAGAGTCGCAGCGACAGTGCTGCGGCATCAGCGTCAATTTGTGTGGCGGGTTTAAGAGCGGTGATATTTGCCATGAGGCCTCCTGAATCGCATTGGAATTTGCACTCCATTTGTAAAGTTTGAAAGACGTCAATCTGTTGCCTCCAAGGCCTACACCCGTCATAATGACGAAATCGCCCGACAGAGTGCCGACAACCCGAATGTGCCGCTTATGACAACCGCCAAGGACGAGGAATTGCTAAATGCGCTGCGCGCCAACGCGCGAGCACCCGTTGCTGCCTTAGCGCGTGCCTTGGGCCTGTCGCGCACCACGGTTCAAGACCGTTTGAAGCGGTTGGAAGAGCAGGGGGTGATTGCCGGTTACACGTTGAAGCTCGCCCGCGACGCGACAGCCCAAGGGATCGCCGCGCAAGTGGCGATTTCGGTGGAGCCGCGCCGCCAAATTGAAGTCGCCAAGGCAATTGGAAAACTACCGCATGTGGAGACGCTTCACGCAGTCAGCGGCAAGGTTGATTTTATAGCTCTTGTGAGGGCCTCGACCGCCGAGGGAATAGATAAGGTGATCGATCAGATTGGCCTTATTCCGGGCGTAAATGGAATTGAAACAGCAGTAATCTTGTCAACCAAATTGGATCGCAGAGAAGGCAAATGATGGTAAGAATATTCGTGGGAATTTTAGTGATGTTGGCCGCCCTGGCCGGCCCATTACAGGCCGAAGACAAGTTTCTGCCGCGTGACAAGTCCGAGATCACCATGTCCTATGCGCCACTGGTCAAGCGCACAGCACCTGCCGTCGTCAACGTCTATGCCAAGACAATTCAACGCGAACAGCAACAGGCGGGTGGACCCTTTGATGATCCGTTTTTTCGTCAATTCTTTGGCTTGAATTCCAACGGCCCGCCGCGTGAGCGCATTGCCAGCTCGCTCGGCTCAGGCGTGATTGTAAATCCCAACGGCACAATCATTACCAACAACCATGTGATCAAGAATGCCACTGATATTCGCGTAGCTCTTGCCGACAAGCGGGAATTTTCAGCCAAGGTGATCCTCGCCGACGAGCGTACGGACCTGGCGGTGTTAAAGATTCAGGTCGCCGACGAAAACCTGCCTGTGTTGCCTCTCGGCAATTCAGACGATTTGGAAGTGGGTGATTTGGTCTTAGCCATTGGCGATCCCTTTGGCGTGGGCCAGACCGTAACCAGCGGCATTATTTCCGCACTCGCGCGCAATAATGTTGGCATCAGCGACTATCAGTTTTTCATTCAAACCGACGCGGCAATCAACCCCGGCAACTCGGGTGGTGCATTGGTGAACATGAAGGGTGAGTTGATCGGCATCAATACGGCGATTTACTCAAAGTCCGGCGGCTCGATCGGCATCGGCTTTTCCATTCCGTCGAACATGGTGGCAACCGTCATTCAATCTGCGCAAAGTGGCAAGGCCATTCAGCGCCCGTGGTTGGGTGGTGAATTCCAGAATGTGACGCAGGATCTGGCTGACTCGCTCGGCCTCGCACGGCCAGAAGGTGTTCTGGTCACTAATCTTTCCCCACAATCACCGCTATCCAAGGCAGGCCTGAAACGCGGCGACGTGTTGATGGCATTTGACGGTAAGACTTTGGACAATGCCCAAGGCCTCAATTATTTGCTCGGCACGTCACAGGTGGGCGACAGCAAGCTGATCGAATATCGTCGCGGCGACGCCTCTTTGCAGGCCACATTGAAAATGGTGGCAGCGCCGGAAACTGTTGCGCGTGAGCAAACTGAGATCACGGGGAAGAATCCCTTTGCAGGTCTGGTCATTGCCAATCTTTCCCCCGCCGTGGCGGATGAGGTGAACCTGGCAACTGATTCAATTGGTGTCGTCGTTCTGCAAGTCAAAGACGGTCCAGCCGCCCAGTGGATGCAGAAGGGTGACATTCTGCGCGATGTTAACGGCCAGAAGATCGACACCGTCGCAAGCTTGAATTCAGTGATCAACCAATCACCTAAGCGCTGGGTGATAGGCTTCGAACGGGCCGGACAAAAAATCTATCTCCGGCTCGGTCTGTGACCACGCTTTTCGAAGCTGGAGGATTAGACAAACAGGGCCCAAGGCCTTTGGCAGACAAGATGCGTCCGGCCAAGCTTTCGGACGTGGTCGGGCAGGATCACCTTGTGGGAGAAGGCGGCGCGCTAACCCGCATGTTGGGTTCCGGCCGCATTCCATCCATCATTTTCTGGGGACCACCGGGGACAGGCAAAACCACCATCGCCAGATTGCTCGCTGGCGAAACCGGCCTTGCCTTTGAGCAGATGTCTGCCATTTTCTCGGGCGTTGCTGATTTGAAGAAGGCCTTTGAACAGGCTCGGATGAGAAGGATGCAGGGGCGCTCAACCTTGCTCTTCGTTGACGAGATTCATCGCTTCAACAAATCCCAACAAGACTCATTCCTTCCCCACGTTGAGGATGGCACGATTACGTTGGTTGGGGCCACCACCGAAAACCCGTCTTTTGAATTGAACGGCGCTCTTCTCTCGCGTTGCCAGGTTCTTGTTTTGAATCGCCTTGATGAGGAAGCCTTGGCCGCCCTTATCGCCAGGGCCGAGATCTTTGAAAAGCGTAAACTGCCGGTCACTGCCGAAGCACGAACCGCCATTATCAACATGGCTGACGGTGACGGCCGATATTTTCTCAATCTGGTGGAGGAGATTTTCGCAAGTGTGCAGGAAGGTGATACTAGCCTTGATGTGGAAATGCTCGGCAAGGTCGTGGCCCAGCGCCTACCACTGTATGACAAGGCGGCGGATGGTCATTACAATCTGAGTTCGGCCCTTCACAAATCGGTGCGTGGCAGTGACCCTGATGCGGCACTTTATTGGATGGCGCGCATGCTGGTGGCGGGCGAGGACCCCTTATTCATCGCACGCAGATTGGTGCGCATGGCAAATGAAGATGTCGGGTTGGCAGACCCGCAAGCGGTGCAGCAAGCGCTTGCCGCCAAAGATACTTACGAATTTCTGGGCTCGCCCGAGGGTGAGCTGGCACTGGCGCAAGCTTGCGTCTATATTGCCACCGCTCCAAAATCCAACGCCCTCAACAATGCATTCTCGGCAGCGATGGCAGCAGCCCGCGAGACGGGATCGGTCGCGCCGCCGAAGATCATTTTGAATGCACCTACAAAATTGATGAAGCAGCAGGACTACGGTGCGGGCTATAAATATGATCATGACCAGCCCGAGGCTTTTTCCGGCCAGAATTATTTCCCCGATCAATTGGGCAGGCGAGAATTCTACGCCCCGGTTGAACGCGGCTTTGAACGCGAAATAAAGAAACGCTTGGACTATTGGGCCAAACTCAGGACGGAGAGAGGGGAACTATGAAGATAGCTAAATTAGGACTGCTGATTTTAAGCGGTCTCGTGACACTGGTGGGATTAATTTGGATGGGGCAGGGCTCGGGCTTTTTCCCCTATCCCGCAGAAAGTTTTATGATCAACCAAACCCCATGGATTTTGCGCGGGGCGCTTCTTTCATGCGTTGGCCTTGTAGGAATATTTCTAACTCGCAAGCTGTAACCACAGACTGTGCAGGAGCATGGCAGATGATTAAAGTCGGAATTGGCGGTTGGACTTACGAACCATGGCGCGGGCTATTCTATCCAGAAAAATTGTCGCAAGCGAAAGAGCTTTATCATGCCAGCAGGCATGTCACCTCAATCGAGGTCAACGGCACATTCTATAGCACATTCAAGCCAGCTACTTTTCGCAAATGGTGGGACGAAACCCCTGACGATTTCATCTTCTCACTCAAAGCCCCCCGCTTTGCGGTGAACCGCCGCGTATTGTCTGAAGCGGGGGCCTCCATCACCAAGTTTTTGGAGAGCGGCGTGAGTGAACTCAAAACCAAACTCGGTCCCATTCTTTGGCAGTTTGCGCACACCAAAAAATATGATCCCGCCGATATTCAAAGTTTTCTGAAGCTGTTGCCCAAAACCGTTGATGGGTTAAAACTTTGCCACGTTCTTGAGGTGCGGCACGAGACGTTCCTCTGCGCCGAATTTGTAGCCCAGGCGAAATCAGCGAACGTGGCTGTGGTGCTGGCCGACAGTGAGAAATATCCGTTGCTTCCCGACGTGACCTCAGACTTTGTCTATCTGCGTCTCCAAAATTCGGTAGCCAAGGTGAAGACCGGTTATAAAACCGCCCAGCTTGAACATTGGGCGAAATTGGCGAAGGCCATGGAGCGGGGCGAGGAGCCCCAAGAATTGGGACGCATTGGCGACAATGCCGCGCCAAAGAAGCCTCGTGATGTTTTTCTATATTTTATCGCTGGTGCCAAGGAACGAAACCCTGCAGCTGCCCAGGCAATGATCAAAATCTTGCAAGGCTGATAATTTCAATCTCATCACAAAAAAGGCCGCGAACATCG
>JBDSTO010000174.1:0-6950 GCA_039928255.1 Aestuariivirga sp. | reverse complement strand
CCTGTGGCCGCGCATTGGCTGAGGTCAAGGCCAAAGCCCAATTCATCCAGAAGACCAATCTCCCAGCGCACCAACAAGGCGGGCCACAGCGCGTCATTCTCAATCATCGACATGACCACATGGGCGGCGTGGTACAGCCTGGGGTGCGGTTCACGTTCTGGCAGGCATTGCGCCAACCCCATCAGCGATGAGAGGCCCGAAAGCCGCAGGGGATTGGCAATAATATAACCAACCTTAAGGCTTAAAGGCTCCAGTTGGAACGTTCCAAGGTGGTCTTCGAGCCGCGCCCGCCAAGTTGCCATAACCAGATTGCCGGGTTGCAGCACAGGCCGCATCTGGCGTGAGCGCCCGCCACGCACCATGCCCAAACAGCGCCCATGCTCAGCGGTAAGGATTTCCGCAATGGCAGATGTCTCGCCATGGGGTCTTACCCCAATGACTACACCTTCATCGCGCCATTCCATCAGCCAGCCTCATCAAAGTCCCATCATGCGCAAGCGTTCAGGATCTTGCGCCCAATTCTCTCTGACTTTCACAAAGAGAAAGAGGTGAACGCGCCGCCCAAACGATTCTTCCATTTCAGCACGCGCCAACTGCCCCAGCAACTTGATTTGGGCACCACCTTTTCCCAGTACAATGGCCTTTTGGGTATCGCGCTCAACAAAGATCGTCTGGCTGATTTTGACCGAGCCGTTGGCATGTTCTTCCCACGCTTCCGTCTCAACGGTGGACGCATAGGGCAATTCATCATGGAGCCGCTCGTAAATCTTCTCGCGCGTGATCTCTGACGCGATGAAACGCAAATGCACGTCAGCCGTCTGGTCTTCGGGGTAGAGCCATGGACCAATCGGCATCAAGTTGGCCAGCCTTTCACCAAGCTTGGCAACGCCCGAGCCTGTGAGTGCGCTCACCATGAAGGTTTCAGAAAAATCATGCGCTTCAGAAAATTGTTGCGCCAACGGGAGCAATTTTTCAGCGGGCAGCAAGTCCACCTTGTTCAAAACCAGAATGGGCCGCGCACCTTGGGATTTGAAGCCAGCGATAATTGCCTGCACTTCCTCATCAAGCCCGCGCCGTGCATCTGCAATCAGCACAACAGCATCAGCCTCGCCGGCACCCGTCCACGCGCTTTCCACCATTGCCTCATCAAGCTTGCGGCGCGGTTTGAAAATGCCCGGCGTATCCACCAGCACAACCTGCGCCGGACCATTCATGTAGATGGCACGGATGCGGGCGCGCGTCGTCTGCACCTTATGGCTGACAATTGAAATTTTTGCACCGACAAGCTTGTTAACAAGCGTGGACTTGCCCGCGTTGGGTGCCCCGATGATGGCTGCAAAGCCGCACCGTGTTTCTATTTCAGCCATTCAGCGTAATCTTTCTCGTTCAATGAAAACTTGTGCAGCCGCCATTTCAGCAGCCTGCTTGGAGTTGCCTTGCGCTTCCGCTCCAGCAAGTGCACCCACGGTCAGCGCAATCGTAAAAACCGGCGCGTGTTCTGGTCCACTTCGCGACACCACACTATAGCTCGGAAGTGGAAAGGCTTTGCCCAATGCCCATTCCTGTACAAAGGTCTTGGCGTCTTTTAAACTCGCGGGCGATTGCTTCAAACGCTCGGCCCAGCCATGTTCGATCATTGCACGAGCCGCATCCATGCCGCCATCAAGATAGAGCGCACCAATCAGGGCCTCGACAACATCTCCCAGAACGGATGAAGACTCCTGCACACCTTTGCGCTTCTCCTTCTCCCCAAGAATCACAAAATCCTGAATGCCCAGTTCAAGCCCGACCTTGGCGCAGGTCTCGCCTCGTACAAGAAGGCTGAGCCGCGCTGCAAGAGAGCCCTCAGCTTCATCAGGGTATGTTTTGAAAAGCGCCTCAGCGACAACCAGACTCAAAACCCGGTCACCGAGAAATTCTAGCCGTTGATAATCTGGCCCTTTGCCAATGCGGCTACCATGGGTGAGAGCCGCCTGCAGCAAGTCAGGCGCAGCAAAATGATGGTTCAGAATGTCTTCAAGTGCGGAAAAGGAAACACCCTTACGAGCCACGGGAAACCCAAAGCGGATTGAAGAATCTGCTCCAGCGGATTTGGAATGGCCATTTCCAGAACTCAAACACCGATGAGCCGGGTTCAAATGAGAAGAAAATCAAATCGGCACGGCCGACGAAATTCTCGATTGGCACATAACCTACGCGGTTGAGAAAGCGCGAGTCCTGGCTGTTGTCACGGTTATCGCCCATCATGAAATAATGATCAGCAGGCACCACATATTCATCCGTATCGTCTTCAGCCGTCTGGCCAAAATCAAGGACATTGTACTTAACGCCATTGGGCAGAGTTTCACGATATTGCTGAACGACTGGCGTACCCGCACCTGTCTCATTATTCGTATCGATGTAGTCTTCGATCCGTTCCTTCTTCACGGCCTGGCCGTTGATATAGAGAACACCCTGCTTCATCTGAATGATGTCGCCGGGCATGCCGATCACCCGCTTGATGTAATCAATCGATGTGTCACCGGGATATTTGAAGACGGCAACATCGCCACGCTTGGGCGCGTCAGGCCAAACTTTGCGGCCTGGAAAATCGATGAAGGAACAGCACTTGATCCATGGCTCGCCTGAAAATCCACCAAAGGAAAAATTGAATGAATACTTGCCGTAACCATAGGACAGCTTGGATGCGAACAGATAATCGCCAATCTTCAACGTTGGATACATTGACGCCGAAGGAATATTGAACGGCTGATAAATGAATGTACGGACAAAGAACGCAATCAGAAGCGCCTGAATGATAACCTTGGCAGTTTCCCATAAACCCTCGTCTTGCTTACCGTTGATTGCGGCGCGCGCTGCAAGGCTGTGGTCATTTTTGTTCATGCGATTCAAGGCCTTTCGGCCCTCCAAAGTTTCAATTTGATATAGTTACACGACGACGCGAAGGCAACCTGCCCCAGTTCATGACGGGCCACTGTGGCAGACTTGACACAGTTGATGGGCGAAGCGGCAGAATTAAGACAATTGCTTCATAGAGTTCACATGCCACCGGTCGGGCCATTAAGGGACGCCAGAAAAAGAATGGTTCCAAACAACATGATGCCCAATCCGCCGCCAAGCCGCATAGCTGTGCCCAAATAGCCCAACCATTCGGTGTCCCGAGCCACCAACCGCTCTGCCAGCTGCTTTGAATAAACCGCAACGGCGGCAACACACGAAACTGTGATGAAAGTTCCCACCGCCATGGCGAAGGTCGAAGCAATGCCAGCCCAGTAAAGCCCTAATGCGTTGGCAAAAACCAATACCAGCAAAGCTCCGGTGCAGGGCCGGATTCCAACCGCAAAGGCCAGCGAAAAAGCCTTGCCCCAAGACCATTTGCCCGCAACGTCTCGTGCCGTGGGAACATGCGCGTGACCACACTCACAATCCGCTCCGTGATTATGAACATGAACGTGGCCCGCATTCAAAGGATGGGTAATTTCGAAACGAACTGCGCCGGAATTGGCCTGCGCCGGAACCAGGGCCCGCCTTTGGCGATATCCTGCAAAGGCCGTCCACAACAAATATCCACCCATGGCGGCAATTAACGCATAGCTCGCACTTTCCAGAAAAGCTGCGGCATCCTTGGTTGCCGTACCAGCGCTACCCACCAGAAAGATCAGCGCCGAGACAACAACAATCGCCGTCATCGCCTGAACCACGGCACTCATCAGCGCCACGACGATGCCGCGACGCAATTGGTTTTCAGTGGCAAGCAGCCAGGCAGAAATGACAGCCTTGCCATGCCCCGGCCCCGCCGCATGCAAAACGCCATAGGCAAAGCTGAGCAACATCAGGGTCCACGCCGCAGCCCACCTATTCTCTCCTTGAATGCCCTTCATGGCACGCGACATCGCGCCATAGAAATTTTGTTGCTCATCGCGTGCCCACAAAACCGGGTCTTGAAAAAAGGGAGTAACTTCAATTGTGCCGTCAGTATTGCGAGGGCGCACCAGAAGTCGCCTTTTGTCGAACGGGGTCACGTCCGTCGTCGCCACCGTATCAGCATATGAAAACTCCGGCACGGCCACGCAGAACAAAATAGCGAGCAAGGTGAATTTCAGAAAGAGAACTCTCATTTGGCGCACTCCACAACAGTGGCCTGCGCAAACATACCCCCAAAATCTTCGTTGTTTTCGGGTTTCCAGTCTTTGCCCTTGGTGAAAAGCATCTGTCGCGTCTGGTCGACGCTGGCATCGCTCGGCGTGGGAAGCAGCTTTGCAGTGCAACCTTCTGGCAATTTTTTGGAAATCAGCAGCGGGTGCTCTTTCAAATACTCAAAATCAATAAAGAACTCAGGGTCATAGACTTTGAGTTTTACTTCACCGACCTTGGGGTCCAATGGCGTTTCCAGAGGCACGGTGAAGGTGAGGGTCAAGCGTCCGTCGGCGGCGTTGTAGGTTTGATTGCCATCCTTGGCGACGCCATTCTTTTGCACTTCGCCATTGAACCTGAACACCACGAAATAGTTATAGCCGGCCAGCGCCTTGAGGTTCTCCTCGGTCAGCCGCGCCAGCTCTTCAGGTTCATAAATGCCGTCACCATTGGTATCAAGGCCGTCAAGCGCGTCCTTGGCATAGGCCTTGTCGGTGGTCCACTCAACGCGAACACCCGCAATCTTGCCGTCGTCGGTCACCTGTAACTGCGAGCGCATGTCAGCCCACACATGAGGATGTGACCAACCGGCAACAGACTGAGCGAAAAGGCCAACGCCAGCCGCCAAAAACAATCCGGTGACGCGCCCCAATGTCAACGATGCACCGCTTTTGGCAACGTCAAACTCACGACATAAACGCCGACACTCAACGCAGTAATCCAAAAGCTCGTCGGCCAGTCGGTTACATAAGCAAGTGCCAATCCGCCCCAGGCCTCAGCTAAAGCCAGTGCCGCCGAAATAACGAGCCCGGCAACCACACCCAGAGTCAGGCGCTGGGCTGCAGCAGCGGGGCCCACCATCAAGGCAAACACCAGCAACACACCAACAATTTGCGCGGCGCCCGCTGTCGCTACGGCCACAATCACCAGAAACACCGTTGATATCGTTCGTGCATGAACACCTTTGGCCTCCGCCAGTTCAGGCTGCAAACTGACAAACAACAATGGCCGAGAAATGGCCGCCAAAACTAAAATACAAGCAATACTCACGACGAGCAGCATGAACAGGGTCTGTCTGCTCACCGCCAGAATATTACCAAACAGCAATGCCGTGGCCTGCGTCGCAAAACCCGTGAAGAAGTGCAGAAACACCAGGCCAATGCCCAGTGCCAACGCCAGTACCAGTCCAATGGCCACATCACGGTTGGCCAATTTTTCACCAAAAGCCCCCATGGCAAGGCCCGCCAACACAGTGAGCAGGAACAGGCCATAAAGCGGTGCTAACCCCAGCAAAACAGCACCTGTTGCACCCGTAAACCCAACATGGGCGAGCGCATGGCCAGCAAATGTCTGCCCGCGCAGGACAAGAAAATATCCCACAGGACCCGCCAGCAGCGCCACGACGGCGGCGGCGGCAAAGGCCGTTCTCATGAATTCATATTCAAGCATGATGGTGATGCTCATGACGGTGCGCATCAACTTCTAGTTCAACGCTGTCAGACATCACGAAGATGCGACCATTCACTTCATAAACCTGGATCGGCGCGCCATAAAGCTTTGAAAGAACCGGCCCCGTGATCACATCTTTCACCTCGCCGATTTCAGCGTGTCCGTTACCTAGATAAAGCACCCGGTCGATGGAACCCAGCAAAGGGTTGAGCTCATGTGAACTGAAGATCACGGGAATTTTAAGTTGCGTTTGAAGCCGCTTCACCAGCGCTACAATGTTGCGTTGTTGGCCAGGATCAAGGCTGATCAAGGGCTCATCAAGCAGCAGCAATTTGGGATCACCGACGAGCGCTTGAGCAAGCAAAAGGCGCTGGCGCTCCCCGCCCGACATTTCATTGAGGGCGCGCGATGACAATTCTCTCGCTTCAACCAGTTCAAGTGCGCGGTCAACCTGGGCGCGGGCTTTCTCGTTTAACCATGGCAAGCCGAACTTTTGTCCGTCGACAACGCTAGCCACGAAGTCCCTGCCCCGCAGCCTGAATGCGTTCAAGTTTGACCGTGATTGTGGCATGTAGCCAACAGGGGAATTGCTTTGGCCGGGTGCTTGGGCAAAAACCGAGATCGCCCCTTGCGTGATCGGCAACAGGCCTAGCATGGCACGGAGCAAGGTCGTCTTGCCGGAGCCATTGGCACCGAGCAATCCCACAAACTCTCCCTGTTCAATGTTGAAGCTGACATTATTCAAAATCTCTCTGCCACCAAGTGCCAGAGAGACCTTGTCGAAGATGATTGTTGGGTTCAGGCTGAGGGTCAATGTTGCGAATCCAGGGCCTTCGCCACCGCATCAACCTCCTCCGTCAACCATTGCTGATAAGTGACACCGGCAGGCATCGTTTCAGTGACGGCAACGACCGGAATGGCCCCCGTCTTGGCCAGCGCCATCATCCTATCGGCCACTGGATCAGTTGCCTGCTTGTTATAGACAAAAAGTTTCACGACCTTGCCTTTCAAGTCATCCTCAAAACGCGCCACGTCTGAAACCGACGGCTCGGCATCGTTCATGACTGCAAGTTGAAACGTCTTTTCGCGGACATCAAGACTCATTGCTTCCAACATATAACCGAAAACCGGTTCGATTGCAGCCACTGGTGTACCCGCATAAGCAGATGAAATTTTTGCAATTTTCGCCTCCAATGGCTTGAGGCTTTCCTCAAATTTGCTTTCACGTTCTTGGAAGTCTTTCGCCTTCTCAGGCATCGCCTGCGCCAGATTTTCGGCCAGAGCCTTCGCCACCGCCTTGCTGACGGCAAGATCATACCACAGGTGTGGATTTTCTCCGGATTTTCGTGCCGCCACCTCTCCGGCCA
>JBDSTO010000173.1:0-6044 GCA_039928255.1 Aestuariivirga sp. | reverse complement strand
GCTTGCCCTGATCATTGAACTTCACGTTGGAAATGATGAGGCCTGCGCGCTTGTCGGCCCGCGCATGGAGAGTCCAGTTGGCCCATTTGATGTTGAGGGTGCCTGAAAGCTGAATGTTGGTGCCTTTGGGTGCCACGATGGCGATGGGTTTCATCGGCGCGTCCAATTTGGGCGGCTTGGCGTAGCCTGCGGGCACAGGTGCAAGATCAACGGGGGCTGTATCAATAACGTCCAAAACCTTTTTGGCATCGGTATCAACAATGCCCATCAACCCTTCGATGGGGCGGGCAATGGCGGGATGGATTTTATCGTCGGAGGTGAAGCATGGAATTTTCAGGATGCGTTTTCCGTCATAGCCGTCGCCCGGAAAAGCGCCTGCAGAGTTTGGCGTGCAGAATACGTCGTTTGGCTTTTTCAAATTGCGCCGTGCGATGGCGGCCTTGAAGCGCTCGTCTGCCATCAGAAGATCGCGGGCACCATTCCATTCATCTTCCATAATGGCAGGTTGCGCACCCGGCCTTTCTTCGTAAGAGACAATTTTGCCAGCAGAAATATCGACCACCGCTTCATAAGTCTTGCCGTCGCGGCGCAGCACCACAAAGGCGTTGCGTTGAATGGGCTTCCCTTTCACCCACGCGCGCATGTCCGCCTTGGAGCCTTCCTGCATGGTGATGGTGGGATAATATGTGTGGTCGTCGGCATCGCCTGCGTGCTCCAACACTCTGACGGTTGCGTCGACTTCAGCTGATGTCAGCGCATCGAAAGGACTGAACGGGCCGTCTTTGTCGGCGGCAAAGCTGGGGGCGATGATGAAGGGCAGGGCCATGAGAAGAAAGAGTTTTTTCATGGGGCAAACATAGACCGAGTCGGTCGTCCTTGCCTATTTGCCCTGATGCTTTTCCAAGTTTTGCCCAAGCCGTGCGGCCATGTCCTGGATGAATTGCCAGGCTACACGGCCTGATCTTGCACCACGCGTGACCGACCATTCGATGGCGGCGGCTTCGAGCTTTTCGCTTTCGACTTTCAGCCCGAAATATTTGGCATAGCCGTGGACCATGGCAAAGAAATCTTCCTGGCTGCAATGATGAAAGCCTAGCCACAGGCCAAAGCGATCCGACAGTGACACTTTTTCCTGCACGGCTTCCGACGGATTGATGGCGGTTGAGCGCTCATTCTCGATCATGTCACGCGGCAGAAGATGGCGGCGGTTCGACGTGGCATAGAACACGACGTTCTCTGGGCGACCTTCAAGTCCGCCATCAAGTGCTGCTTTCAGTGATTTGTAGCTTGTGTCCTCATTGTCGAACGACAGATCATCACAGAACACGATGAAGCGGAATTTGGGCGCGGCCCGCAGGATCGCCATCAGCGCCGGAAGACTGTCGATGTCTTCGCGGTGAATTTCAACGACCTTGAGGGCGGGGTAATCTTTGGCCACATGGGCGTGGGCGGCTTTGACCAGCGATGATTTGCCCATGCCGCGTGCACCCCACAGCAGCGCGTTGTTGGCGGGAAGGTTTCTCGCAAACCGCACGGTGTTCTCAAGCAGGATGTCGCGTGACTGGTCAACACCTTTGAGCAGGCCAATATCCACCCGATTGACTTTCGCCACCGCGTGTAGCCCCGCTTCAGCACCAGTCCACACAAAAGCTTCAGCCTTGGCGAAACTTGGTTTGGCGGCGCCCAAGGGTTTCAAACGGTCCAATGCCGCTGCAATCTGGTTAAGTGCCGCAATTTTCAGTTTTTCTGACATTTTGCCCTTCGCGGAAAGCCTGCCGGAATTGGTTGCAATGGCCTAATCCATCGCTATATTCCGCGCAAGTTTTGTTTCGACTGCCATGGGGCGTCATTTAGGAGAATGCGATGTTTGTGACTGAAGCTTTTGCTCAAGCTGCGCCGGCCGTTCCGGGTGCAGGTGACATGATCGGTTTTATCGCGCCAATGATTGCCATCATGGGTGTGTTTTACTTTTTCATGATCCGCCCACAACAGCAAAAGGCAAAAGAACATCAGCGCATGCTGATGCAGGTGACGCGCGGTGACACCATCGTCACCAATGGTGGACTCATCGGCAAAGTTGTTCGTGTTGTCGATGACAACGAGCTTCTGGTCGAAGTTGGTGAAAATGTGCGCGTACGTGTGCTGCGCATGGGCGTTTCGGATTTGCGTTCCAAGGGGGAACCCATGAAGGCCGAAGTCGCCGCTGAAAAGCCGGCCAAGAAGAAGTAGCCCATGTTTCATTATCCACGCTGGAAGATCCTTGCGATTTTGGGTTCGGTGTTGCTGGCTTTCGTGCTGGCGCTGCCGAACGCCTTGCCTCCTGCTGGTCGGGAATTCATGGCCTCCAAGGGCATTCGCCCGATGACGCTGGGGCTTGATCTTCAGGGCGGTGCCAACATTCTCCTTGAAGTTGATCACAAGGACATGATCGACAAGGTGCAGCAGCAGTTGATGGGCGACATTCGCTCGACCCTGCGCGAAGCCAAGATCGGCTACAGTGGTATTTCCAAAACCGACAACGGTGTATCCGTTCGCATCACCAAGCCCGAAGATCTTGATAATGCGAAGATTGAACTGAGCAAGCTTTTGCAGCCGTTGGATTCAGGCATTTTATCGGGCGGCACGCGCGTCAATCTCTTCGTTCTGACACAGAACGACCAGCAATTTACGCTCAGCACCAATGACGCGGGCGTTGACGCCAAGATTGCTGGTGCCGTGAAACAGTCACTGAATATTGTTGAGCGTCGCATCAACGGGCTTGGCACTACAGAGCCGGTGATCCAGCAGCAGGGCAAGGACCGCATTTCAGTTCAGATCCCCGGCCTGCAAGAACCCGACAAGGTGAAGCAGCTTTTGGGTTCCACCGCAAAACTCACGTTCCAGCTGTTGTGCGCTGAACAGCCTACGGCACAGAACGCCGTCGCACCTCCCGACTGCGCAGGTTATCCCCGCAAGGAAGATGTGGATGCGCTGCTAAAAGATAAAACTGCAAAGGCAGGCCACGCTGTTGGCCAATCCGAGTTGACCGAGGCCGACTTCAAGGCATTGCCGCAAATCTGGGTGCAGACTTCGGGCCGCGCCACAGTTGATGGCGGCGATTTGAATGATGCCCAACCGAGCTTTGACCAGAACAACCGTTCCGTCGTCAGCTTCCGCTTTAACCAGAAGGGTGCTGTACGCTTTGGCAAATTGACGGCCGACAATGTGGGCAAGCCATTTGCCATTGTTCTTGATGGCGTCATCATGAGCTACCCGACAATCAACGAGGCCATTCTGGGTGGTTCGGGGCAAATCTCCGGCAACTTCACGGTTCAGGATACGGACAACCTGTCTATTGTGCTGCGCTCTGGTGCTCTCCCGGCAAAGCTCAACATTGTTGAGGAACGCACAGTGGGTCCAAGTCTTGGCGCTGACTCGATCAAGGCTGGTGTCTATGCCTCGATTGCAGGCCTCATCATGGTCATGATTTTCATGATCCTTCCTTATGGTTTCTTCGGCATTATTGCCGACATCGCCGTGGCGGTGAACCTGCTCATGCTTGTGGCCATCATGTCCTTCTTCGGCTTCACGCTGACGCTGCCCGGTATTGCCGGCATCGTGCTGACGCTTGGCATGGCGGTTGACTCCAACGTTCTGATCTATGAGCGCATCCGTGAAGAGTGGCGCAATGGCAGGACGCCGATTGGGGCCATTGAAACGGGCTTCAAACAGGCCTTGAGCACGGTGGTTGATGCCAACGTGACGACATTGATCGCGGCTTTCGTTCTGTTTGGTGTGGGTTCTGGCCCTGTGCGCGGCTTTGCCGTGACACTTGCTGTCGGCATTGCCACCACCATGTTTACGGCCTTCACGCTGACCAGGCTTATCGTTGCAACCTGGGTGAAGCGCTATCGTCCCAAGGAGATCAATCTCTAATGCGTTGGAAACCAGTCCGCCTCATTCCGGACAATACAAAATATCCGTTCATGCGGTGGTCCCGCTTTGGCTTTTTTCTCTCAGGCATCTTGTGCACGGCCTCCATCATCATTTTCGCCACGGTGGGCCTTCGCTATGGCATCGATTTCAAGGGCGGTTCGGTTCTCACCATCCGCACCGAGCAACCCGCTGAGCTTGATAAATTGCGCTCCACACTTTCTGCACTTGATCTCGGTGGAGTGGAGCTGCAGCAATATGGCAGCCCCAATGACGTGCAGATCCGCATTGAAGCGCAAAGCGGCGGTGAAGCTGCTGAACAAAGTGCCCAGAAAAAAGTGAAAGAGGCTTTGGGTCCAACGGTTGAAATCCGCTCGACGGAAACTGTGGGTGCCAAGGTTTCCGCAGAGCTGACGCAACAGGCCACGGGTGCCGTGATGCTGTCGATCTTCTTTGTGCTGTTTTATCTCTGGGTGCGCTTTGAATGGCAGTTTGCCATGGGTGCTGTGATTTCCTTGCTCCACGACGTGGTCTTGTCCATTGGTCTTTTCTGCGTCATCAGGCTCGAATTCAATCTCACCATTATCGCCGCCATTTTGACGATCATCGGCTACTCACTCAATGACACGGTCGTGGTGTTTGACCGTATCCGCGAATACCTGCGGCGTTATAAGTCCATGGGGTTGGCAGACCTCATTGATCATTCGATCAACTCGGTTCTTCCCCGCACCGTGCTCACCTCGCTTGCCACCATGATGGCTTTGCTGGCGCTCTATTTCTTTGGCGGCGAAGTAATCCGCGGCTTTGCCTTCGCGATGATCTGGGGCGTTGTGGTTGGCACCTATTCGTCAATCTTCATCGCATCGCCAGTCATGATCCTGTTGGGCTCGAAGCGAGACTCCGTCAGCGCTGAGGTCAAGAGCAAGGGTGCCAAGCGTTAAGCCATGAAATTCCTGCCGCAGCGCCACACCATTGCCAGTTTTGGCGGTGGTGGGTTTCGCTTTGGCGATATGTCCCATCAAGGCCATTTGCTGGTGCTGCCTTCGGGCATGCGCGCTTGGGACGGTGTTGATCTTTCAGGCTTCATCACCGAAAAAGACGAGATCGATTTCGTGGTGATCGGCACGGGCGAAAAATTGAAGCTCATAAATGTCGCCGTGCTGGAAGCCGCAGGCCTTTACGCCGATGTGATGAGCACGAGTGCCGCTGTTCATAGTTTCAATTTGATGCTCGGTGAGGCGCGGCGCGTGGCGGCGGGCTTTATGGCCGTGGGGCAGAGCTGATGGAAAATTGGCAAGCATCTGTTCAGCAGCAGCTGCGTGAACAAGACAAAGACCTTTATCTTGCCAGCCTGTTCATGCCTGAGGGCAAGCGCAGCGCGGTGCAGGCGCTTTATGCGTTCGCGGCTGATGTTACGCGCGCACCCTTCATGGTGAGCGAAGCTGCCTTGGGTGAAATTCGCCTGCAGTGGTGGCTTGATACGATTGACGGGATTTATGATGGCAACGTGCAGGACAGCCCTGTGGCGCAAGGCCTGAGCGAAGCAGTCAAACTCGGTGATCTTCCCAAGCACGCATTCCTCAATCTGATCCGGGCGCATCAATTTGATCTTTATTCCGACCCCATGCCCGCCCTCCATGATCTTGAGGCTTATCTTGGCGAGACACATTCTTCCGTCATTCAACTGACGGCAGCGATTTTGAACAGTGATGATGCGCTGGAATGTGCCGAGGCTTCGGGCCTTGCGGGGGTGGCCTATGGGCTTGCCTCACTGTTGCGGGCGTTGCCATACTGGCTCTCCCAGCACAGCAATTTCATCCCTCAAGACATGATGGTGGCACGTGGGATTGATGCGACGAAGCTGCGCGATCCCAATTTTGAGGCAGCGACGGGAGTGGTCTTGGCCGAACTTCGCGAACATGCGATGGCGCGACTTATGCAGGCCCGCAAATCGGCATGGACCATCAAGGCGTCTGTGAAGCCTGCGTTTCTTCATGTGGCACTGACCGAGCCTTATCTCGCAGTCATCAAAAGTGCTGGCACGAAGATTTCCAGAAAACCTGTCGACATTGCCCAGTGGCGCAAGCAGTGGATTTTGTGGAAAGCGGCGAAGACTGAGAGTTTTTAAACTT
>JBDSTO010000172.1:0-5706 GCA_039928255.1 Aestuariivirga sp. | reverse complement strand
CGCGTTGACATCATGCTTGAGACGCAGAACCAACAGTTGCTGCGTTCGGTTGACCGCAATGCGCGCCAGCAATTATTGCTGCAGCAAACGGTTGAAGGCTTGTCGATTGTCGCCATCAGCTATTATGCAATCAGCATTGCAGCCAAACTGATTGAAGGCTTGGGAAGCTATTTGCCCTGGCTTGACGTGAAGCTTGCGGAATTGATTTCAATTCCGGTCATCGTTGCATTGGTGGCGCTGGGGATCTGGCGCGTGCACCGGAGATTGAGCGGAAGAGATTGAGCGCTAATTCCTCACGTCTCCCTCCCCTTTAAGGGGAGGGCAGGGTGGGGTTGGTTCTGCATATTGTATCTAAGATGAGAATTCGCTGAACTGCCCCCACCCTGCCCTCCCCCGCAAGAGCGGAGGAGGGAGATCAGTTCATGTCAAACCTTCGTCCAGCGGCCATTCTTGGATGACGATTTCACGCAGGCTTCAATGAAGGCCATGCCTGCCACACCATCTTCGATGCCGGGGAACATCACATCTTTTGGCGGCTTCTTGCCAGTGCGTTGGGCCTTGATGGCCTGGGCCACTTCTGAATAGATATTGGCAAAGCCTTCAAGATAGCCTTCGGGATGGCCTGAAGGCACGCGCGTCATGCGGGCGGCTTGAGGGCCAGCACCGGCCCCACCGCGCGTGATCAAACGCTTTTCCTGACCAAAGGGCGTGTACCACAGATAGTTTGGATCAGCTTGCGTCCATTCCAATCCGCCCTTGGTGCCATAGATCCTGAGCTTCAAACCATTCTCGTTGCCGACTGCAACCTGGCTTGCCCAGATTGAACCCCTGGCACCGCCTTTGAAGCGCAACATCGTCTGCACGTTGTCATCAAGCTTGCGGCCCTTGACGAAACTCGTGAGTTCGCAAGCCAGTTCATCAAGCGTGAGTCCTGAGACAAAGGTTGCGAGCTGATAAGTATGCGTGCCGATGTCACCCACCGAACCGCCAGCGCCTGAGCGCTTTGGGTCCGTGCGCCACGCGGCCTGCTTCTGGCCGGATTTTTCAAGATCGGTTGTCAGCCAGTCTTGTGGATATTCGCCCTGCACAAGCCTGATCTCTCCCAACTCGCCCGATTGCACCATGGCGCGGGCATGGCGGATCATCGGGTAGCCTGAATAATTGTGCGTGAGAGCAAAGATGACCTTTGGATTTTTCTTCAGCAGTTTTTCAAGCGCCAAAGCTTCCTTTAGATTCAACGACAGCGGCTTGTCGCAGATCACATGGATGCCCGCTTCGATGAAGGCTTTGGCCACAGGAAAGTGCATGTGGTTGGGGGTTACGATCGATACTGCCTCTATTCCATCCTTGCGCTTGGATTCAGCCTTGGCCATGACCGCAAAGTCGGAATAGATGCGGTCCGCAGCAAGACCCAGTTCTTCGCCCGAAGCTTTGGCCTTGGCGGGATCAGCCGACAAGGCACCCGCCACGAAGTCATAGTGATCATCCATGCGCGCTGCGAGACGATGAACGGCGCCAATGAATGCGCCCTGCCCGCCACCGACCATGCCTAAGCGGATGCGGCCCGTGTTTTTTTCAGATGTTCCGGTAATTGCCATATCGAGTCTCCCGAAATTTATTCTTTGAAAACTCCCTCCCCCTTGTGGGGAGGGTTGGGGTGGGGGTCGCTCTGGTGCCAACCCCCACCCGAAAATTGCGAAGTGCAATTTTTCGACCTCCCCACAAGGGGGAGGTTGAAGTTCGTCAGATGCCCAACATGCGTTTGACTTGCGCCTTGGTGTCGGCCCCGCCGCCAGCAAAATCATCGAAGGCTTTGCCGGTTGTCTGAATGATGTGCGACGCGATGAAGGGTGCACCTTCTTCGGCGCCCTGGTCAGATGATTTCAAGCAGCATTCCCACTCAAGCACGGCCCAGGAATTATAATTATATTGGGCGAGCTTGGAGAAGATCGCCGCAAAATCAACCTGGCCATCACCCAACGAGCGGAAACGGCCCGCGCGGTTCAGCCAAGGCTGGAAGCCGGAATAAACGCCTTGGCGTCCCGTTGGATTGAATTCAGCATCCTTCACGTGGAAGGCGCAGATGCGCTCATGATAGATGTCGATGAATTGCAGATAATCCAATTGCTGCAGAACAAAATGCGACGGATCATAATTGATCTGGCAGCGCTTGTGACCCTTGAGGCGCTCAAGGAACATTTCAAACGTGATGCCATCCATCACGTCTTCACCGGGATGGATTTCAAAGCCAACATCGACGCCATTTTCATCCATCACATCAAGCAAGGGTTTCCAGCGGCGGGCGAGTTCATCAAAACCTTCTTCAATGAGGCCCGGCGGACGCGGTGGCCATGAATAGAGATAGGGCCAGACCAAAGCACCGCTGAAAGTCACATGGCTGTGAAGGCCCATGTGCTTTGAAGCCTTGGCGGCCATCTTCACCTGGTTCTCGGCCCAGGCCTTGCGGTCCTTGGGCTTGCCATGCACTTCCTTTGGCGCAAACGCATCAAAGGCTTCGTCATAGACAGGATTGACGGCAACAAGCTGGCCTTGCAGATGGGTTGAAAGCTCGGTGATCTCCACGCCATTTTCCTTGGCGATGCCTTTGAGTTCATCACAATAGGTTTTTGACTCCGAGGCCTTCTTCAAATCAATCATCCGGCCATCCCAGGTTGGAACCTGCACACCCTTGTAGCCGAGACCGCTCGCCCATTTGCAAATTGAGGCGAAAGAGTTGAACGGTGCCTTGTCGCCTGCAAATTGCGCCAGAAAAATTGCTGGTCCCTTGATGTTACCCGGCATTCTCGTCTCCCATTAAACGTTGTTCAAAAGTGCTTCGATGTATTCTTGGCGGCCTGATGTTGGTTGTGGCTCGATCTTGTCTTTGTGCACCCGTGCGGCAATCGATTCAAGACTTGCGCCTTTTTCGAGCATGGCTTTATTGGTGCGCTCGCTCCATTTGGCATAACGCTTGTTGACTTCGGCATCGAGCTTACCGTCTTCGACAAGTTTCGCCGCATTCAACAGGCCCTTGGCGCAGGCATCCATCGATGCCACATGGGCATAGAGGATGTCATCAGGATCAATCGACTGACGCCTGATCTTGGCATCAAAATTCATGCCGCCGGTGGTGAAGCCGCCAGCACGCAGAACTTCGAGCATGGTCAAGGTGAGTTCGGGCACATTCATCGCAAACTGGTCGGTATCCCAACCCACCTGATAGCCGCCGCGGTTCAAATCAAGCGAACCGAATACGCCCAAGGCTGAGGCCAAAGCGATTTCATGTTCGAAGGTGTGGCCAGCCAGAATGGCGTGGTTCTGTTCGATATTCATCTTCACATCGTTTTCGAGACCATAGGATTTGAGCAAGCCATAGATTGTGGCCACGTCATAATCATATTGGTGGGTGGATGGTTCCTTTGGCTTAGGCTCAATCAGGATCGGACCCTTGAAGCCAATCTTGTGCTTGTATTCGACAACCAGCGAGAGGAAGCGTCCGGCCTGTTTCAGTTCCTGGCCGATCTTGGTGTTGACCAGGCTTTCATAGCCTTCGCGGCCGCCCCACATCACATAGTTTTCACCGCCCAGATCCTTGGTCACATCGAGGCAATGTTTCACCTGCGCTGCGCAATAGGCAAAGACATCTGGATCAGGGTTGGTTGCGGCACCCGCCATGAAGCGACGGTTGGAGAACATGTTGGCCGTGCCCCAGAGCAGCTTCTTGTTGTTCTTGGCCATGCCTTTTTCGAGAAGCTTGGCAACGGCTGTGACATTGGCGTTGAATTCAGCGAGGGAGTTGCCTTCGGGCGCAATGTCGAGATCGTGAAAAGTGAAATAGTCAACATCGAGCAGACGCAGTGTCTCGAACATGATTTCGGTTTTGGTCTTGGCGGCATTCATCGGGTCGGCATCGTGATGCCAGGGCCGATTGAACGTCTCACCGCCAAACGGATCGCCACCGGGCCAGCCCAGCGTGTGCCAATAGCAAACCGCAAAGCGCAAATGATCACGCATGGTTTTGCCCAGAACTTTCTGGTCAGGGTTGTACCAATGGAAGGCCAGTGGATTGCTGGAGTTGGGGCCTTCGTATTTTACGGGATTTGAAAGGCTGTAAAACTTGCTCATTTGATATCCTTGATGCTGGGGTAAATTTTTATGTAACGGGCATAGGCAGCATCGTATGCGGCCGTTGCGCCGGTTTCAGGCTTGATGGTTCGGGCAATTTTGGGGGCGGTGCAGACCTTGACGAAATCGGCACCGGTTGCTGCGATCAATCCCATGCGGGCACCACCAAAGGCGCCGCCAAAATCACCAGCAGCGGGAAGATCAATGGGAATCTTCAATACCGTGGCAATGATCTTGAGCCAAATTTCAGAATGGGTGCCACCGCCAACCGCCATCAGCCGTTTCACATCAGAGCCCGCAACTTTCAAGGCTTCCAATGAATCACGCAATGCAAACGCCACGCCATCCAAGACCGCGTGCGTCATGTCCTTCACATCGCTTTCTGCAGCCAGGCCGAGAAATGCGCCGCGAATTTGGGCATCGCCCACGGGCGTGCGCTCGCCCGAAAGATAGGGCAGGAACAACACGGGTGATGGGCCTTCGAGTTTTTTGCCCAGCGCTGCTGTCAATTTTGGTGCGGGTGTTTTGACCAGTGCGGAAAGCCATTCAATGCTGGCGGTTGCTGAAAGAATAACCCCCATCTGGTGCCAGGTTCCCGGCACGGCATGGCAGAACGCATGAATGGCGCGGTCAGTATTGGGGCTGAACTTGGCGTTCGAGACGAACATCACGCCTGAGGTTCCAAGCGAGACGAAGGCATCGCCATCTTTCACGGCACCTATGCCCACAGCGGCTGAAGCATTGTCGCCACCGCCGCCTGCCACCACGGGAAGTTTGGGCATGCCCCAGGCCTTGGCCAATTGCGGAGTGATGCGGCCCGTCACATCAGTTCCTTCAAACAATTCCGGCATCTGGTCGCGGCGCATGGAAGTTGCGGCCAGCATGGCGTCGGACCATTCGCGCTTTGAAACATCAAGCCAGTAGGTGCCCGCGGAATCCGACATGTCAGAACCATAGGTCCCCGTCATGCGGTAACGGATATAGTCCTTGGGCAGCAGAACCTTGGCGACTTTTGCGAAAATTTCTGGCTCATGCTTCTTCACCCACACGAGTTTTGGTGCGGTGAAACCGGCCAAGGGAATATTGCCCGTGATGGAGCGGGAGCGCGGTTCGGCTTTCAGAATATCATCGCATTCAGCGAAGCTCCGGGCATCGTTCCACAGAATGCAGGGGCGCAAAACCTTGCCATTCTTGTCCAACAAAGTGGCGCCATGTTGCTGGCCTGACATGCCAATGCCTTCCACAGCGGCAACCGCCTTTGGCTTCTTCGCGCGCAGAGCCTTCACCACCGCATTGGCGGCCTTCCACCAGCTTTCAGGGTCTTGCTCTGACCAGCCGGGATGGGGCCTTGAAACCTTTAAAGGCGAAGAGGCAGTGGCAATCAGCTTTTGCTTGCCGTCAATCAACACGCCTTTGACGGAGGACGTTCCGAAATCCAAACCAAGAAACATTGTGGCCCTCATGGAGTTTCTTCAAAATACAAATTCGCCTTCACGTTCCTAGACAATGAACGAATGGAACACAACTTTATTTTGAGGGGCGAATTAAATAGTGATTGCCGCTTCAATCACATGATGGGCG
>JBDSTO010000171.1:0-5335 GCA_039928255.1 Aestuariivirga sp. | reverse complement strand
TCGAGGTGTCCCAACCCATGTCCTTGTTCACCGCACAGGCTTGGGCGGCAAAAGCTTCATTGGCTTCAATCAAATTCAAATCGGCGGCATTCCAGCCAGCCTTTTTCAGCGCGGCGCGTGAGGCGGGGATGGGGCCTGAACCCATGATGGCGGGATCAACGCCAACACTGGCCCACGAGGCAATGCGGGCCAAAGGTACCAAGCCGCGTTTGGACGCTTCGGCTGCTGTCATCAAAATCACCACAGCTGCGCCATCGTTGATGCCCGAGGCGTTGGCGGCTGTGACTGTGCCATCCTTCTGGAAAGCAGGCTTGAGCTTTGTGACTGAATCAAGCGTCACGCCTTTCTTGATATATTCATCATCGGCCACAACAACATCGCCTTTTCGCGTGGTGATGGTGACGGGGATGATCTCGTCCTTGAACTTGCCCGCCGTTTGCGCGGCTTCGGCCTTGTTCTGCGAGGCTACGGCAAAAGCATCCTGCTGTTCGCGGGTGATCTGCCATTGCTTGGCGACGTTTTCAGCGGTTGTGCCCATGTGATAGCCGTTAAAGGCGTCCCATAACCCGTCGCGGATCATGGTGTCGATCATCTGGTAGTCGCCCATTTTCACGCCATCGCGCAAATGCTGGGCGTGGGGGGCCTTGCTCATTGATTCCATTCCGCCCGCCGCCACAATGGTGGCATCGCCAGAGGCAATCTGCTGGAGGCCCAAGGCTACGGCGCGAAGGCCGGAGCCGCAGAGCTGGTTGATGCCCCAGGCGGGAGAGGTGATCGGGAGGCCAGCGTGAATGGCGGCCTGGCGTGCGGGGTTCTGGCCTTGGGCTGCGGTCAGCACCTGGCCCAGGATCACTTCATCAATCTGGCCTGGTTCGAGTTTGGCGCGCTCAATGGCGGCTTTCAGGGCCACGGTTCCAAGCTGGGCGGCCGTGAGGCTGGCCAAAGCGCCATTAAAAGAGCCCACAGGTGTGCGGGCGGCTGAGACGATCACGATATCGGTTGTGGAAGAGGGCATGATTAACTCCGGTTTTGCCCCTTCTAGCGCCGATCAGGGTGCGGGTGCGAGAATTTTTTGCACTTGCAATTGTGCGATGCACGGCGCAAGTTTTTTTCAACATCTTTGGTTCATGGGAGAATGTTCGTGAGTGACGCGCCGGGTCAAAGCAAGACAGTAACTGTCATCAAGAAATATGCCAATCGCCGCCTCTATAACACGGCAACAAGTGCTTACGTAACGCTGGACGACTTGTCCTTGATGGTCAAGGAAGGCTCGGAATTCCAGGTTTTTGATGCCAAGACGGGCGAGGATATTACCCGCTCAGTTCTCACCCAGATCATCTTTGAAGAAGAAAACAAGGGTGGGGCACAAACTCTTCTGCCGGTCAATTTCCTGCGTCAACTCATTCGCTTTTATGGTGACAGCATGCAGGGTCTGGTGCCGGGCTATCTTGAGTTCTCCATGGACAATCTGATGAAGGACCAAGACAAGTTCCGCAAACAAATGCTCGATACGGTGGGCATGGGTGATGCCTTCAAGGGCATGGAAGACCATGCCAAGCGCAACATGGCGATGTTCAATGACGCCATGAAAATGTTCAATCCCTTTGCCGCTGTCATGGCTGCCAACGCCGGCAGCTCGCCCAAGGCCGAAGCTGCGCCCGGTGCTGAAACCAGCAAGGATGATTTGCAAAAGCTTAAAGAGCAAATGGCTGCCATGCAGCAGAAGCTTGATACAATGTCGCGCTGATCAGGCGGCCGAACGGTCCTTGTCGACTTCGAGAGAGGTTTCAACCGTCGGAAACTGGGCCATGGTGGCTTTCAGCGATGCAATCGAGGCATCAATATCCGAAAACTCAAGTTCAACCACGGTCGCCATTGCAGCATGGACCGTTAGATCTATCTGCTCGATCTCCGTTGCGGCGGTTTCCAGTTTCACATCGGCAATTTGATCGGCGGGTGCCACCGCGGTTTCGCTGGCCACTGGCTTTGACGGCGGGTCAGAAATGGGCCTCACCGCATAAGACTGTCGGATTTGAAACTTGGGCGCGCTTGAATGTTCCATGACCGCTGAAAAGTTCGGGGCAGATGCAATCTCTCCCGTTTGATCGCCGTCCAAATCAAAGGTCGGAACTGCGGCCTTCGGCCAAGGGATATCAATGGAAGCCTCGGCAATGAGGTTGCCCTGCAGATAGTCAACGCCCCAGCTTTTCAATAGGGCAGCATCTTCTTCGGTCTCAATCCATTCGGCAACGGTCGTCAGATTGAAGTTGCGGCCGAGGTCAATGAGATTGCGGACAATGAAGGCGTTCTCCCTGTTGGCGGCAAGGTCGCGGCAATAGGCGCCGTCAATCTTGACCATTGAAATCGGCAGCTCGCGCAGGTTCTTGAATGAGGTGAAGCCTGCGCCGAAATCATCAATGGCCACACCACATCCCGCTTCACGCAGGCGCTCCACAAAGCGTCTGGTGGAGGCCAGGTCGTTGATTGCAACTGTTTCGGTGATCTCAACAACCAGACGGTTTTCGGCAAGTTTGCTGGCGCTGATGGTTTCCAGAAGCTGATTGTGCCAGCGCGGATCCATTGCCGTTGTCCCTGAGATATTCATGCTGAGGCGGGCGGATGGATATTGATGCAAGGTTTGCAGGATCAATTGCGTGACAGATCGGTCAACCAGACGGATGAGACCCAATTGTTCTGCGATTGGAACTAGATGGGAGGCTGCAATCAACTCACTGCCGCCGCCCTCGGCCATGCGCAACAGGGCCTCATGCAAGATGGTCTCGCCGGTTGTCGCTGAAATGATGGGTTGGAAGGCAAGCTTGAACCGCTCTTCCTTCAAGCACGTTACGATTTCTGCAGCACAGCGCGCATTGAGCTTGCGCACACTTTGGCGGCGTTCTGAAGGTTTGTGGAGGACGTAACCGTCCGAAGGTAATTTGCTGGCCTCGCTCAAAGCCTCTTCCGCAAGGCTTGTTGCCGCTATGGCATTGGTTGCAAATTCCGGCAAGCAGACAGCACCAATCGAAAGCATGGCCCATACAGGTCCGTGGTCTGTTTCAATCACGCTGTCGCGTACAGTTTCGAGAAGGCGTTCCAGCGCGATCTTGAGATCAATCTCGCCACAATTATTGAGGATGAAGCCAAACTTGCCACCGGAAAAGCGCGCAATGGCATCGCCCGCCCGCATGACCTGGCGCAATTTGCGACCGAGCGCCACGATCACCTCATCGGCAACTTCAAAACCATAAGCATCATTGACGACATTCAGATTTTGGACGGATGCAATGGCAAATGCACACTGACCGTTTTCGCGGACGGCAACCGAAATCGCCTCGCTTAGGGCTTCCGTCAACCGTCCGCGGTTCATCATGCCAGTTAGCGGATCGCAATTGCCCAGAAAATTGAGGCGTTGCTCACGCTTGTGGCGTTCATCAATGCGGCGCACGGTTCCATAGACTTCTTTGGCCTTGCCGTTGGGTCCCATAAACCAGCGGCCCTGATCTTCAATCCAAATGGTCTTTGGACGCGAGCGGCCTTCGCTGCGAAACACATATTCAATCTGGAAAGGAACACCGGAGCCCGCATCAGTGGTCAGGGAATTCATCACGGTATCATACCGCGTCGAGAAATTATCGAGATCCAGAAGCTGCGCGTATTGCTTGCCGGTGGAAATATAAGAGACCGGACAACCCAGAATTTCTGCAGCGTTGCTGCTCCAGCTGATCTGGTCAGTCAAAATGTTCCAGCGATAGGCAGCATCGCCCGCCGCTATGAGTGCTTTGTGCAAATCATCAGGGTTGGGTCCTTCCAATTCTGCCATCGGCGGAGTTTCCACCGAGTCGGCTTCACCGACCTCGAATGAAAAGAGCTGACTGGACTCAGTTTCCGCCAAAATATCCCCTTGAACTTGCCGTTTGACGGTTTGGGCCTGCCGCCTGCCGTCTTTGGCCGTAAACTAGTTGGCAATAGTAAAGTTTCATCGAAAAATCATAGCTAATGGAAATTAACCATGTTGGCTCGGTTTTGAGCAGTTGGGTGATCCTGAAACCGCTTTCCGTCAGGTAATTGACACATTCCCTGTTTAATTTTGCGGCAGTGCGGCGTAAAAATTTGCAGTGTTTATGGTTTGTAAACTATTGATTTCGCTTTTGTATTGGTAGCCATGCAAAATTTGCACTTCTCTTTTTGCTGCACTGCACCTAATTAGTGTGCGTAAGCGAAGAGTGTGATTCCAAGGAAGGAATTGAAAAATGTTTGAAGTTCTGAAAACCCGTATTGCCACCTGGAAGCGTTACAGCCGGACCGTGTCTGAGCTGCAGTCCCTGTCGAACCGTGAGTTGGCCGATCTTGGCATCATGCGGACAGATATCCAGCGCGTTGCCAAAGACGCCGTCCGCTAAATGTTCATAAACGGTCTTTTGAAGCGCCGTCGCCAGCTCAAGACCTCTCCACAGGCAAAAAAGCAATTTTTGCATCTGTCTGAGGCCGATCTGGCCGACATGGGAATCAAGCGTTACCAGCTTGAACAAATTACCCAGGGCTAGACCCTGAAATTCGAAGAGCCCGGGAGAAATTCCGGGCTTTTTGCTTTTTGTCCGCTGAATTCTGGCCAAGTTGTAAGAATTGCGTCAATCGGTCACCCAAGACTGGTTGCGAGTCTCTTTTCACTGTGATAGCGAACGCCCGCGGCTCTCTTTTGCCGCATCACGGGCGCATGCCCGGAGAAACCCAATTTGAAGGTCTACTCGTGGCGGGACAACAGATAGTCAGCGGTGTGGCGGGGCGCTATGCGAATGCGCTTTTTGACTTGGCGGTCGAGCAGGATTCAGTTCCAGCCACGGCAGCGTCACTTGCCACTTTGCAAGGCATGATTGCCGAATCGGATGAACTGCAGCGCTTGCTCAAATCCCCCGTATTCAAATCGGATGACCAGATGGTCGCCCTGGATGCGCTTGCAGCAAAGGCCGGTGTTGGCGGGCTTGCCATTAATTTTGCCAAGCTCATGTGCGAAAATCGCCGACTTTCAGTTCTTTCAGAAGCGATCACCGGCTTTCAGGCTCTGGTTGCCGAAGCCAAGGGCGAAATGGTGGCAGAAGTCACATCTTCTGAAAAGCTCACCGCCGCGCAGATGAAAGATCTGTCCGCCGCCTTGAAGGCGCGCGTGGGCAAGGATGTAAAGCTTTCCACCAAAATCGATTCTTCAATTCTCGGAGGCCTGATCGTCAAGATCGGCTCGACGATGATTGACAATTCACTCAAAACCAAACTCCAACACCTCAAAGTTTCAATGAAGGGAACCGGCTGACATGGATATTCGCGCCGCCGAAATTTCGTC
>JBDSTO010000170.1:0-2582 GCA_039928255.1 Aestuariivirga sp. | reverse complement strand
ATGACGGCATGTTGATTGCAGCGGGCGGTTTTGGCCTCTGTGGCATCCCCGAATTATTGATCGCCGCCATCAAGCGCGCCGGCACCAAAAACCTCACGATCGCGTCCAACAATGCAGGCGTGGATGGCTTTGGCCTGGGCCAACTTCTCGAAAGCCGCCAGGTTAAAAAGATGATGTCGTCCTATGTTGGTGAAAACGCCGAATTCATGCGCCAATATCTGGCCAAGGAACTGGAAGTCGAATTCAACCCGCAAGGAACCTTGGCCGAACGAATGCGCGCCGGTGGCGCGGGAATCCCCGGTTTTTACACCAAGACGGGTGTTGGCACGGTAATCGCAGAGGGCAAGGAAACCAAGGATTTCAACGGTCAAACCTATGTTCTGGAGCGCGGTATTGTGGCTGACCTCGCCATCGTCAAAGCCTGGAAGGCTGACCCGTCGGGCAATCTGGTGTTCCGCAAGACAGCGCGCAACTTCAATCCGCCTGCCGCCACTTGCGGCAAGGTTTGCGTGGCTGAAGTCGAAGAGATCGTGCCGCTGGGCTCGCTTGATCCTGATACGATCCACACGCCCGGCATCTATGTCCATCGCCTGATCAAGGGTGACCATGAAAAGCGCATTGAACAGCGCACCACCCGCAAGAAGGAAACTGCCTGATGCCCTGGGACCGTAATCAAATGGCTGACCGCGCAGCGCAAGAGCTTCAAGATGGCTGGTATGTGAATCTTGGCATCGGCATTCCGACATTGGTGTCGAACTACATTCCCAAGGGCGTTGAAGTGACACTCCAATCTGAAAACGGCATGTTGGGCATGGGCCCTTTTCCGTTTGAAGGCGAGGAAGATGCCGACTTGATTAATGCTGGAAAGCAGACCGTCACCGAGCTTCCGCAAACCGCGTTTTTTGATTCATCACAGTCCTTTGCCATGATCCGCGGCGGCAAGATCAACATGGCCATTCTGGGCGCCATGGAGGTTTCTGAAACGGGCGACCTCGCCAACTGGATGATCCCCGGCAAGCTCGTCAAAGGCATGGGTGGGGCCATGGACCTCGTTGCGGGCGTGAAGCGCGTCGTTGTGGTGATGGACCACACCAACAAGGCCGGTGAGAGCAAGGTTCTGAAATCCTGCACCTTGCCTTTGACAGGCAAGGCCGTGGTCAATCGCATCATCACAAATTTGGGTGTGCTGGATGTTGTGCCGGGTGGTGTGAAGATCGTGGAATGTGCCGAAGGCGTAACTGAAGCCGAAATCAGGGCGGCCACTGAAGCGACCATCGTCTGATGAAGCTTGGCATCTTCGCCAAGACTTTTGCCGGGACTGATCCTCTGTCTGTGCTGGTGCAAGTCAAGTCCGCAGGCTTAGACGTGGCACAGTATAACATGGCGTGTTCGGGCCTCGACGCCATGCCCGCGCAAATCCCTGAGAATGTTGCAACGGCCGTGCACGATGCCGCACTGGAAACCAAAATCGGTGTCGTGGCCGTCTCCGGCACCTACAACATGATCCACCCTGATATTCAAAAGCGCGAGCAGGGCCACGCGCGGCTTGAAATCCTCGCTTCAAGTTGCGCGGGGTTGGGCACCAACCTCATCACGCTTTGTACGGGAACGCGCGACGCGCTCGACCAGTGGCGACATCACCCTGACAACAACTCTGCGTCCGCTTGGGATGATATGTTGGCCTCAATGGAGACAGCACTCGCCATCGCCGAGAAATACAATGTCACCCTCGGCATCGAACCCGAACTCGCCAATGTCGTGAACTCCGCTGCGAAAGCCCGAAAGCTAATTGACACGCTGAAGAGCCCGCGCCTCAAAATCATCTTTGATCCCGCCAACCTGTTTGAAGTTGCAACGCTGGAAGAGCAGCGCCGAACAATTTCGCAAGCCATAGAGATTTTGGGCCCCGACATCGTCATGGGCCATGCCAAAGACCGCAATCCCGATAGCAGCTTTGCAACTGCGGGGAAGGGCGTTCTGGATTATGCCCACTATATCGGCTGCCTGCGTGCCCTTGATTTCAAGGGTCCGCTTGTGACACATGGACTGGCCGCCAGCGAAGCAAACTCCGTGGCGACGTTTTTGAAAAAGATTTTGGGAGAATAAACCGTGGCCCACGAGTGGATTGAGCAGCTTCCCAAAAACCGGCTGATCGGCGAATTTTCAGTGTGGTCGGCCAATCTCGTCAAGCTTGCCGATGACATGGCGCGCATTGCGCCCCATGCTGACATCCTCCACATCGATGTGGCCGATGGCCATTTCGCACCAGCGATGTTGTTCTTCCCTGATCTCGTGGCCGCCATCCGTAAAATTTCCAAAACGCCCATCCATGTTCACCTGATGACGGCGGACAACATTCTCCTCTCGCAGATCGAACAATTTAGTGAGGCGGGGAGCGATCTCATTTCGATCCATGTCGAAAATGCTGCTGTGGCCAATACCGCCCTTGATCTTTTGGACAAGCGCAATGTTGCGGCAGGCATGGTGTTGAAAGTTGAAACGCCTGTTGAAGCGGTCACCAGATTCCTGCCTCGCCTGCGCTTCCTCACTTTGCTTGGAACCGCCATCGGCGTGAAAGGCCA
>JBDSTO010000169.1:0-4734 GCA_039928255.1 Aestuariivirga sp. | reverse complement strand
GCTGAGCCTTCTACGATTCTCTGTATCACCTTCACCAAGGCCGCCGCCGCCGAAATGTCGCTAAGGCTTTTCGGAAGATTGTCATCGTGGACTTCGATGAGTGCACAAGAGCTTGAAGAAACCATTGCCGGGTTGGGCATGCCGACCAGTGAGGTGGTTCTCACACGGGCGCGGCGATTATTCACATTGGCCCTCGAAACGCCCGGCGGACTAAAAATCCAAACGATTCATGGATTTTGCGAGCGGTTGCTCCATCTGTTTCCGGTAGAGGCAGGTCTTGCCCCCGGCTTTTCAGTCATTGAGGATTTCCAAGCGCAGGAAATCAGAGATTCTGCAATTGCTGAGCTTCTACTCGATCCCAACCATCGCCCCGCCATTAACAATGCGCTCCAAGAAGCCAAGGCTCTCATTGGGTATATCGAGGATTTTTCTGACCTCATCATTCGATTCCTGAGAATCATCTCGAAGAATGCCGCTTTTCGTGCGGGGCAGCTCTTTCGCAACGAATTCGAAGGCGCCTTTAAAATTCTTCTTAATCTTGAGCCTCTCCAATCAGCTGGTGATCTGCGTAAAGAGGCTTTGGCAATTGAGCGGGACAAGTTTGGATATTACGGCACACTCCTCTTACCCTTTGGCAGCTACCGCCAACAACAAACGCCATCCCTTCTCAGTGCAATTGCGCTTAAGGAAGATTGTTTCGATGATCTTTGCCGACTTTTCTTGACTGGAAAATCTGAACCCTTCAGTAAAATGATCAGCAATGACGCGGCGAAGAAACATCCCGACGCTTTGCAGTTCTTGGAGGAACAACAGGCCCGATTTTACAAAGCTTATTGCAATTTTGGGACTTTGCAGCGCATTGAGGCCACTGGCGCGATATTTGAAATCTCGAATATCGTTCGCCAAAAGATTGAAAATCAAAAGCAACGGTCAGGTTTTTGTGACTTTGATGATTTGATCGAAAAGGCAGCAGCGCTTCTCACGGGAAAAAACGCAACACGCTGGGTGCTCAAAAAGCTGGACGAAGGGCTCAACCACATTTTGGTTGACGAGGCTCAAGATACGAGCCCCGCCCAGTGGCAAATTATATGCGCACTGGCGGATGAATTTTTTTCCGGTCAGGGACGTGACCAAGAGCTTCTACGAACAATGTTCGTTGTGGGAGACCGAAAACAATCAATCTATTCATTCCAGGGCGCCGATCTCAAAGCTTACGGTCAAACACGAGACTATTTGACATCGAGATTAGACCAAGCGGGCAAGAGTTTTATTGAGGAGACTCTAGGTTTGTCCTTTAGGTCTGCGCAAGAGGTTCTGAGCGCCGTAGACAAGGTTTTCCCGGTACAAAATCTCCAGCATATGGGAATCGGCCCGGAGGGATCCCAAGAGAGCCCCCACAGTTCAGCGAGACTTGGGGTTAAAGGAATCATAGAACTTTGGCCGCTCACAGTTGGAGAAAAGCGCAACCGGGAAGAGGGTGAGGCATGGGAAGCGCCCGTCGACCAATTGTCGGAAACGCATCACCGGAGGTTGTTGGCGCGAAAATTGGCGTCAACATTGAAGAACTGGATCGGCAGGCGAAACCTTTCAGGTGAAGACCGCCTCGTGGTACCGGGCGATATTCTCATCCTTTTGCAAAGTCGCACGGGGCTTTTCCCACTCTTGTTGGCGGAGATGCGGCGTGCAGGCCTTCCAGTCGCTGGAGCGGATCGGCTGACACTTCAGAAAAGTCTGGCGGTGCAGGATCTAATGGCTCTCATTCAATGGTGCCTGTTGCCTGAGGACGACTACTCTCTGGCCTGCATATTGAAGAGCCCGATTGTCCCCCAAGCGCTTTCAGAAGACGAGTTGTTTGCCCTTGCATATGATCGCGGTGGCCAAAGCCTTTGGGAGGTGGTTCGCAAAGAAGTTTCCCTTAACCTGAGCCTATTGATTGAATACCAGGTCAAGGCCGCTTCATCGACAGCCTCAGATTTTCTGCACCAGATATTGAATGTTGCGCGCAAACGAATTGTCCAACGCCTTGGCAGTGAAGCGCGTGAGGCAACTGACGCACTCCTCGACATGGCTTACGATTTCGACGCGAGACAAGGTGGGGGTCTATTTGCATTCCTCGGCTGGTTCGAAAAAAGCGAAACGACCTTGAGGCGCGAAATGGAACAGACAACCGATCATATCCGGGTCATGTCAGTTCACGCCGCCAAAGGGCTGGAAGCCAATATCGTAATCTTGCCAGACGCAACCTATGTAGCCACGGGTGACCAACAGCAGCGACTTCTGAAGACAGATGATAGTTCCGTGTTTCCATCACTGCCACTTTGGAATCTTGGCGGTCTGCCGAAAAATGATGAACTTGCATCATGGATTGAAGATGAACAAAGGCGCATCCGGGAAGAGCGTAATCGACTGCTTTACGTCGCCATGACAAGGGCAAGAAGTGAACTTTATATCACGGGTTCGACAAGTGGCAGGGCGGTGCCCGAGCACTGCTGGTGGAATAGATTGGAATCAAGCTTGGGAGCTGAGTTCATAAAGGAACCGACTTTGGTTGAGTCGGCTGGCGGTTTTTCAAATGGCACTACGATTCCGGATCAGATAGCCTTGCCCCATTGGATGCTTGAACCAGTTTCTCAAACGAACGAGAATAAGAACAAAGCCGGTGCCAATAAGGTGCTTGTTGACAGCGCGGTTTTTAAGCGCGGCACCGTGTTGCATCTCCTCATGCAAAGACTTGTTGATACGGATCCAAAAAATCGGGTCTCAGCCTCAATGCAAATCGGAACAGAGTTGCAGTTGTTCCCGTCTGATGTAGAAAAAATTCTGGCGTTGTTTGATCGGTCGGACCTCGAAGTATTTTGGTCGTCACAAGGGCGCTCAGAGGTTGAGATATGGTCATCTGAAGCAAGATCCGAATCCCAAATCTATCGCATAGACAGACTCGTCTTGGGAGAGACGGAAACGCTCATTTTAGACTATAAATCGGGAGCTCCACCCAGCCATAAGCTGCCTTCAAATCATCCCTATGTGCTTCAATTGGCCGGATATTGCGGTGCACTGGCAAACGCGATTCCTGGAAAACCAGTGCGTGCAGCCCTATTATGGCTGGAAACGGGCCAATTGGATTGGCTTTCCTCAACAAACCTCTCACAAAGCCTTGATTAGGCCGCATCAGGCATTGTCCGGGACGCATCTTGACGTTAGCTCCCGCTAATCCTACCTGTTGTTCAACAGTTTTAAGGAGCAAATCATGTCCACCCATAAAGTCACGGATTCAAGCTTTGATGCTGATGTCCTGAAATCATCCACGCCGGTTGTTGTGGATTTCTGGGCAGAATGGTGCGGTCCGTGCAAGATGATCGGTCCGTCTTTGGAAGAAATCGCCAAGGAACTTGGTCCCCGCGCCAAAATCGTCAAAATCAACATTGACGAAAATCCCGACGCGCCATCGAAATATGGTGTACGCGGCATTCCGACCTTGATGGTGTTCAAGGATGGCAAACTGGCAGCCACCAAAGTTGGTGCCGCGCCCAAAAATCAGCTGCAAAGCTGGATTGAAAGCTCAATCTAACGCTTGGCGGCACCGCTGACGGCCGATGGCGTCTCGCCATTGTGCAACGCCAGTACGTGCCCAGCAAGATAAAGCGAACCGGTGATCAGAATTCTTGGAGCAGGATGCAACTTGCACGCCTGCTCCAAGGCGTTTTGGAGGGAAGATGACGGAGTTGCGGCGAAGCCTTGCGCTATTGCCTCCTGTGCCAACTCTTCCGCGCTTAGCGCATTTGGTTCATCAGGGATGGTGATGGCGAAGACGTGCTGCGCCATGCTTTTGAAATTGCCTATGAAGTCCCCAGACTTTTTAGTGTTGAGCAAGCCCCAGATGATGATGAGCGGCCGAGGTGACTTCGTATTCATCTCACGGAATGTTTGCGCGATAACTGAACTTGCCAGTGCGTTGTGTGCACCATCGAGCCAAAGTTCGGTTTCATTCGATACAAGATCGCGAAGTTTGCCCTGACCGAGTTTCTGCATGCGCGCGGGCCAAGCCACTGTGGTCATGCCCTTGGCGAAATGGTCTTGCGTGATGCGCTTATCGTTCAATGCTCTCACGGCGGCGATGGCATTGCCCGCATTGTCAATTTGGTGTGGTCCGGCGAGCGCAGGCAGCGGTAAATCCATTAAACCATTCTCATCTTGGAACACCAAGCGGCCATGCTGGGTGTAACTCTGCCAATCCTGATTGGCAATTTTGAGTGGTGCACCGACGTTTTCCGCGATGGCCTCGACTGTTTCACGCGCCGCCTCCTCTTGCGGGCCGATGACGCCGGTGACGCCATGTTTCAGGATGCCTGCTTTCGCGAAGGCAATTTCTTGAATAGTTTCGCCCAAATATTGCTGATGGTCGAGGCCTAGCGAAGTGATCACTGTCATCGCGGGTTTTGAAACAACATTGGTGGCATCGAAATTGCCACCGAGGCCTACCTCGAGAAGCAGATAATCTGCAGGTGTTCGACTGAATGCCATGAAGGCCGCAGCCGTTGTGATTTCAAAAAACGTGATGGGCTCAGCGCCGTTCACGGCTTCACATTCTTCAAGCAGAACCGCAAGTTGCTCTTCCGAAATAAGCTCTCCCGCAACCCTGATTCGCTCATGAAAACGAACAAGATGGGGCGAAGTATAGGCATGGACCTTGAGGCCCGCGGCTTCAAGAATCGCCTGGGTGAAGGCCAAGGTCGA
>JBDSTO010000168.1:0-20481 GCA_039928255.1 Aestuariivirga sp. | reverse complement strand
GAAGAAGTTGGAACACCCTTCTATTGCTATTCCACCGCCACGCTTGAACGCCATGTCAAAGTGATTGGAGAGGCCTTCAAAGGCACAGACCATTTGCTTTGCTATGCCATGAAGGCCAATTCCAATCAGGCCGTCTTGAAAACTATTGCAGCTTTGGGCGCTGGCATGGATGTTGTCTCCGAGGGTGAATTGCGCCGCGCTCTTGCCGCTGGTGTTCCAGCCCGCAAAATTGTTTTCTCAGGCGTCGGCAAAACCGCCCAGGAAATGGCTTTTGCTTTGCGCGAAGGCATTGCCTGTTTCAACGTTGAGTCTGAACCTGAGCTTGAGCTTTTGTCGCAAGTGGCAACCCGCGTGGGCCAGCGCGCGCAGGTGTCAATCCGGGTTAATCCCGATGTCGATGCCAAGACCCACGCCAAGATCACCACCGGCAAGGCCGACAATAAATTTGGTGTCGCCTATTTGCGGGCGCCTGAAGTCTATGCACGCGCGGCAGCCCTGTCCAATATTGATGTCGCAGGCGTTGACATGCACATCGGCAGCCAGATCACCGAACTGGCCCCTTTTGAGCAGGCTTTCAAACTGATGGCCGAACTCGTCGGAACTTTGAAGTCTCAAGGCCATAACATTCGCCATCTTGATTTAGGCGGAGGCCTTGGTGTTCCCTATCGCGGCGACAATGATGTGCCACCGCACCCCGATGAATACGCGGCCATGGTCAAGCGCACGCTGGGTCATTTCAATCTGAAATATGTGATGGAACCGGGGCGTATGATCGTGGGCAACGCCGGCATTTTGGTCACGCGCGTTGTCTACGTGAAAGAGACCAAGGACAAGACCTTTGTCATCCAGGATGGCGCGATGAATGATCTGATCCGCCCAACACTTTATGATGCCTATCACGAAATCGTCCCCGTTGATGAGACACGCAAAGCCAAGTTGGCCGAGGTTGATGTGGTGGGGCCTGTGTGTGAATCGGGCGATTACTTTGCCAAATCCCGGCGCATGGCCAAGTTGGAAGCGGGTGACCTGATGGCCGTAATGACAGCTGGTGCCTATGGAGCTGTCCAGGCTGGAACCTACAACACAAGGCCTTTGGTGCCGGAGGTTCTGGTCAAAGGCAAACAGTGGGCAATCATCCGCGCCCGCCAGACTTACGAAGAATTGATCGGGCTGGACAGCCCCGCACCCTGGCAAGCCTAAGCGGACTAACTTTTGCCGTTCTTTATGCTAGGCTGATTTGATGTCTGCAATTGAATCAAAAAGCCTGAACCGTAAGCTATTCTGGCAGCGCCTGCTGCTGGCTGGCGAGGGCTTGTGGGCGGCCATACAACCCGGCCTCGTGGTGGCAGCAATTGTCGTAGCGGCATTGGGTTTCAACCTTTCGCAGTTTTTTCCGTCCTTGCTCAAAATCACTTTGCTCGGTTTTGGCTTGGTCGCTTCCTTGTGGTCCCTTCGCGGATTATTGAATTTCCGCTGGCCAACAACAGCAACAGCCGCGCGGCAGCTGGAATTGGCAAATAAGTTGCCGCACCGTGAAATTTCAGGACTGCAGGATGAGCTGGTATCCGAACAGAACAATACCGATGGCTCGGAGCTTTGGCAGGCGCATCAGCTCCGCCTCCTCGAAAATCTGCCGGGGCTTGAGATTGCCGCTCCGAAATCGTCCTGGCGCGAATTCGACCCTGTCGCTTTAAGGGTTCCAGTTGCCATGGCACTGGTAGCAAGTCTGCTCTTAGGCCGCGGCGACATTCTGTCGAACTTTCGCAACGCCGCAAGCTTTACAGGGCCATCGACCGCTGCGCCCTTGGTTCTTGATGCGTGGTTAAAGCCACCGACCTATACAAAAAAGCCGCCCGTACTTCTGACCTCCAAGGCCATGACCGATAGACTTGCACAAGATCCAGAGATTCTCACCCCGGAAAATTCTGTTTTGAATATCAGGGTTGTTGGAGCAGCCAAGCCGCAACTGAAATTGTTTTCCCTCAACCCTCAGGGTGAAGCAGCAGAACCGATTGATGCAGCACAGTTCCCAATGGTGAAGTCAGGAGACAGTGTTACCAGCAACGTGACACTTGATCAGCCCATGGTTGTGAAGGTGATGGATGGAGACCAAAATCTTTCCGCATACAATCTGGCTGTTGTTCCCGATCATCCACCCACCATTGATTTTGCAGCTGACCCAGTCGGAGACGAGAGAGGTGCGCTCAACGTGCAATGGAAGGCTTCGGATGACTATGGGGTGAAATCGGTGAGCGCTGAAGTTTCATTGGCAGACCAGCAGGAAGATGGTGTTGGCTTTGCTGATAATGGTGTCTTTCTTTACGATCCTCCAAAATTCAACATTGCCATGAAGCATCCTGGCGCCAGCATCGTTGACGAGAAGACGTCGCAGGACTTGTCGAGCCATGCCTGGGCTGGGCTTTATGTTGAGATGGTTTTGACGGCGGTGGATGCGGCAGGCCACAAGGCCTCGACGTCGCCAAGAAGATTCAAACTTCCCGAGCGGGCTTTCTTCAAGCCATTGGCCCAGGCTCTGGTCGAACAGCGCAAGAAGCTGATTTTAAATCCGGATAGCGCGCCCGATGTAGCCACCATGATGCAGGCTTTGTTGACTTATCCCACGAGTCTTTTTGGCAAGAGCGGTCTTTTTCTAAATCTCACGGCGGCCCGCGCGGCCCTCGCCAATGCATCATCAGCCGACGATGTTGTCGAACAGGTTAGCAATTTGTGGCCTTTGATTTTGGCTGTTGAAGATGGTGAGGCGGCCGATGCCCGCGCCGAGTTGCGCGACCTCAAGAAACAATTGGAGCAGGCCCTGCGTGATGGCGATCAAGACCGCATCAGCCAGCTTACGGATCGCATGCGTAAGGCCATGGACAAGTTGATGAAGCAGTTGGGCAAGGAAGCCCAGAAACGCATGGCGGATGGCGGCAAGCTTCCCCAAGGCAAGGGCATTTCTCCGAAAGACCTGCAGAAGATGCTGGATGCCATTGAACAGCTTTCAAAGGGCGGAGCCAAAGACAAGGCGGAGGAGCTTTTGGCGCAACTGGACAAAATGCTGCAAAATCTTCAGCCGGGCAGCGGCCAGCAGGCGGACGGTGGTAACCCGACGCAGGATCAAATGGATGCGCTTTCTGGGCTGATGCGCAAGCAGCAACAGCTGATGGATGAAACCCAGCGCCTGGGCCAAGGCGACAAGGATCCAAGCGATCCATCAACATCCCCCGGCGAACAAGGCAATAGCGGCGATGGCTCAAAACTGGGCGAACGTCAGGGAGCGTTGAAAGATTTGCTAGATCAATTGCAGCAACAGATGGACAAGGAAGCCGAAGGCAATTTGGGCGAGGCCGGCAAGAGCATGGGCGATGCACAAGATTCGCTCAAGGAAGGCTCGCAAGGCCAGGCGTTGCAGCAGCAGGGTGACGCCATGAAGCAGATGCGCGAAGGTGCGGCGAAACTCAGCAAGAAGCTTGCGGAACAGGGCCAGGGTCAAACCGGCCAGCAAAGCCATGATGGCCAGGCCAGCGGAAATGAAGATGATCCTTTAGGAAGACCCTCAGCCACAAGAAATCCAGGCGAAGGGCCTGACAAGAATCTCATTCCATCGGAGCTTGCCATGCAGCGCGCCCGCGAAATTCTGGAGGAACTGCGCAACCGTGCGGGCGATCAAGCCCTGAGTGCCGAAGATCGCGCCTACATCGAAAGACTGCTCAAAGGTCTTTACTGATTTCAGTCTTTGACGACATGACCGACGAAGGGCAGTTCGCGGAACTGGTGCGCCATGTCCATGCCATAGCCAACCACGAAGAGATCAGGACAATCAAAGCCACAGAAATCTGCCTTGATGCTGGCTGCAAGATGCCCGGGCTTGAACAACAGCACAACAGAGCGGACGGACTTTGCCCCGCGGGCGATCAGCAGGTCCTTGGCATAGGCCAGCGTGCGCCCGGATTCGAGGATATCATCCACCAGCAACACGTCGCGCCCTTTGACTTGCGATTCGATATCGCGAAGCACGTCAACCACGCCCGATGAAACCTTGGCTTGCCGGTAAGACGCCAAAATCATGAAATCAACTTCAGGCGACAGTCCGGCATGATGCATCGCCCTGATAAGATCAGCGGCAAAAATAAAGCTGCCTTTGAGAACTGGAACCACCAACAGATTGACAGGCTTGGTCACTGCAATTTCAGCCGCGAGGCTTTTATTGCGTTCAGCGATCTGGTCTTCGGTGAAAAGGACATCAATACGATGTCCATCAATTTTGATTGAGCTCATGGTTTTGGATTTGAGCCGATTTCATCTGCATGTGCAAAGCGAATTTGCAGGTTTTTGGCAAGTTCTGGGGGCGCAGCAACCCGAGTCACAAAGCTAATGGTTTCTCCGGGCCGCAAGGGCCTTGCGGCAGTATCAAGCGTCCACGCATAAAGCTCCTGGTTCTGGTCACCCAACAGGGCAAAGCGAAGCCAGGGCATTTTCCGGACAGAATCTGTGGAGTTGCTAACCTCACCCTTGATCATTAGAACATGGGCACCATCAACAATCTTGTTTTCCTGAGCCACGTGGCGAATGTCGAGGCCATAGAGATTGACCGAAAGACCCAGTTTTTCGTAGGCCTTGATGGTGATCGGGGCGATGCCCACCACCGCTTCAGGCATAAAGGCCGCAGTGGCAAAGGGCGTGAAACACAGAAATGCCAGGCTGATCCAGGCCGAAAGCTTTTTAAGCCGGGCGACTTTCTTGGCGGCAAAGCGCTGCTTTGCAGTTTTCGCAGCTTCCACAAGCCTTTGCACGTCCAGTTCTGGCTCACGCGCATGATCGATGACTTGCGGCAGTGTATTATACTCAAGGTCGATGACCTCGATGCTTGGCAGTTCCTTCCAGCGGTGGCCACAGGCACTGCAGGCCATCTGCAGGGGCCGGTCTGACCGGACATGGTCCATTTCATAGCGCTTGGCGCAGGATGGGCAGGAAACAATCATGTCAAAGCCTAACTCCATTCACGGTTAAGGTGCGGTTAAGGCCGAGGTTGTTTAAGAGATCCAATGGGAATGGGATCGTGATTGAACTTGAATCAGTGAAGCTCTTCTATGGGCACGGGCCTGAAATTTTGAAGGATGTGACCTTCCGGATGAAGGCCGGTGAAATGCGGTTTCTGACGGGACCTTCGGGTGCCGGCAAGTCAACACTTCTGCGTATCCTGTTTTTGGCTCTTCAGCCCAGTTCCGGTCATTTCAGGCTTTTTGGAAGCGATGTTGAGCGGCTCTCCCCGCAAGGCATTCCGCTCCTACGGCGAAAAATGGGTGTCGTGTTTCAGGATTTTCGGCTTCTGCCGCATCTTTCAGTGTTTGAGAATGTTGCCCTGCCCATGCGTGTTATGGGCCGATCCGAATCAAACTACCGTTTGGACGTTGAGGAATTGCTTGATTGGGTGGGCCTTAAACCAAAAATGCGGGATTATCCCGAAACGCTGTCCGGTGGGGAAAAACAGCGCGTCGCCATTGCGCGTGCCGTGGTGGCAAAACCGCAATTGCTTTTGGCTGATGAGCCCACGGGGAACGTTGATGCGGTGTTGGCAAAGCGGCTTCTTCGCCTCTTTGAGGAACTGAACAAACTTGGCACCACGATTTTATTGGCGACCCATGACGAGAAGCTGATTGGACGCAACAGTCTTCCGGTTTTTCGCCTCGAGTCCGGAACGCTAAGGGTGATCCATTGACCGACGCAACTGTCAGGCAGAAAGCGCCGATTATTACGTCTCGCTCTGCTTCACTGTTAAGCCTGGGCGTCACCATGACGGTGATGTGCTATTTGGCGTGCCTTGCTTTGGCGGGGCTGATTTTGATCAATCGCGCTGCGGACAACTGGGACAAGGGCCTGTCACGCGAAATCACCGTACAGGTCCAGCAGCTGAGTGAGGCGGATATTGAAGTTGAGTTGGCCAAAGCAAAAGACATTCTTCAGAGTACACGAGGAGTGTTGAAGATTGACGTTTTGGACCGTGCGGTGGGCATGAAGTTGCTTGAACCTTGGTTGGGAAGAACTGGCCTGGAAGATTTACCGATCCCGCGATTGATCAGGGTCACCATTGATGAGGGGGCTCCGCCGGATTACAAGGCACTTCAAACCAAGCTTGAAAGCAATGTCAAAGGTGTGGCGCTTGATACACATGGACGCTGGCGTGATGAACTGTCGAGAGCCGGTGCCAAGATGTCACTGCTGGCAATTGCAATCCTGGTGTTGATCGCTTTGGCTTCAATGACGTTATCTGCCTTTGGTGCACGGGCAGCATTGGAATCCAATCGCGAAACCGTTGAAGTGTTGCGTTTGGTTGGAGCGGAAAACCATTTCATCGCAAATCAGATCAATCGCCGCTTCTTGCGTCTTGGATTCACTGCAGGGGCCCTTGGGTTTTTGATTGCACTCGTCAGCCTGCTGGCTCTTGGCTGGTCGGCGGGTGTTGCAACAGGAAACGTGCCCAATGATAGTATGTCGTTGCTGTTTGCGCCGGCGGGATTGGGATGGCGCATCTTGTCTTGGCTTTTGCTGGTGCCGATATTATCAGCAATATTTGTTGCTGTTGCCGCCCGCCTCACTCTCATGCGCCTGTTGGAAAACACTTGATGTTGCTGTTGCGTTCGATCGTGTTCAATATTTTGTTTTATCTGGTCCTGGCAGTCATGCTGGTGCTGGGTTCATGGCTTTTATTTTGTCCGAGAATTTGGGCAATCCGGGCGTTGCAGTTGTGGGCAAGGATTTCAATCTGGCTGCTGCGCGTCGTCTGCAATATCAAGATGGAAGTCCGTGGGCGCGAAAACATTCCCCATGGCGGAACATTGGTAGCTGGCAAGCATCAGTCTTTTTGGGACACCTTTGCCATTCTCCCGCTCCTTGATGATCCTTGCATGGTCTTGAAGCGCGAATTGACCCTCATTCCCTTTTTTGGCTGGTTCTGCCTCAAGTTCAAAATGATTGCTCTGGAAAGATCCGCAGGGGGACAAGCGTTGCGGCATCTGGTTGCGCGCGGCAAAGAGGAAATTGCCCGCGGCCGCGACATTGTGATCATGCCAGAGGGAACCAGGCGAGACCCCAACGCCGCCCCTGATTATAAGCCAGGCGTGGCCGCACTTTATGTTGGACTGGGCGTTCCCTGTGTGCCCTTTGGTTTGAATTCCGGATTGTTCTGGCCGCGCCGGAAGCTGCTTCGCTACCCGGGCACCATTGTTTTGGAATTTGGTCCTGCCATTCCCCCTGGACTGCCCCGGAAGGAATTTCAGTCGGCGATGCAGAATGAAATCGAGAAGATCTCACAGAAATTAATGCGCGAAGCCGAAAATAAAACTTGAACATTACAAGAACATGTTCTATATATGTTCCATGCTGATTCAAGGTTCACCATTCAAACTTTCCCCCGCCATCGGCGACATGCCCGGGCTTTCCGAACGGTTTTGGTTTTGGCAGGGTGCCTCTGGCCAGAAATATATTCATTCGGTTTACGAGCCCGAGAGTTGCCCGCCTTTGCCGGGTGCTGTCTATGTGGGCGTAAAGCGGCAAGGCTCCATCAGAACGGCTGTTTGTGTTGGCAGATTCTTGCCCCTCTGGGAGCAGCCCACGACGATGGATGCAAAGATTGCAGGTTTTGATGAGCTTCATGTACATCTGTTGGCCAGAGGGCCCGGTGCTGCAGAACAGGTTCTGGCAGATTTGAAACTGGCTTTGGGCGAAGTTTCGGAATTTGATCACGGATCAGGTTTTAACGAGGCGGCGGAGTTGAGGTCGGCAGCTTTATCGGCGCATTAAGAGGCTGCGCTGATTTTGTTCAGAACAGATTGAAGTTTCTTTTCCTCAAGTCCCATTTCTTTAAGCGCCATCAAAGTGTTTTCAACATAGTCTTTGCTAGCGCCACTTAAGCCATGGCCCTGCGCCACAAATCTCGCAATGTCATCAACTGCAAGTTTGCCAGCATATTGAGAATGTTGCCTGTCAACCACATAGGTCAATGCCGACACCACCGCGCCAGACTTTTCGATCCGCACATCGCGAACATCTTCCCGGTAGACACCAGAGACCAGCTCTCGTTTTCTCACGTAAGCCAAAACGGTGCCCCATTCGGGTTCAGCCACCCTGTAGACCACGCCCCTGCAGCTTCCCCCCTTATCGAGACCCAAGACCAAACCAGGCCTTTCTGGCGTTCCGCGGTAGTGGTTGGAATAGACACAGAGCGAGCGATGATATCCGGTGAGCTTTGCCATGTTGCGCTCAACAAATTCAAAACCAGGATTCCAGATCAAGGATCCGTAGGCAAAAACGTGGCGACAATCCCCTGCATCGTCGGCCAGCTTTGCGTCGGGATGATAGTCGAAAGCCATTCTATTTTTTGATCGGATTGCGCCCAAAGTCTGGTGCAGCTGTATCCTGTCCCGCAGCAATAATACCACGCCGCACTTCGCGGGCCCTGGTGAACAGATTGAACAGCGTATCGCCATCACCCCAGCGAACCGCGCGCTGCAACACTGCAAGTTCTTCCGTGAATCGCCCCAGCATTTCAAGAACGGCATCTTTGTTGTTCAAGAATACGTCGCGCCACATGGTGGGATCAGAGGCCGCAATACGTGTAAAATCGCGAAAGCCGGAAGCCGAATATTTGACAACTTCCGAATTCGTCACCTCTTCCAGATCAGCCGCTGTGGCAACCGTATTGTAGGCAATCAAATGCGGCAAATGGCTGGTAATTGCGAGCACGAGATCATGGTGGTCATAATTCATGATATCGACGTTGGATCCACAAGCCTGCCAGAATTCCTGGAGCTTGGTCAAAGCGACAGGATCCGTATCCGGAAGTGGCGTTAAAATGCACCAGCGTCCCTGAAACAACTCCGCAAAGCCTGACCGCGGACCTGATTGTTCTGTGCCTGCGATCGGATGGCCCGGAATGAAGTGAACGCCATGGGGAACATGTGGCCCACAATCGCGCACGATTGCACCCTTGACCGATCCCACATCGGTGAGGATTGCGCCTTTTTTTAAGTGAGGGCCAATTTCTTTTGCAAGTGTGCCGCAGGCCCCAATGGGAGCGCACAGAATAACAAGGTCGGCACCAATGACGGCATCTTTGGCATCGGCATGGACTTCGTCAACAAGGCCAATTTCCAAAGCGACTTTACGCGTCTCTTCGGTGCGCGCATGTCCTGATATGCGTTTTGCAAGACCCTTTTGCCTCATTGCATGGGCAAGCGACGAGGCTATGAGACCCAAACCCAACAGTGCCACTTTTTCAAACTTCTCAGCCACTGCAAAATTCCTTCAATGCCATAACTGCGGCGCGATTACCCTCTTCACTTCCAACGGAGATACGCAAGCACGAGGGTAACCCATAGGCCCCAACAGCGCGCACGATGACCCCACGCGATTGCAGATGCTGGTCTGCCGCTGCTGCCCGTTCAGGGCTGCCAAAATCCACCAGCACAAAATTTGCAACACTCGGCGTCACACCAAGGCCCAGGGCTCGAAATTCACTTGAAAGCCATTCCAACCACTTTGAATTATGGGCAATGGCCCGGGCCATGAAGGCCTTGTCTTCAACAGCAGCAGCGCCCGCGGCAATGCCGGGTCCGCTCACATTGAAGGGCCCGCGAATGCGGTTCAAAACATCCGCCACGGTTTTGGGGCAATACGCCCACCCCAGTCGCAAGCCGGCAAGGCCGTAGATTTTTGAAAACGTTCGCGTCATCACGACATTTTCGTGTTCATTTACAAATGCAATGCCAGCCTCATAGTCATTGGCTGTCACAAATTCGGCATACGCACCATCAAGCACCAGCATCACGTGAGAGGGCAGCCCCTGATGCAGGCGGCGCACCTCATCATAAGTCAAATAGGTGCCTGTTGGATTATTGGGATTGGCCAGAAAGACCATCTTTGTCTTGGGCGTCACCCGAGCCAGAATGGCACCCACATCAGCCACATGATTGCGCTCGGGCGCCACTATCGCTTTGGCACCATTGCTGGCAATCACAATGGGGTAAACCAGAAAGCCATATTGACTGTAGATCGCCTCGTCACCGGGGCTCAGATAGGCATGGGCCAACAATTGCAAAAGCTCATCTGATCCTGCGCCACAAATGATGCGCGCCGGATCAAGCCCGTGTTGCAGGCCCAACGCCTCGCGCAACGCAAGTGCGCTGCCATTTGGATAGATAGCCAAGCTGTCTACGCCCGCCGTTTGATAGGCAGCAACCGCTGCCGGGCTTGCGCCCAAGGGCTGCTCATTTGACGACAACTTGAATGTCTTGCCGGTCTTTGGCCCTGATTTGCCGGGAACATAGGCAGCAATATCCAAAATACCGGGTTTGGGCCTGGGGCCCGAAAAACTCTCGTCTGTCATGGTTTTCAAATCCTGATGGCAGCCGCATAGCGCCCGGCAACCTTCAAGCCAAGGGCCGCGTTTTGCCGGTGGAGCGAAACCAAAGGACTCTCGTGTTCATCAAGAAACCCGGGGAGGGCCGATAGTCTGAACTGTCCCGCCTTCAATTGCCACAAGGGTTCAGGCGCAAAATCGCGCGGCAGTTTGCCGTTGGTAATCACCAACGTCTCATCATCGCCCGTGGCTTCGGATGGCGCCTGACCCAAAATCAGCAATTTTGGCGTAACATCTTCAGCCAAGATGGGCAGCGCCGCAATAACGCGGGCACCTCCCGCCGTGCCCTCGACAAAGGCATCAACCCAATTGCGGTCCGTCTCAACCACACAAATATGCCTTGGGTCAGCGTTGATCTGCATCATGGCTTGGGCATCATCACGCCACTCTTCGACATGAAGTGGGCCGAAATGGTCACGTAGCCGCAAGCGAAAGCCAACATTCGCATTAAGATGGCGGCTGACATGAAGAGTGATTTTTTGTTGCCGGTTACTGGAATCGCTCAATATGCTGCGCCAAAGACGCACCAGAAATTCACCCGAAATCCCGGAGCCCTCGGCTCGTTTCAAAAGCCGTCGCAGGATTTGCGCCTCCCGTGCCGGACGGATGGGTAAAGGCGAGCTCTGGCTTGCGGCCTGCTTGTTGGCTTTGACACGCGCCGTCACTTCGAGACGCTGAATCAAAAGGTCAAGCAACCCATCATCAATCGCATCCATTTCAGACCGGAGTTCAGCCAGACTCTCGCGGGCTTGTGTTACTTCTTCATTCATCGTCATTTTGCACTGTCAAAGCCGTCCTGGTTGCTTCTAGCCTTGTTCGCCCGGAAATAAAATCATTTCGAAACCGAACTGGGTTGCTTGTGGGTTGGCAGGAACACAGGGCGAAAAATAGGCAAGCGGGTCCTTATTCTCTTATGAACGGCAAAAGCATGAACTTGTTTTTGAGCCTCAACCAAAATCGCTCCAGAGAGATGAAAAGGCAGTGCCGTACCTGCCCGTTCGAAAAGTTCTGGTATTTTCCAACCGGCCAGGCGTGCAAGTGGCGGCATGTGCAGGATGGGCGAAACCCGATTGACCGAAAACTCAGCCTCGCGCAAAAGCTTCAAAATTTGTGATCGTGAAAAGGGCTGGCCATGTCCAAAAGGCGTGGCGTCGGAAATGGCCCACAAGCCTCGGCGATTGGTGACAATCAGGTGAAGCGTGCCCTGGGGTGCCAGTACCCGCCAGATCTCTTCGAGCATGGCTTGCGGCTCATCAGCAAATTCCAACCCGTGGACCACCAGAGCCGCATCAACCGAGTGATCCGCAAGAGGAAGACTGTCATCGTGCACCAACACGCTGCGCGTATGGATTGTCCCTTGTGGCCACTGCAGAACACCCTGCTTGGCCAGCATGAAGGCATAGGCCTGTTCCCCCTGGAGCCACGGCAGCGCATAGCCAAGGCCCAAGACAATGCTTGCATCGGACGTCAATGATTTCAGATTCAGCGTTCGGGAAATTATGCGCGCAGTGGCTTTTCCCAACGAGCTGGAATAGAACTCAAACATGTCAACAATATTCATGGGTTAAAGACTAGCGGATCGCCGCCGCCTCGTCACCTCAGCAAACAAGGGAATAGAATGTCTCACCTCGACATGCGCCAGTTCATCTGCCTCGAAGATAATTTTGGCGTCATTATTCATGATTCAAAAACCGGCGCTACGGCCGCCATCGATGCGCCTGACGCGGCGGCCATTAACAGCCATTTGCGCAAATTCGGCCGCCAGCTCACGCATATTTTTGTAACCCATCACCATGCCGATCATGTCCAGGGAATTCTGGAACTGAAGAACGCCTATGGCTGCTCCGTAATCGGGCCAAAACTGGAAGCGGCGAAAATCCCTGGACTGGATATTATAGTGGCAGGTGGCGACAGTTTTGATTTTGCCGGGCGCGAAGTCAAAATCTTTGACTGCCCGGGCCACACGCTGGGCCATATCGCCTATTATATTCCCACGGAATTTTCGCTCTTTGCCGCAGATACCATTTTTTCGGTGGGTTGTGGCCGCGTTATTGAAGGAACCATGGAACAGATGTTTCATTCGGTAAATCAATTCAGCACCTTGCCGCCAGCCACCTTCATCTATTGCGGCCATGAATATACCGAAGCCAATTGCCGGTTTGCCTTGACGATTGAGCCCGGCAACAAGGCCTTGCAGGCACGCAGCAACGAAGTTTCCGCTTTACGCAAACGCGGTGAGATGACTTGCCCTGTAACTTTGGGAGATGAGTTGAAAACCAACCCTTACCTGCGCTGTGACAGTCTCGAAATCCGCGAAGTCTTGGGGATGGAGAAGGCCACCGATTTGGAGGTGTTTGCCGAAATCAGAACCCGGAAAAACAATTTCAAATAGTTTTTTTGAAAATCATGTCCTTGGCGGCAACAATCGCCCCGCACATGATCAATAGACAGGCGAGCGCAAGACTGAAGCTGAACTGTGCAATTCCAGAAACGACAAGAGCGATGGCCGACAACATGGGCGAAAGATAAGAGGCTGCTCCCAGCGCCATGATATCTCCGTGTTTGACGCCATAGTCCCACGTGAAAAAGGCGAGCCCCACCGGAAACATCCCAAGAAGGGCAATGGCCAACCACTGCCCGGCATGCTGCGGCAACACTGTGGTCTCAATTGCAAAATGGACAGACAGAGCCAGAACGCCAGTGACCAGGCAGAACCCCGCCACGGCATCAGTGGGGACTTGTTTCAGTTGGCGCGACAGAACCGAATAGAGCCCCCAGATCAACGCACAAAGGAAGGCTAGACCGTGGCCAAGTGTAAGATTCTGCATCAGCGCGTCGAAATTTCCTTTGGAAATGACCAAAGCTGCGCCAGCAAAGCCAAGCAACACGCCAAGCACATGGTGAAATCTCAGTCTTTCGCCGGGAAGCAGCGCTGAGAGCACAACAATCAGCAAAGGCCACAAATAGGCAATAAGACTGACCTCCATGGCAGGTGCACGCGCCATCGCCGCAAAATATGTGAGGTGATAGAAAAACAGTCCGCCGACCCCAACGGCCCAGGCTTTCCAGTTTTTGAATGACAGAAAAGCTGAACTTCCGCGCCAAATACAAAATCCGCTCCCGAGCAGTCCACCAATCAGAAAGCTGAAGCCTGTCAATTCAAGCGGTGGCAAATTTCCGGCAAATCGCGTGAGGACCGCCAGCCCCGACCACATCAGAATTGCACTGACGCCGATCAACGTTGCCCCAGTCCTGCTCACGCGTGCACGGGCTTTTCAAAATGCGATCCTACCACATAGATTACAACCGCCATCAAAATGACCATGCCACCAATCACTTCAAGTGCGCCCGGTACTTCGCCCCGAAAGAACCAGGGCCAAAACGGATTGATGACAGCATCCAACATGGCAATCAAAGACAAGGTAAAGGCGGAAACAAGCCTCGCCCCCATGCCATAGAGCACCAGAGGTGCCGCAAGCTGCAGCGGGCCCATCAGCATCAGTAATCCAAAATCATGGGGGTTCACATCCAGGGCACTTTGGTGATGCCCGAAAAGGAAACCGGCCCCTCCTGCTATCGCAAAGGATATCATGCCACCCAAACAAATTGATGGCATCATGTCAAAGGCACGATAGCGCCTTAACATCAGAGTTTGCCCGGCAAAGGTGAGCGGTATACCAAAACTCAGCAGCATCCCCGTCATGGTCCCCTGGCCAAATCCGTTCCAGGCAATGACGCCCATTCCGCACAGGGCAATGACCGCGGCCAGCCACGCCCAAACCCCCGGGCGTTCTTGCGTGATCCAGGGACTTAATAAGCCAGTGACCAAAGGCGACGTGGCGCCGATGACTGACACGGTGGCTGTGGACGTCAGGGTCAGGGATGTCACATAGACGGTGGTTCCCGTCGCAAAGCACAAGGCAGAGGCAAGTGTGGCAAAGAGAGGGACAGCAGAAATGACGGGCCACAAATTATGCCCATGGCGTAAAATGAGATAGATGGCCAAGGCGCAAGACATCCAGAACCCGCGCCAGCAATTGATTTGCCACCCATCCAGCGAGGGCATAAGCCTGACAAAAAGGCCCGAGAGACTCCAGCCAACTGTCGCCAGCAAGACATACCCTATCCCCATCGACATTTCGCGATTTGAAGCCGTCAAGAATCCCCCCGAGACGTGTCCGTGATTCGAGGGTAATCTATCAAACCCCACCCCAAGTGCAACGTGCAAATAGGAAATAATTCAACTTTAGGTTGAATTTACCTCACCCTCTTAGCTTTTCATTGTCTGGATCATAGGGGCTTTCGGCAACAACTGTCACCTCATGCACCTTGCCCAGGATCTTAATCTCAAGCTTCGTGCCCGGCGCAGAATAATCCGGCTTCACCATGGCGAGCGCCAAGGATTTTTTGCAACGCCAGCCATATCCGCCGTTCGTCGCCCTTCCGACGAGCGTACCCTTCGAGTAAATGGGCTCAGATCCGCGCGCGTCAGAATCCTTGTCGCCAACTCCATGGACTTCAGTGGTCACAAAATTCCAGTTGAGCCCCTTCTCGCGACCCGCCACCAGGGCATCGCGTCCGATGAACTGGCCCTTGTTGGGATGAACAAACCGGTCGAGCCCCGATTCATAGGCCGAATATTCAATCGAAAGTTCACGCGGAATAAGGCGGTAAGATTTTTCAATGGAAAGCGACGACATGGCCTTGATGCCATAAGGCCTGACGCCAAATTCCTTGCCCGCTTCCATCAGGGAATCAAACAACGCAATCTGCTGTTCAACCGGCACATGGAATTCATAGCCAAGCTCACCCACAAAGTTGACGCGCAGCACATGGGCCGTCGCAGTTCCAACCGAAACCTCCTTGCCTGAAAGCCACGGGAAGGCCTCATTGGAAAGATCAGTCCGCGTGAGTTTCGACAGAAGTTTCCGCGACATGGGACCTGCAAGAACAATCACACCCAACCGACTGGTAATGGCATTCAATCGAACTGACCCATCAGTTGGCGCCAGCTTTCGCAAATAGTCGTGGTCATGGCGCTCATAAGCACCAGCAGAAACCAAATAGAACCGGCCCGGCATCCATTCATAGACCGTGAATTCCGCACGAACACCGCCACGTGGACTAAGCAAGTGGCAAAGAGCAATACGGCCCTGCTTTTTTGGTATCTTGTTAGCAAGAATGGATTCAAGAAATTCGCGTGCACCCGGACCGGAAACTTCCATCTTGGCAAAGGCTGACATGTCTTGAATGCCCACGCCATTCATCACGTTCAGACATTCATCGCCAACATGGTTGAAATAATTGGAGCGGCGGAACGACCATTTTTCTTTGATCTTGCCGTCCGTATCAACAGGCGCATGGTTGTGATTGGTTAGTGTGTCGTCAGAATTTAACTCTTCCTTGGAAAGGCCATAGCCTTTGGGCGCGAACCAGCCCGGACGCTCCCAGCCATAGACACTGCCAAACACCGCACCCAAATCCTTCATGCGGTCATAAACCGCCGTCCGCTTCAAAGGCCTAGCCGCTGAGCGTTCTTCATCGGGATAATGGGGCGTGAAGACATTGGAATAGGCTTCCTCATTTTTGGTGATGAGATAACCTTGCGTGGCATAGGGGCCAAAGCGCCGGGGGTCCACACCCATCATGTCGATGGTGGGCTCGCCGTCCACAATCCATTCGGCCAATTGCCAGCCCGCACCGCCGGCGGCCGTGACACCAAAGGAATGGCCTTCATTCAACCAGAAATTCTTCTTGTCCCAAGCCGGGCCGATGATCGGTGAACCATCGGGCGTATAGGCAATAGCGCCATTGTAAACTTTCTTGATGCCCACTTCGCCGAAGGCTGGCACGCGGGTGATCGCTGTTTCAATGTGAGGGGCCAACCGGTCAAGGTCTTCTTGGAAGAGTTCATATTCGCTTTGGTCCGAAGGTCCATCAACATAGCAAACTGGAGCACCCTTTTCATAAGGCCCAAGCAGAAGGCCGCCATTTTCCTCACGCATATACCAGCTTGAATCGGCCTCCCGCAAAACACCCATTTCAGGCAGGCCCTTGGCTTGGCGCTCCTTGATCAAAGGATGGGGCTCGGTGACGATATATTGGTGCTCAACCGGGATGACCGGAATATCAAGCCCGACCATGGCACCAGTCTTGCGCGCAAAGTTGCCCGAGCACGATATAACATGTTCAGCCGTAATATCGCCCTTGTCGGTTTTCACCAGCCATTTGCCATCGGGCAACTGCTCAATCGCTGTGACCGCCGTGTTGCGATAGATTTCTGCGCCTCTCGTACGCGCACCTTTGGCCAGAGCCTGGGTCAAATCGGCAGGCTGGATATAGCCATCATCAGGATGTTGAATGGCGCCCAGCAGGCCTTCGGTTTCACAGAGCGGCCAAATTTCCTTCAACTGGGCGGGTGTGAGCAGGTTGACTTTGATGCCAATGGTTTCGGCAACACCGGCATAATACATAAATTCGTCCCAGCGGTCCTTGGTGCGAGCAAGACGAATGTTCGAGACTTTCTTGAACCCGACATTCTGGCCGGTTTCCGCTTCAAGCTCCCCATAGAGTTTCACAGAATATTTGTGGATTTGGCCGACTGAATAAGAAAGATTGAACAGCGGCAAAAGACCAGCGGCATGCCAGGTTGAACCGGAGGTCAATTCCTTGCGCTCAATCAGAACAACATCGCTCCAGCCCTTTTTGGCCAGATGATAGAGGGTTGAAACACCCACCACGCCGCCACCAATCACCACCGCCCGCGCTGTCGTCTTCATGCTCAAACCCGCTCAATCCTGAAAATTCCACTGCCTTTACATTAGTGAGGAAAATTCAACAGGCGTGAGGGGCAAGCGACAGCGACGGGCTGGATTACGACACGGACTTTCGGAAATAGACTGTGGTGCCACCACCCGGAAACGGAACCTCTGCAGTGATCTCAAATCCAAGCCGGGCATAAACAGTTAGATTTGACGCAAAAGCCTTGTTGGTCAGAAGTCGCAGTTCTGGAAGGCCGGACTGTTTTGCAAGTACTTCGGCGCGATCAAGCAACTGTCGCGCAAGACCTTGCCCCTGACTTGCCAAGGCTATTGCAATGTTTTCAATATAGAGATGGTCAGCCTTTGGGATCATTTCGATCAGCGCAACCAGTACCCCATCCCGTTCGACCAGATCAATCCAATGATTTTGAACGGCCTTGTCATAGTCGGCCTGCATTGGCATGGGCTCCCGCCCAATCACCGCAATCCACTTGGCATAGGCGTCCCGGGTCAATTGCCGGACGGCATCGGCATCGGCAGTACCTGCCCGTCGAAATGTGATCTTATCAACATCAAGTTTGCAGTGGTTGATAATGAACCGGGCCAGAGCCGACACGTCATCCCGGTCAAAGAGGGGACCACCCGGATCATTCACCAAGCCATTTGCAGCGATGGCCACCACAGTCGGATCATCCCGCGCCAGCTCAGGATGAGCAAGATCAAGATTACGCACTTCGATCTTGTCATGGGCATCGCGCTTGTAGCCCTCAATGATGACCAGATCACAGGGTTTGAGGCGTTCGAGCACCTCTGCCAATGGTGGCTCAGGCTGGTCGCCAAATTCAGCCAACACGGCCAGACGCTTTTGCGATACTACCGCCACTTCTGAAGCACCCGCCTTGCGGTGACGAAAAGAATCGCGCCCCTCCTGGTCAATGTCAAAATCATGGTGGGCGTGTTTGATGGTGGAAATCCGATAGCCAAGCCCGGTCAAATGCCGAACTAGTCGCTCAACCAGTGTCGTCTTGCCTGCATTCTTGAAGCCACACACGCCAATGACCTTGTGCATCAGCGGGGACCCGCCAGCCATGTTCGAGCCTGTTCAAGATCAGCAGGCGTATTGATGTTGAAAAATGGATCAAACGGCGACACGCTCCACTCAACTTTTCGGGCTTCACACAGCGCCACCCAATCCTGCATGCGCCGCAGACCTTGATTTGCCAGAGCCTCTTTCAAAATGGCGGCCAGTGAAATGGGCCAGAACCCTGTCAAATAGTGGTCCTGACCGCCGGAACTGGCAATCGCCGCGCCCGACCCCGAAAGCCGCAAAGTGAGATCGGGTGGCAAAAACGGAGTGTCAGACGGTGTGCTGACCACCGCATCGAAGCCTTGGGCGGCGGCATAGGCCAATACAGCCTCAAGCCCAGCGAGCGGCGTGTCAACAGCACCCGGCATATCAGCGACAACCTCAAAGCCTAGGTCCCGAAACCGCAGCGGATCGCCATTGGCATTGATAATGACGTGATATGTCTGTCGCTGAAGACACGCCGCAATATGGGACACCACAGGACGTCCCGCCAAATCAATCAAAGCCTTTTCCGCTCCGCCCATGCGCGCCGACTTGCCCCCGGCAATGATGGCTCCCAGAATCTTCATTAGACGTGGCTGTAAAGCCGTTGCTGCGGCAGCCACACAGTGATGGCATCGCCGCAAGCAATTTCGCCTTCACGTTCAACCCAGACTGTAACGCCCCGTTTGTTCTTTGCAGCCTTCACAAATTCCAAACCTTCAGCGGGATGTACCCGGGCAATGACTTTGGCAACCTGGGTGCAAGGCAGATTTTCCATATCAACCACCACTGTGGCCCCGGATGGAAATTGCAGCCGCGTTGATGGCGGCAGAAGCGTGAGATCAGGAATGCCGTGCGCCAGAAGATTGGCACCAAGCCAGGTTGGATCAATTTTATCGAGCTTCATGGCCCGCGCCACGTCTTCCATTTCCTCAATCGAAATCACCGTCATTTGCCGTACATTGCGGATTTCAGTGTCGCGCCGATAGACAGGAATCGTCCGCACATCTGAGGCGCGGGTGAGACCGGCATGACAATCGCCCTCCGGGCCAGAAAACAAAAGTTTAAGGCTCTCGCGTCTTGGCTTTTCGAAGCCATCTTCCCGCGAGAGCTTGGAGTAAAGTTCCTCCACCGTTCCCTGGAAACTGGCCTTTGTCATCTGCGCCATCTCTGGCCTCCCTTTGCGGGCTCATCTATACAGGTTCGCCATGCATATTGACCACCCGGAAATCACCTTGGATCTCAGCGGCCTGCTCTGCCCATTACCGGTGCTCAAAGCTCGCAAGAGGCTGAATGCCATGGCTTCAGGGGCGGTGCTGGTTGTCATTGCGACTGACCCGATGGCTGCCATTGACATTCCGCATTTCTGCACCGAACAAGGCCATGTGTTGGAAAGCAAATCCGAGGGTGCGGGCACCCTCACATTCAGGATCAGAAAAAAATGAGTTTCGACTTTGGTGCATTCAACAACTGGGGCCAACTGAAGCGCGTCGCCATTCGCGATATTGATGCATCATTTGTCAGCGATGCCAAGATCGACGCTGAATGGCGCGATCTCAACTACCATTCAAGGCCGGACTTGAACCTGGCCCGCAAACAATATGCAGCCTTCGAGCAAATGCTGAAAAACTCTGGTGCGGAAGTCATCAAACTTCCAAGCGATCCGTCTCTGACATTGGATGCCATCTACGCCCATGACGCGCTGGTGGTGACACCTAATGGATTGGTGCAGCCGCGCATGGGCAAGCCCCAGCGCCGCAAAGAAGCCGAAGTGAACGGGCAGACGCTGGCCGCTGCCGGATTCCCCAATGGCGGCATGATTGGCGGCGAGGGTAAACTCGAAGGCGGTGATCTTGTCTGGGTCGATCGCAATACTTTGATGGCCGGTGTAGGTTATCGCACCAATCAGGAAGGCTTGCGCCAACTTTCAAAACTGATGGGTCCCAGCGTGGAGATCATGGCTTTCGACATGCCGCATTATAAAGGCAAATCCGACGTATTCCATTTGATGTCGTGCCTCAGTCCGCTGGATAAGGATTTGGCTGTGGTCTATTTGCCCCTGATGGCGGCCCGCCAAGTTGAGTTCCTGGAAAATCGTGGCATCAAATTTATTGAAGTTCCAGAAAACGAATTTGACTCCATGGGTTGCAACGTTCTGGCCTTGGGTCCGCGTCATGCCTTGATGGTCGACGGCAATCCTGAAACTAAGCGTCGCATGGAAGCAGCGGGCGTAA
>JBDSTO010000167.1:0-9981 GCA_039928255.1 Aestuariivirga sp. | reverse complement strand
TCAGAGACCTGAGCGACGGGAAAACCGCAATGCTTATTTCGCATCGCCTTTCAAGTGTGCGCATGGCTGATCGCATCGTTGTGCTGGCCAACGGCCAGATCGAAGCCTGCGGCACCCATGAGGAATTAATGGAAGGCTCCGGCCGCTATGCCGAGCTCTTTGAACTGCAGGCCTCGGGATACAGATAAACGGGCGGACTAAAAGTATTTCTCTCCAGCCTTCTCCCCTTGAGGGAGAAGGTGCCACGAAGTGGCGGATGAGGGGATGGGCGCCCACAAACGAAGACGGTGCCAACACCTCAGTCAAACCGCCGCGCACGGCGTTCAAAGCCACCTACTTCGGCATCCATTCTTTCGGCGAAGTACCTTTGGAAAGTTCATAGAACTTGTCGGCTGCAACATCCTGCCAGTCGCCCTTGGTACCATCAGGCCAGATCACACGCACTTGTGTGGCGGTCTCACCAGCCAGGCCAAAATGCAGAAAACCTGCTCTGCCGGAAACATGCCCGCCGCCCACAAAATTTTCGCGGCTCATCATCTTGCCATTGGCTTCTTTGACTTCAACCCATGCGCCGATAGCATTATGGTTGCCGCCATCTTCTACAAGCTTCACCTCAAGAAAGTGACCAAGATCAGTTGAAACATTACGCCAGACTTCAGCGTTCTCGCGCCGTGCCACAGTCACAAGGTCAAGCTTGCCATCAAGGTTGAGATCAACAAGCTGGGCGCCACGGTGATTGCGGAAACTCAGAATGCCGGCCTTTTCGCCAGACTCCATGAAGTTGCCATCGGCCTTTTGCAGCAGGAGATTGTTGGGATCCTTTGAGGCGAAATCGGGCATCCGGTCCACATTGCCCTTGGCAATGAACAGGTCGTAAAGCCCGTCATTGTTCACATCTTCAAATTGCGTGTGCCAGCCCGTTGAAGAACGCAGATCGCCGCCCGCATAGGGGCGTTGCGCCGATGTGCCCATCGCAAACTGCGCTTCCTTGTAACTGGGTTTTGCAGCACCATCAGACAAAAGCTGCATGCGCTGATCGGCCATTGATGAAAGGAAATATGATGGAAAGCCGCTGTTGTTGATGTCGGCCGTGGCAATGCCCATGCCCCAGAGGCGGACATATTTCCAACCCTCGGCTTCAGAATAAAGCGTGGGGGCCTCGCCCGCATTCACATGCCACATCTGCTCTTGCCCGCCCTCGTAATATTCGCGGTCATTGGAAACGCGCAGCGACTGCGTGCCCGAACGGTTCCAGTCGGTAAACAACATGGACAATGTGCAGAAGGAAGGCTTCAACGCAATGCGCGGGCCATAGCCATCCTGTTTGTCGTTGGGGCGCAGCAACCAGTTGTCAGTGCAATGGCCCCAAGGCTCATTTTCAAACTTGCGGTCGATGTAGGTGCCAAAAGCAAGCGTGGGCATGGTGTTGCCCTTCTCCCAGGTGGCGGAAAATGCCGTTCCCCAGTCGTCACCGCCATCCACATTCCACATCTTGTTTGCCGCGGCGAATTTGCAATCGCCCAAGCCCTTCATCACCTGGTTTTCACCAACACGCATGATGACCAAATCCATAACGCCATCGCCATCAATGTCGATGGGATAGGCACCGGTCACATGGTCAAATTCGAGGCCCGTGTCCTTGGCCTCTTCAAATTTCAAAGCGCCGCCACGTTTCGATTTGTTGATGAAAAGCTTGGCTTTGTTTTCGCCGCCAGCAAGAAAGAGATCAGGAAATCCGCTGCCATTGCAGTCAAAGGCGGCAACACCGCCACCCACCATATATTGCCATTCGCCTTTGTAGACCGAATGAATGCCAGAGTTCGCCGTTTCATCAGCAAAACGCGGAATGACGATGTTGCCTTGTGCAAAGGCGCTGGTTGCGATTGATAAAACTGCTGCAGACAAACAGATTTTGAACATGACTATCTCCGTGTCTTTAACGCGCGGCTGTATTCCCCGATGCATCGTCCATAGATAAGGCCGTTTTCGATGGCACCACGATAATGAATGCCGCCATAGAGGCGTGACATGGCGGCTTCCTGTGCGGCCTCATAGAAGCTTCCAAAACGCCGCGCCGGGAGGCCATCGGATTCACCCGTCTTGTCCTCAAATGCGAAGTTGTCGCCAAATTCGTGCGTCATCACAACACTCATGGATCCGGCCTGAACACTATGCCCCGAGAGATAATCTGGAAATGGTGGCGTGATGAGCAGCGACTCCCATTTTTTGTCAATGTGCCGATGGATATAGGTAATGGGACGCAGCAGCCCATAAATATACTTGGCATGCCAGGCACCAATCATGGCGTCTGCTTGAACCACGCCCAGACGGGCCAGAACATCAACCGATTTTTCCAGATCAACATTGTCGCGTTTTATAATCTGCAAGGCGATAGACACGCCATGGCCTGCGGGCGTGAGTGTGAGCAGTGGATCATCGGACCAGAAAATGGCCAGTGCGCGTTGATCATCAGTCAGGTTCTTGCCGGCGTTATAAACTTCAAGAACCTCCTTATAAAAGGCCGAGGATTTTTTCTCGCTATAGGGAATGGGTGGCTTTAACCCACAGGCCGTAATTTTTGGAATGGCAAAGGTGCGGTTGTTGCCCCAACCCGGCAGCAAGGGAACCTGCTGCAAAGCCTGTTGATTGGTGGGCACCCAATATTGCGGTCCAACCTTCATCTTGTAATTCTCGGTAAAGCCCATGTTCTTGATGACAGCGCCGCCATCATTCTTGGACCAGTCGATGATTGCAGTGGCAATGGCTTTTCCGTGGGCAACACTGCGGTCCAAAACATCAGGTGCCACTCCCGATGAAACCTTCGCTGTCAGATCATCATTCAGTGCAATCAACGCCTTCTGGCCGAGGGGGCCTGTATTCTCAAAAAACACCGGCGAGAAAGCGCCCAAGGCCGCATTCAAGACCACCGCATTGTCGTATGCTTTTCCGGCCTCGCGCTTTGGCAAAGGCTTCAAGTCATTCAACTGACCCGCCAGTGTCTGCAGATTATCCGATCCGCTGGCAACCGCTTCATAAGTCATCACACCCAGATAGGCATAGGCGCGGGCGGCAACAGGCGGCGAATAGGTTGGAGTATGGCGCACCAGTTTGTTGATCAATCCATACCAGGTCTTGATCACGTCCAGAGGTGCTGGATTATCTGCGAAGGAAGGAACGCTTGTAAAAAGCACAAACCCGACGATGGCAATAATTCGTTTCAGCACACGCACGACGACATCTCACTTCTCATCGACATTCACCACTTACGTTCAAGCAGCATCCCGCATGGCTCCTGGCCCAGGAATAGCACCCTTGGGGCATTTGCCCGCAATGATCATTCCAAGCACTTCATCCTGGGTCACATCCTGGGTACGAGCCGAGCCCACCACCCGGCCGTTCTTCATCACCACAAGACGATCCGCCAGATGGAATACGTCATGAAGGTCATGGCTGATCAGGAAGATGCCGATGCCATCGGCTTTAAGTTTCTTGATGAGTTCGCCGACCTGTGCGGTTTCCTGGGGACCAAGAGCAGCAGTGGGTTCATCCATGATCAAAATGCGCGCATTAAAATGAATGGCGCGCGCAATCGCCACCGACTGGCGCTGGCCACCCGAAAGCTTGATCACCGGTTCCTTGAAGCGGCGGAAATTGGGATTGAGCCTGTGCATCACTTTGCGCGTTTCAGACTCCATCGCCGCATCATCAAGCGTTCCGAACGGCGTCTTGAGTTCACGACCCAAATAAAGATTTGCCGCCGCGTCCACATTGTCGGCCAAAGCCAATGTTTGATAAATCGTTTCGATGCCAAGGGCCTTGGCATCGCGCGGGTTGTTGATGGCAACTTCCTTGCCATTGATGAAAATGCTGCCAGAGTCGCGCTGATAGGCACCCGACAACACTTTGATCAACGTGGATTTGCCAGCACCATTGTGTCCAAGCAATCCAACCACTTCACCGGGCCGCAGATCAATCGAGGCACGGTCAACGGCCTTGATGCCGCCAAAGGCAATCGACACGTCACGCATTTCAACCAAAGGAGCAGAAGCCTGAAACCCTTGGCGGTTGCTGACGGCCAAAGGTGACTCATGGGACTCAACCAGCGCCGCTGATTTTTTCGGTGCCACTGGCTTTTTAGATGCCACTTTTTTCACAGCTTTTTTTGCCATTGCTGCCTCCCCTTACTTCAACCGACGTGAGTAGATTTGATCAAGCCACACGGCGAGAACCAGAACTCCGCCCACCACCATGTCCTGATAGGCCGCAGGGAGATTGAGCAGCGACATGCCTGAAATAATCGACTGCATGATAAGCGCACCCAGCATCGCACCATAAATGGTGCCCACACCGCCCGCGAGCGACGTGCCACCGATCACCGTTGCAGCGATCACATAAAGTTCGTTTGAAAGCCCCAACGAGTTTGTCGCTGCGTTGAGCCGCGCTGATGAAATGACCGATGAGATGCCAACCAGAGTGCCCATCAAGGCGAAGACCTTGATCGTCAGCCACTTCGTGTTGATGCCCGAGAGTTCGGCCGCTTCCGGGTTGCCACCCGTTGCATAGACATAGCGGCCAAACACCGTTCGTGTTGCAATGAAGGTCATCACCAGACCAACCGCAAGGGCCACTAACACGGGCAGCGAATAGCCTGTGTAATAAATAAGTCCCGTGGTGCAGCGGACAACTTTTTCAGCCGCCATGCAAACAGCGCTGCCGTCGCGGTCTTCAATGCCCGCCGGAATGACAACATTGTTGGCCACGGCAAAATTCTCGATGAGCTTGGGGGGCCAAGGATAGGAATTCATCACTTTTGTAATGCCAAGCACCACACCACTGCCAATAATGCCGAGCAAAAGTTCGGCCCAAACCGGACGCAAGGTAAAATTAAAGCGCGTGCGTTGACGCCTGCCATTGATGATGGCTCCAATGATGACGACACAAACAACCAAAGCCAGCAACCAGCTCCAGAATGGCCCAAGCCAGCTCTGTTGCACACCACCACCAAACACTTCAAACGTCTGGTCCATCGGTGCCACGGTTTCGCCCGAAGCCATAAGAAATGCGATGCCCTTGTAGGCAATCAAGCCACCCAGGGTGACGATGAAGGCTGGTATCTTTGCATAGGCTGTCAACGCGCCGTTCACAGCACCAATGCCTGTGCCAAGGGCGAGGCAAAGTGCAACACCCGCAATCCATATCATGGGATGCCCGACACCCAGCAGTGGTCCAAGCTGATAAACCTGCAAGACAGCGCTGGCCACCGCCACAAGGCTCAACATTGAACCCACAGAAAGATCAAGCTGGCGCATGACGATCAGCAAGACCATGCCCGACGACATGACCGCGATCGATGATGTTTGAACCAGCAATGTCCACAAGTTGCGCGGCGTCAGGAATGATCCACCAAACAACCCCTCGTTCGGATTGATGAAGCCGCTCCACACATCAAAGATGCACCAGATCAGGATCAGTGCTGCAACCATGCCCAGCATGCGTGGATTGATTTCAGTCACCCGGAAAAATCTGGTGACAGCACCTTCCTGGTTTAGGCCCGGTTCCTGGCTGCTTCCTGTAGAACTCATCTTAGATCCCCACCCCTGATTTTAAAAAGGCCGCGCCACTCAATTTGAAATGGCGCGGCCAATATTGTCAACTCAATCGATTAACGACTGAATTATTTGCAAGCGTCAACGCCGCTCTTAACACCAGCGCAAGCCTGTTCCTTGGTGATGTGACCAGCCTTGATCGCATCGCCAATGTTGGCCTTGGTGATTGGTGTTGGAGCAAGAAGAATGGCGTTCATTTCGACCTTCTTCTTGCCGCCGTTGAACTTGGCAACGCCAGCGATCTTGTCGATGGCAGTGCCATCGGCCAAAGCGATGGCAGCATCAGCAGCAGCCTTGCCGAGCTGGGCAGTATCTTTCCAGACCGAAACGGTCTGGGTGCCCAGGGCAACGCGGTTGATGGCAGCCAAGTCACCGTCCTGACCAGAAACAGGAACCGAGCCAGCAAGGCCTTGGGCCTTGAGAGCAGCCACAACGCCTGAAGCCATGCCGTCATTTTCAGACAGAACAGCATCGACCTTGTTGTTGGTAGAGGTCAGGCACTGCTCCATGTTCTTCTGGGCATTGTCTGGCTTCCAGCCATCGGTGAAGGTTTCGCAGACGTTCTTGATCTTGCCTGCGTCCATCTGGGCTTTCAGAACTTCCAGCTGGCCTTGGAACAGGAATGTGGCGTTTGGATCGCCCTTGTCGCCCTTGATGAAGGCGAAGTTACCTGAATCCTTAACCTTCAGAACTTCCTTGGCCATGATGCGGCCCACACCAACGTTATCAAACGTGATGTAGAGAGCATTTGGATCTTCGAACTGCACGTCATAGGCAATCGACTTGATGCCAGCATCGCTGATCTTCTTGATCGAGGGCAAAATGGCATCCGAGTCAAAGGCAACGATCATGATCACGTCTGGCTTTTGAGCAATCAGGCCTTCGATGTCAGCAGCCTGCTTCTGGGCAGAGCCCTGAGCATCCGTGCTGATGAACTTGTCGCCAGCAGCTTCAACAACTTTCTTGATGGCAGCTTCGTCACCCTTCCAACGCTCTTCCTGGAATGTCTTCCAGGACACAGCAATGGTCTTGCCCTTGGCTTCTGCAACACCGCCGATGGCGGTGGCAAGCAATGCGCCGAGAGCGATTGTCTTGATAATATTCTTCATATGGACCTTCCTCCTTGTAAATTCCAACGATCCGAAACTTTAGCCTCCGCATTTGAGCCTTTTGGCTTCACGCGCAGAGCAATGTCGCAAAATTATTTTGACATTCAAAATAATCTTGCATGGCCACTTCTCCGGTGTCAACCTAATTTGCGATGGGGAAGCTTAACAATAAGGCAGATAGCGATTTGATAAGGCGGCAAAATCGCCATTTGCTGCTGGAGGCTTTGCGCTTCCATGGACCAGCCCCCAGGGTCGAATTGGGGCGCCTGACCAGCCTCTCTCCGGCCACCGTGACATCAATCACGACACAGCTTCTCAGCGAAGGATACCTGAGAGAAGCGGAGGTGAAAATTGAAAAACCAGATACCGTCCGGCGTGGCCGCCCGACCATCGCCCTTGAATTGAATCCGGCTGCCGCCCGGGTGCTAAGCCTCAAGATTTCCATTGATCGTTTTGAATTGGCTCTCGCCGATTACTCTGGAACGATCCTCGCCCGTCACACCGGAAAACCCACAACCTACACGATGGACCGCCAGCAAGTGGGCCCATTGGCCGCGCGGCATGTGTTGGACTTTCTGTCCGCCAATAACGTGAAGCCGCGGCAGATCCGAAAGCTTGGCATTGCGGTTCAGGGGGCTGCAGGGTCGCAATCGGGTCATCTAGCGTGGAGCCCGGCCTTCATCGCCCGCGACATTCCCCTCGTCCAGCCCATTACCGAAGTCACTGGCATTGCCTGCTCGCTTGCCAATGACGCCAACATGATTGCCGAAGGCCTGATGGCGCGTGAGCACTACCAGTATAAGGGCAACGCCGCCGTCGTCTTCATGGGCTATGGCGTGGGGATGGGCCTCGTCATTGACGGCAAGGCCTATCATGGGGCCACGGGAGCTGCTGCCGAATTTGGCCACATGAACCATGTGCCAGGCGGTGCCCTGTGCCGCTGCGGCAAGGCTGGTTGCCTTGAAGCCTATGCGTCGGACTATGGAATTTTGCGCGCCGCTGAAAATCTGGCAGCGGACACGCCCCCGCCATCGCACGCCGTTGATCCCGATGTTATGAGAGCCCTCGAAAATGCCGCACGGCGCGGCGATATCAAGGCCAAGGCCGCCTATGATACGGCAGGTCGCGCCATCGGCTATGGCCTGGCGCGTTTGATCGCCTTGTTAAACCCCGATCGCATTGTCATTTCAGGCCCCGGCACAGCAGCTTTTGATCTGATGGTGGAGGCCATGCACCAGGCCATTGAGGAAGGTGTTGTGGCCGAGCTGCGCCAGAACATCACCATCGAGACCATCGCCATGGATCATGACATGATCATCACGGGAACCATCCAGAAGCTGTTGCACGAGCTCGATCGTGATGTGTTCGCCAGTGCATGAGACTTCCGGAAACTTTGAAATGGAAAAGAGTTCGCAAGCCTAAGCCCGCGAACTCCGTGCCAAAGTATTTGGCTTACTGCATCAGGCCAAAGCCCTTGCAGTCTTTCATCACCTTATCGCCCAGCTCCTTGCCAGCGCAGGTTTTCTTAATGTTGTCCTGCTCCTGAACCGTCATCTTTGAATAAGAGTCAGGGCTGGCATTGGCGGTTGCATCCGTGCCGAGAACGATATTGCCGTCGGCATCGGTCGTGACTGTCGAGGAGGCGCTGGAACCTGCAGTGTCAGCCTTGGTGGTGGCTCCAGCTGTCGTGGTGCCATCGGCACTCACGCCGCCATTAGCGCCTTTGGTACCGACATCTGCAGAAACGCCAGCGCCAACGGTGGTGGTCGTATCCGCAGCCATTGCAAAACTGGTTGTCACCGCAACCAAAGCTGTCGCAGCAAGCATCATTTGAATCGATTTCTTCATGGGATTACCTCATATAATTGGTTTCAATTGACAAGCCGTGTGGGCCATGCAGCTTGAATGTGCGGGGATAACAATGGTTCCTGCGTGCACAAGTGTACAAAGCAAGCCCATCATTCAAAGGATCAGGTCAAGAGCGATGACGTCAGCCACCCCGACAAAAGCGAACCTGACACACCTGTACCGCTCCTACATCGCCTGCTTGAACGCCCAAGACTGGAACAGTCTCGGGAACTTCGTTGCTGATAAAGTGATCCACAACGGCAAAGCCTTTGGACTGGCAGGCTACCACGCGATGCTGGTCAATGATTTTGAAACAATTCCAGACCTTGCATTTAACATTCAAATTCTCGCGGTTGACCCGCCGTATGTGACCAGCCGCCTGTGGTTTGAATGCGCGCCCAAGGCCATGTTCGTGAGCCTTCCCATCAACGGCCGAAAAATATCTTTCGCTGAAAATGTGATCTATGAATTTAGCGAGGGCAAAATTGTGGAAGTTTGGTCAGTACTCGACAAGGCGGCCATTGAGGCCCAGCTCTAGCGTCGCACAAAATCCGCTTTGTGTTTGCGCACCGTCTCCGACACATAATCATAAACCGCTGCAACGCGCGCTGTGCGATGCGTATCAGGATGGCTCATCAACCAATAGGTTCGGGTGAAACGCATGGCGGAAACAAGCCGTTTCAATTCCGGAAATTGCACGGCGGCATAATCATGCAAGATGCCAATGCCATGGCCAGCGCGCACCGCCTCCATCTGCGCCACCACGGAGCCGCATTCATAGTGCCGCTTCATGCGCGTTGAAAGCTCAGCCGCGTAATCAAGGGCGCGGCTGTAAACAAAATCCTCAACATGCGTCACGAATAATTTTCCATCAAGATCATCAACGCTACGGATTGAGCCTTCCGCCTTCACATAACTCTCTGCTGCATAAATGCTGAGCGTATAGTCCGTGAGCTTCTTGATGATGAGCTTGCCCTGCTTGGGCCGATCCAAAGTGACAACAATATCAGCCTCGCGACGTGACAATGAAAATGTGCGCGGCAAGGGCACCAGCTGAATGGTGAGATCGGGATGAAGCGTGGCGAGCCTGCCCATTTCGCGCGCCAGAAAATAATTGCCCAATCCATCGGGTGCCCCCACCCGCACCGTGCCCGAGATCGCCGCGCGCGCACCTGAAATATCCGACGCCACCTGCAACACTTCCGATTCAACACGCTCGGCTGACTTAAACAGCGCCTCGCCCGCTTGGGTCAGTGTGCAGCCTTGCGTTTGCCGTTCAACCAGCTTGGCGCCAAGATCAGCCTCAAGAGCTGTAAGTTGTCGCCCCACAGTCGCATGGTTCAACCCCAGCTGCTGCGCCGCCCCCAAAATCTGCCCCGCCCGCGCCACGGCAAGGAAAATGCGTAACCGGTCCCAGT
>JBDSTO010000166.1:0-5920 GCA_039928255.1 Aestuariivirga sp. | reverse complement strand
CACTTGAGCCATCGGCAGCTACCGCGCCTGCGGACAATGGCAGCCAACCTGATCCAGCCGGTGGGTTGACGACCACGGGCAAGGGCCTCTATTGAGCGCCTTCAACAAACGGAATTCATATGCGCGCTGAAATTCAAAAACTCGTCATTGAGATCGAGCAGTCCCTGGGCCTGCTGAGGAGGCATCTTTGACTGGGACAACTCCGTCCGCGAACTTGCAGAATTAAACGCCAAGGCTGAAGATTCATCACTGTGGAATGATGCCCAGAAGGCGCAGGACGTGATGAAGCGCAGGCAAGACCTTGATAACCGCATCAATGGCATCTTGCGCATCGAACGCACCGTTTCCGACAATGTTGAACTGATTGCGATGGGTGAAGCCGAGGGTGATCCCTCGATCGTCGCTGAGGCCGAGAAGGCATTGGCTGCGTTAAAGACAGATGTTGCCGCTGTGGAACTCGACGCGCTGTTGTCGGGCGAGGCCGATGGCAATGACAGCTATCTCCAGATCAATGCGGGCGCTGGCGGCACCGAAAGCCAGGACTGGGCTTCCATGTTGATGCGCATGTATGTGCGCTGGGCCAACCTGAACAAGTACAAAGTGGAAGTTCTTGACCAGCACGATGGCGAAGAAGCCGGGATTAAATCCTGCACGCTGCAGATCAAGGGCCACAATGCCTATGGCAAACTCAAAACCGAGAGCGGAGTTCACCGCCTCGTCCGAATATCGCCTTACGATTCCAATGCACGGCGTCACACGTCATTCTGCTCGGCTTGGGCCTATCCTGTCATTGATGACAATATCGTAGTCGACATTGTCGAGAGTGACTTGAAGATTGATACCTACCGCGCCTCTGGCGCTGGGGGTCAGCACGTCAACACCACAGATTCCGCAGTCCGCATCACCCATGTTCCCACGGGCATCATCGTGGCCTGCCAGGCCGAGCGTTCGCAGCACAAGAACCGTGCCACCGCCATGAAGATGCTGAAGGCCCGGATTTATGAGCTCGAGCTGCAGAAGAAGCAGGAAAAGGTAGATGCGGCCAACGCCAAGAAAACTGATATTGGCTGGGGTCACCAAATCAGGTCCTATGTCTTGCAACCCTATCAATTGATCAAGGACTTGCGAACCGGCCACACCTCCACCAACCCCGCTGCGGTGCTGGGTGGGGAACTTGATGAATTTATCCAGGCGTCATTGGCCCAGCGCATTCATGGCGGAGCGCCCGAAGGCGTGGAAGACATCGAATAAAAGGCAGGTTATTTCGACTCGTCGTCGCTTGGATTAGGCTTGTCCCAGATATTTGGTTTCAAGTCTTTGTTCTCAGGGAAAATGCGGGTCGGAGTTTGCTCATGGGTGACCGCCAATTGCTGGCTGCGGTGGGAAATATTGCCCAGTACATAGGCCCCATTTTCAATGCTGATCGTTTCATGGGCAACATTGCCTTCAACATGCGCGCGTGCCGAAATGTTCACCTGGGAAGCGCTCACCGGGCCAAGAACGCGGCCCCGGATGAAGACAACTTCAGCCAGAATTCCGCCCTGAACCTCGCCCTGGTCGCCCACCAGGCAGGTTCGGGCCTGCACGGTGCCCATGACCAAGCCGTCGATATGGATCTCGCCATCGGTGACCAGATTGCCATTAAATTCGGTATTTGGGGCAATGTAGGAAGGCTCTTCACGAGTCTGGTAGGCCCGCTGTGGCGTTGGCTTGTTACGTTTGAACATTTTGCCCCGAAAACAGATGGATGATAAAACCATGCCTTGAATTTCTCGCAAGTGCAACAGCATAGAGGCCATGCCATGGTTTAGCCTGTTTCTAAGGCCAAAAACCTTGGAACGTGCTGGTCATTTATGAGACAATGGCGCAGGAGTGAATCACGGGTGGCACTTAAACACATCAACAGTTTTGGAACTGCACTGCCTTGAAAGCCCTTCGCATTGCCTCATACGTTTTCCTGGGCTTGGTTGCAGTTCTGCTGTTGACAATAGGGCTGGTTTATTTGCGCCTGCAGAGCGGGCCGGTTGCACTTGGGTTTTTAAGCGGCCGCATCGAAACTGCCATCAACGCGAACCTCACGGGAATGCATGTTTCCATGGGCGGCGCTGTTCTTGAAATTGATCCGGCGACACGGGTTCCGTCGGTTCACTTTCAAAATCTGGCCATGCGTGACGACCAGGGCAATATCATTGCCAGTGCTCCGCGTGCTGCCGTTTCACTCGACACATCTTCAATGTTTATTGGCCGTGTGGTTCCACGCAGCCTGTCACTGATCGGGCCGCGTATCAGCGTGCGCCGCAAACTTGACGGCAGCGTGGCCTTGGGTGTGGGCGGCGAGGCGGCACCCGCCGACGCTGAAGTGGTGGTTGATGAAAATTTCGGGCAGGGGAGTGACACATCGGGCAAATCAGCACCTGATCCTGCAGCTCTGACCAATGGCGCGAAGCTCGTTTCCATTCTCGACAGCCATGGCGGAAACGGAGCTCTTTCGACCCTCGAAGACATCCGCATCACGCGCGCCGCAATCTCCTTTTATGATGATGCAAACTCGGTGAGTTGGGTGGCACCGCGCGCTGATCTTACATTCAAGAAAACAGATTTTGGTTTTGTGGTTTTAGCCAAAGCTGAAGTGGCCTCGGCAGGGGAACCCTGGCACGCCGAAATTTCAACCACTTATCACCACGACAGCCAGGGCTTTGACATCAGCGCCAAGGTCGACAATTTCGTTCCGGCAAATGTTGCGGACAAGATTTACGCTCTTTCGCAATTTGCCAAATTGACGACACCTCTTTCGGGCCATGTTGAGATTCAGCAGTCTTCCGATGGCAAGCTTACCGCTGCTTCGGCTGAGATGACGATGTCGGCAGGCGCGATCAATCTTCCCGATTATTTTGCCGAACCTGTTGCAGTCGACAACGGTACGCTGGAAGTGAAGTTCAAACCGGAGACCGGCAAGTTCAGCCTCGACAATTCTACGCTGACGCTCGCTGGCAATAAAACCAATGTGGACGGCGAGCTTGTGCCCATTCGCGCTGATGATGGGCGGCTGACGGCCATTGGCATCAATCTCAAGGCGGCAGCTGCGACCAAGGGTGGCGATGTTCTGAACGGCCACGTAGACCGCATCGAATTTTCTGGCCAGGCCCTCATCGATCAGGCGCGTGTCAACATTGATGATCTCGTGGTCATGTCGGGAAGTACCGGTGTGAGGATGCGGGGCAATATTTCGGGCGGCGACGAATCTCCCGCCATCCATCTTGCTGGTCGCATCCGTGACATTTCAGCGGCACTTCTCAAAAGCATCTGGCCTCCCATTGTGGGCACCAAAACCCGTGCCTGGGTGACGGAAAATGTGATGGAAGGCCATGTGACAGAGGGAACATTTGAAATCAATCTTGATGAGAACGCGCTGGCTGAAGGCAAGAAGAACCACCGGTTGCCCGACAACTCACTCGATCTTCAATTCAAGATGGAAAATGTTTCAACCCATGTTTTCAAATCATTGCCCTTGCTCGAAAATGCTTCGGGCGAGGGGCACCTCAAGGACAATGATTTTGATTTGAGCCTGTCCGCTGGCCAGTCCAGATTGCCTAGCGGAGAAACCTTGAATCTGAACAAGGGCAGCTTCCAGGCTCACAACATTGCGCTTGAGGAAGTTCCGGGCAATTTCACTTTTGACATTGAAGGCACGGCGCAATCCATGTTGAATTTTGCGGCCTTGCCCGATTTGAAAATGATGAATGCCGAAGCGTTGTCATCACTGGCAAAGGTGAAAGGCAACGCCCATGCCTTAGTGGCATTCTCCATGCCGCTGATCAAAGATGTGCCCAAGGATCGAGTGCAATTCACAACCAAGATCAAGCTGACCGATATTCAGATTCCCGATGTCATGACAGGCATTGATATCACTGGCGGTGATCTGGATGTTGATTTGGGGGAAGACCTTATCACCATCTCGGGCCCGGCCAAATTCAACGGTCTCAATGCCAAGCTCACATGGGTGAAGCCCCGCGGTGAAGGTTCTGCGACGGCTGAGGTTTTTGCAACGCTTGATGCAGCCACGCGCGAAAAGATGGGTTTGAAGATCAAAGACTACGTGAGCGGCGATATTCCCATCCATGCAATTTTGACGAAGGATGCCAAGGGCAACAGCGTAGCTGAAGTCGAAGCTGATCTTGCGACCACCTCGATGAAGCTGACGGCGCTTGGTTGGAAGCGCCCGGCAACGCCCGGCACAAAATCCAGCTTTGTATTCCGTTCCACCGAGCAAGGCAGGATGATTGATAATTTCAAGCTTGATGGCGACGGGCTGCATTTGCGCGGCACCGTCCAGATGTCAAATGCGGGCAAGCTGCTTTCTGTCAACATGGATCAGATCAAACTTGATGATGACAATATTTTTCAAGCCAAGCTGGTGCCGGGCGATGGTTCATTCGACTTGCAGATCACCGGCAACAAGCTCGATGCTAGACCCTCCATCAAGACTTTGGTTGATCCCAACCCGCCAACGAGTGGCACGGGCAGCGCCAACGAGGGCGGTATTGATTTCACGATGCGGGCACACTTCGACCAGGTCATCGCCAACCGAGGTGAGAACGTCAATGATGTCGATGCAACGATCCGTGTGCGCGCAGGCAAGATTGCTGATGCCAATGTGAAGGGCAACCTGTTGTCGGGGCAACCCGTTACAATAACGGTCGTGCCCAATGCTGAAGGCCGGGAGTTGCGGGTGTTGTCCAGCGACGCCGGTTCAATTTTGCGCGCCGCCAATTTCTATTCGAAGGTTGCCGGGGGCCAGCTTTCCTTCTTTGCCATGGTTGGCAACGAGGAGGGCTCTCCCGTCCGCGTGGGGCGGCTTGAAATCAAGGATTTTGAGGTGCGCAACGAGGCGGCGCTGGCCGAACTCGACAAGCGCGGGCGGCCTACAAAATCTGGTCCGCGCAAAGACGGCCTGAAATTTCAAAGGTTCTGGCTGCCGTTCAAGACAGATGACAAATTTATCCGGCTCGGGGACTCCCTCTTGCGTGGCCCTGACCTTTGCGCCACCGCGGATGGTGTGATCCGCAAGGTTGACGGTGCATTGGATATTACAGGCTCTGTTGTTCCGGCATGCGGTGTGTCCGGCATCTTCAACAATATCCCCTTGCTGGGCGATCTTCTGAGCGGCGGCAACAGCAATGAAGGGCTGTTTGGCGTCACTTATGCTGTCGGCGGAACCCTGGCGACGCCGAAGGTTCAGGTGAACCCGTTGTCGGCGCTTGCTCCTGGGATTTTCAGGCGCTTCTTTGATTTCAACGCCCGCAAGTCGCCCGGCCAGAACAGCGGCGCCCAGAGCGGCAATTCCCAGTCACCCACGCAAAACTGATCAGGCTTGTTTCAGCAAAACATGGCGCTTCTTGCCCATGGAGAGCTTAATCGCGCCATCGGCGTTCAAATCCTTGGGGGACAAGGCGAGCTTGTCATCGGTGACAGCAACATCGTTGACTTTTATCCCGCCACCCTGAATGGCCCGGCGCGCTTCGCCATTGGACGTTGCCAAACCTGCCAGAACAACCGCCTGAAGAATGCCCAAACCTGGGTTCAAGTCAGCAAGCACAGTGGGAAGACCTGCGGAGCTTGCACCCTCTTCAAATGTCTTGCGGGCGGTTTCGGCAGCTTCACTGGCTGCTGCCTCGCCATGAAGCATGGCGGTTGCTGCATTGGCCAGAACCTTCTTGGCCTCATTGATTTCAGCACCGCCCAGGCTTTCAAGACGCGCAATTTCAGAAAGTGGCATTGTGGTGAAGAGCTTGAGGAAGCGACCAACATCGGCATCTTCGGTGTTGCGCCAGAACTGCCAATAATCATAGGGGCTCTTCATATCGGCGTTGAGCCACACGGCACCTGACGCCGTCTTGCCCATCTTGGCACCCGACGACAG
>JBDSTO010000165.1:0-5857 GCA_039928255.1 Aestuariivirga sp. | reverse complement strand
CGCCCTTCTTGCGCACCACTTTGCAGCCATCCAGCACGGCCTTCTCATGGCCTGAGCAATCAACGACCAAAGCGACCTTCCCGTCATAGGCCGCATCGCCCACAGGAACAGCCGAAAGAACCTTTTGGATGCCGGAGCTTCTCATCTGTTCCTGACGGGAGACATCTGGTTCGATCACTGTGACGTCATAGCCACAATGAGCAAACTGGTGGGCAGCCAGATAGCCGACGGGACCTGCCCCGCAGATCAACACGATGTCGCCTGGCCGGGCCATGGTCGTCATTAAGGTCGTCATCGAAACGCCCATCAGGCGCGCGATGACAGCCTGCGCAGCGGGCAGGTTCGGCGGCACCTTGATTGTGTATTTTTCATCAAAGCATTGGATGGACCGATGCCCACCCATGCACAGCAGGAGATCGCCCTTGGCGACGCCGCGAACCGACGCTCCAAGTTCTTCCGCCTTGAAAATTGCCGCATAGCCGGGTCTTAGCGGATAGTTTCCGTCATTGAGCCAGGCCAGTTCGGTTCCGGGGCTGATCAGGCTCACCACCGTTCGCCCGCGAACTTCGGTTTGGCCCAAGGGTTCCTGGTCGAAATGTTGCAGTTCCACTCTGCCCTTACCGGTGAAAACAATTTCCTGGCCCATCGCCCGCACATCCTCCACCCCGTCTCGCCGCTTCATCACGGAATCCCGGTCGCTCAAACTCTAATCCCGGAAAATCGCAAACACAATGCAGTAACTAGATAGTGGACAAAAGTGCCTGAGCTGCTATCGTGGTTGCAAACATTGGGAGGTGAAAATGCCTGGGATTTCGGTTCGCAAATTTGGTCGCGTGGGTTTTGACATCACCGACATGGGTTTTGGTGCAGCACCCATCGGCAATTTTTTGAGACCGATCTCGGAAGAAGAATCAGCGGCCATGATCAATCGCGCATGGGACTCAGGCATGCGTTATTTTGATACCGCTCCCTATTATGGCCATGGTCTTTCGGAGGCGCGCGTCGGCCAAAATCTGCGATGGAAACCGCGCGATCAATTCGTGGTGTCAACCAAGGTTGGTCGCGTACTGGAGCCCGCAAGGCGCAAAGACATTGATTTCAAGCCCTGGGTTGACGGCCTGCCCTTCAAATGTCGTTTTGACTATTCCTATGACGGCACGATGCGCTCTTTCGAGGATTCTCTGCAGCGATTGGGCCTCGAATATATCGATATCCTCTTCATCCATGATGCCGATGTGTTCACGCACGGCGTTGAGATGCAGAAGGTTTACTACAAGCAGGCCATGGACGGCTGTTACCGCGCTCTGGTCAAACTTCGTGATCAAGGCCTGGTCAAGGCGATAGGGGTCGGTGTCAACAACTGGGAAGTCATGCTTGATTTCATGAAGGCGGGTGATTTTGACACCTTGCTGGTTGCTGGGCGCTATACGCTTCTGGAACAGGATGCGCTTGATGAGCTGCTCCCTCTATGCGAGCGCCGGGGCACGGCACTGACTATTGGTGGTGGCTTCAATGGCGGGATTCTCGCAACGGGAACAGTGCCCGGTGCCAAATGGAACTATGCTCCCGCTCCTGAGCACATTGTGGCCAAAGTTAAAAAGATTGAGGCCGTGTGCGCCAAATACAATATTCCGCTGGCGGCAGCGGCCCTCCAGTTTCTGCTAGCCCATCCTGCTGTGGCCTCGCATGTACCAGGCACCAGGAACGTGGCCCAGATGGAGCAAAACATTGCGCTTGTGGCCCACCCAATTCCCATCGAATTCTGGCAGGACCTGAAGAAGGCTGGCCTTCTTCGCCAAGATGCGCCCGTTCCGAGCTAGAATGATAATTTTCATTGAGCCAACTCGTGATATGATTTTGGCAGCAATGATTCAAAGGTAGGTTTCCACATGGATAACGCAGCAGGTGCAAAAAAGGTGGAGGGCGACGCCCGCAAAGCCATGCCGCGGGACGCCGATTTGACACGTAAGCGCATCCTCGCCGCTGCGACCGCAGAGTTTGCCCGCAAAGGATTGGGCGGAGCGCGGGTTGACGAGATCGCGCTCCGCTCGAAATCTAACAAGAGAATGATCTATCATTATTTTGGCAGCAAGGAGCAATTGTTTACCGCGGTCCTTGAGGCCGCATACTTGGGAATTCGCACCGCCGAGAAAGAATTGCACCTCGATGAGTTAAACCCTGAAGCCGCAATTTTACGCCTAGTTGAGTTCACTTGGGCATATTATCTGAAACATCCCGAGTTTCTTACCCTCGTCAACAGCGAGAATCTGCACCGCGCAAAACACCTCAAGGCATCGAATCTGATCAAGGATGCCAGCAGCCAATTTGTGAAGATGGTGAGAGCTATATTGGATCGGGGGGTTGAGGCGCGAGTCTTCCGCGCAGGGATTGATGCGGTGCAACTTAACATCACCATTGCCGCCATCGGATATTACTACATCAACAACCACCATACGGGATCGATCGTCTTTGAGCGCGATCTGATGTCCAAAGAAAATCTGCAAGCCAGGCTCGCATTCAATCTTGAGACTATACTGCGGCTCATCAAGCGGAACCCATAGCACCAGCCCTACTCTCCTGAACTCCATCGACCTTGCAATGGAACTAATCTATATCCTTGGCCAAATGCACATCAGATTTAATTCCACTTTTGGGCGTCACCGGACTGGCCACCGCGCGCGTCTTTGCCCAGTTTGGCCGCCGCATTCTGATCTTTGAAAGGAAACCGCAATTGGCCTCCACACCTATATCTGACCGGCTAACATTAAGACCCCGCGTCACATCAACTCTTCTGGGCTCGCTTTTCCGCCAGCAAGTTTAGCCACGTCTCGGTCAACTTGGTGCTGACTGTTTCAAAATCCAGGTCAGACATTGCCCGCAATTTGGCGCGCGCGCCCATTCTTGTTGTTCCCTGTGGATCAGCAAATGCCGACAGAATGGCCGCGGCCATGCTTTTTGCGTCTTTGGTCAAAATTATTTCTGTGCCGTTTTCAAAAGGCAAGCCTTCCGCCCCAAGTGGCGTTGAGACCACCGGAACACCCATCAAGGCCGCTTCGATGATTTTAAGACGGGTGCCGCCGCCAATGAATAAGGGCACAATGGCCAGCGTTGCCCTGGCATAAAACTCATCGACGCGAGGGGCATCATTATAGACGGAAATGCCGTCGACCAATGCGAGATCTTGGATATCTGGTGGGCATCTCCTTCCAATGATAAGCAGGCTGGGCCGCTTCTTGGCATTGGCGACGAGTTGCGGCCAAACTTCTTTCACAAACCATTTAACCCCATCTGCATTGGGCTGATGGGCAAGTGAGCCCACGAAAATCAAAGTGTGCCCGTCATCTTGTCGCTCGATGGCAATTGGCCTTCGCACCGAATTTTGAATGGGAGCGACCGGTCGATCGGGGCAATAGGGTTCCAATGATAGGCACTCAAGCTGGCTGCTCGCAAATATGAGGTCAAACTTGCTCAACTTTGAATGTTGCAGGTTTTCACAGGCTTTTACTTGGCGCATCAGGCGTTTTTCTTCGCGCATGTCACCCGCTGCCCTTGAGACAGCAGCCCACTGCCTGTAAACTTCGGCGTCGTTTTCATCCGCATCGATGGTCCGGCAGGGATCTCCCGATACCGCGAAGCCCGCATCTGCCATGTAGGTCCGCCCCACATGGACGAGATCATAGGAAACGCCGGCGGTGGTCTGGGCAATTTCAGTCAAAGCTCGAGAGGTGAGAATGTCAGCGAGACCGAATTCATTTCGTCGCGGAAACTGCAATTGGCGCATCACAAATTCCCGCACACGCCGACCGAAAGGGATGGCAGATTGATCAATCTGCGAAAAGGCAATCACACGGCAGTTAGCATTGAAGCTTTTGTCCAATACTTCCTCATCAAGCCCAACTCCGCCATAGGGCACAACCAAAACATCCGTCTCTGCAATGCGCGACAGACTGTACAGAAAGAAACCAGCCCGCATGGAAAGCCCGCCACCCGTTAAGGCCGGCATAGCAGGAGCAATCATCAATGCACGCATTTGAAAACTCCAGTTTCTCTCATTGGTCCTAGACTGGATGATAGATCAGAAGATTGGGCAGGCCCACAGGCGTGATGCCACTATCAAAAGCAAGCTGTCCAAACCCTTCAGTTTCAATGAGATCTTTGTAGGGCAGGTGGGGAAAACGAATGCCTGCGCGGTGCACGGTGGCGTGAACCAGAAGCATCGTGCCCCCGACACTGTTCAAATGCAGCCGGTCGAGATAGCGGACATCATGCATATAGAGCCGTCGACCGGAATCTTGTGGAGGCTGATATAAGCCCCCCACAATATGTTTGAAGTAATAAGTATCGCGCCAGTCATAGATTGTCGCAAAACTATTGAGATCAAAACCCAGATTGCTGCCATCACCACGCAAGCAATGTGGCACAACAATTTTCTCGCGCTGTGCCAGAAGTTTTTTAAGCACATCCGGCGTGTAGCCATCGACATCCACGTCTATCCACAAGGCCCAATCTGTGGATGGCAAGATCGCACAATCAATCAAATAATTTCTGACCATCGCAAGCCCACCGCGTCTTGCCATTTGCAGTTTTGGAAGCCATCTCTGGTTTCCAATCTTCGTTCCGACAGGCCTATGGATCACTTGCATGCTGCCAAAGCCATGCTGGTTTTCCGTGACGATTTTTTGGAGCATGGCGGTTGTGCCATCCACACTGTCGCCCTCGCAAAACGTAATGTGCAATTTCTTTTTGGGCCAATCGAGTTGACCCAGCAGCGCAATACATTTTTCGAGATGGGGTACTGCATCCCTCACCGGAATCAGGACTGATATTTCTTGGTGCTCCGTAGACGGCGGCAAAGGCCGCTGCAGTTTCTCATGGTCTATACTTGGCTTGAACTGCCGAGGTTTTCGGGCGTTGTAAATCCAAGATCGAACGTAGCTTTCAACCTTGTCCTTGAAAGGATATTTTTCAAGGGTGAACCAGCTTCCAGCCCAGTGATGGACTGACACATCTAAATGACCATAGTCCCCCCTTCTTTCATCAGGAACAGGGATTCCATTCACTTCCTTTCCACAAAACAGATGCGATGAACTTATTGAAAGTTTTTCTGGATGAGAATATTTTTCGACGCTAGCGGTCAGAATTAGCGGGCCCGTGCTGTCAAGCACCGCGGAGGTAGACCTGTTGTTCTCTATCTCCTTCATCAGGTGGCGCCAGAACGGATGCCCCTTGGGACTGGCCATTGTGCCATTGAAGAGCAATCGTGAAAGTCCGCGGACGGAAATCACGGGAGGCCAATGCCCTCGGGGCTCCTCACACAATATGACGCGGTCTTCCTCACAAAGCGGGTCACAAGCCCTCAAACACTCTGTGTCGATATCGGCATACATGCCCCCGAAATGTTCAAGCAACAGATATCGTCCCGCATCAGCTCTTTGTATGCCTTTGGGGTAAGCCCGGAAAATGGCGAGGAATTGAGGATAGTGCGCGGCGACAAAAACATCGAGTTCCGCATCCGACCACAATTTATAGTCCCAATCGGGGTTTTGGCGCTTCCAGGTTTCAACAAGGGTTGTGCAGTTTGGAGGAACTTGGTGGGTTTTCCAGGTTTGGTGAATGATCTTCGGAATCATGCGCATCTCTTACTAGCCTGCCGAGCTGACAGAGCAGCGCCTTTTGGCCCAACGAAGAAAATTATTCCAGTCGAGAGTTAGTGTGGACGACGGCCTTTTTGCTAAGCCACTGTTCCATTCTTCGCCGATGCAATAACAGCATCTGCTTCTGCGGGCCTCAGACCATAGTCCTTGATGGCAACATCGCGGCTGATATAGCCCCGTGCTAGGTCACGCTTGACCAATGT
>JBDSTO010000164.1:0-4958 GCA_039928255.1 Aestuariivirga sp. | reverse complement strand
CAGCAATGGGCGCAACGCCTGTCGATTCCACTGCAACAGGCGGCCGCAAAGCTGGGAGAAGCAAAATGACCACTGGAATGTTGACCCTCGACCAATTGAAGCATGAAGTGAAAGCCGGAACCATCGACACGGTGGTCGTAGCCTTTGTCGACATGCAGGGCCGTTTGACTGGCAAGCGCTTTCACGCCCAGTTCTTTGTCGATGGCGGCTACGAGGAAACTCATGCCTGCAACTATCTCCTCGGCATCGACATCGAAATGGAACCCGTCCCCGGCTACAAAGCGACAAGCTGGGAAAAAGGCTATGGCGACTTTGTCTTGAAGCCCGACATGTCAACCCTGCGCGTCACGCCCTGGCTTCCCGGAACCGCACTCGTCCTCTGCGATGTGCTCGATCATCACACCCATGAAGACGTGCCCCATTCCCCACGCGCCATTCTGAAGAAGCAGTTGAAGCGCCTCGAAGCCATGAAGATGAAAGCCTATATGGCCTCGGAGCTTGAATTCTTCCTGTTTGATGACAGCTTTGAGACCTGCAACACCAAAGGGTATCGCAACATGAAAACCTCGGCCTATTACATCGAGGATTACGGCGTGCTGCAGACCTCGAAAGAAGAAGTCTATATGCGCGCCCTGCGCAATGGCCTCGCCGGTGCTGGCATCTATGTTGAAAACTCCAAGGGCGAATGGGGTCCGGGCCAGGAAGAAATCAACGTCAAATATGATGAAGCACTGGCCATGGCCGATGCCCACTCCATCATCAAAACAGGGGCCAAGGAAATTGCCTATGGCGTTGGCAAGGCTGTCACCTTCATGGCCAAATGGGATTATGGAATGGCGGGCAATTCCTCGCACATCCATCAATCGCTGTGGTCAGCCGATGGCAAGACGCCACATTTCTTTGACAAGAGCGGGCATCACGGCATGAGCGAGATGATGCAGCATTATCTCGCCGGCCAATTGGAACACGCGAGCGAAATCACCTATTTCCTTGCTCCCTATATCAACTCCTACAAGCGCTTCATGGTCGGCACCTTTGCGCCCACCAAGGCCGTGTGGAGCTTTGACAACCGCACAGCGGGTTATCGCCTCTGCGGTGCTGACTCAAAAGCAATCCGTGTGGAATGCCGTGTCGGCGGTGCTGACCTCAATCCCTATCTCGCCTTCGCGGCCCTGATCGCTGCGGGCCTTGATGGCATTGAAAAAAAGATGAAGCTTGAACCCGTGTTCGCGGGCGATGCCTATGGCGGAGATAAGAAGCTCCGCGAGATTCCAAAGACCCTGCGCGAGGCCACAGAACTTCTCGACAAATCGAAGTTCCTGCGCGGCGTCATGGGAGATGATGTGGTTGATCATTATGTTCACACGGCGAAGTGGGAACAGTTTGAATTTGACCGCCGCATCACCGATCTGGAATTGAAGCGGGGTTTTGAGCGCTACTAAATGTCGAACATCATCAGTTCCGTGTCTCCGGTTGACGGCTCGATCGTCGTCAAAAAGAAAATCGCCAGCAAGAAGGATGTGACTGCGGCTCTTTCCGCCGCGCGTGACGCCCAAAAGCTCTGGGGCAATCTCAGCATCGCCGAGCGCGCCAAATATTGTTCTGCCGCTGTTGACGCGATGCTGGCCATGAAGGACGAGATCATTCCTGAACTCGCCTGGTCGATGGGCCGCCCCGTGCGTTATGGCGCGGGCGAATTGCGCGGCTTTGAAGAGCGCGCAAGGCATATGATCGCCATTGCCGAAGAGGCATTGGCCAATGTTGTGCCCGCTGCGAAAGATGGCTTTGAGCGCTATATCAAGCGCGAGCCTCTGGGCGTGGTCTTCACTATTGCGCCCTGGAATTATCCCTATCTCACAGCGGTGAATTCCGTCATTCCGGCTTTGATGGCGGGCAATACTGTGGTCTTGAAACACGCCTCGCATACATTGTTGGTGGGTGATCGTTTCCAGAAGGCCTTCGACAAAGCGGGCCTTCCCAAGGGCGTCTTCCAGCATCTGGTCTTGAGCCATGAACAGGCCGCCGACATTATTTCCGGCAAGCTCGCCAATATGGTGTGCTTCACCGGATCCGTTCCCGGCGGCCAGGCCATTGAACGCGCCGCCGCAGGCCATTTCCTCGCGGTCGGTTTGGAACTCGGTGGCAAGGATCCGGCTTATGTCCGCTCCGATGCCAATCTCGCCCATGCCGTCGAAAACCTCGTCGACGGCGCTTTCTTCAACTCGGGGCAAAGCTGCTGCGGCATTGAACGCATTTATGTGCACAAAAATCTGTACCGCGATTTTGTCGAAGGTGCTGTTGCCCTCACCAAATCCTATGTGCTGGGTTCGCCCTTGGAAGAGGCAACGACACTAGGCCCGATGATCAAGGCCGACGCTGCAAGTTTCGTACGAAAGCAAATCGCCTCAGCATTGCGCGCCGGTGCCAAGGCCCATATTGACGAAAAGCTTTTCCCAGCAAGCAAAAAGGCGACACCCTATCTCGCCCCACAAATCCTCACCGGCGTCAACCACCAGATGAGCGTCATGCGTGATGAAAGCTTCGGCCCCGTCGTGGGCATCATGCAGGTGTCGAGCGACGAAGAAGCAATCGGCCTGATGAATGATTCCGAATTTGGCCTCACCGCCGCCATCTGGACCTCGGACATGGGCGCTGCAAAATCCATCGGCGAGCGCCTTGAAACCGGCACTGTGTTTATGAACCGCTGCGACTATCTCGATCCCGCTTTGACCTGGACCGGCGTTAAAAACACCGGCCGTGGTGCCACCCTTTCCAAACTGGGCTATGAAGCCCTGACCAGACCCAAGAGCTTCCATTTGAGGACCATCTGATGACCATTCCAAACCGCAATTTCAATTTTCCGACCGCACTGAAATATGGCGCAGGCCGCATCAAGGAACTGGCCGAGATCTCCAAAGCCGCAGGCATCAAGCGTCCGCTCTTTGTCACTGATCCGGGCTTGGCTTCCATGCCCATGGTCCAGGCCATCGTGGCGGACCTGAAAGCGGCAGGTCTTGCCGTTCAGGTCTTTTCCGAAGTGCGCCCCAATCCCATCGAGGCCAATATTCTGGCAGGTGTGAAAGCCTACAAGGCCGGCATGCATGATGGCGTCATTGCCTTTGGCGGCGGCTCAGGGTTGGACATCGGCAAGATGATTGCCCTGATGCACGGCCAATCGATTTCAGTCTTTGATCTTGAAGACGTTGACGACTGGTGGACACGCGCCGATGCCACGCGCATCTCGCCCATCATCGCGGTTCCAACCACCGCTGGCACTGGTTCCGAAGTTGGCCGCGCTGGCGTCGTCACGCACCCCACCACCCATGAAAAGAAAATCATTTTCCATCCGGCCATCATGCCCAAGGTTTCAATTCTTGATCCCGAATTGACGGTCGGACTTCCAGCCAAGCTCACCGCCGCAACAGGCATGGATGCACTCGCCCATAATATCGAAGCCTATTGCGCGCCCTTCTATCATCCGCTCGCCGTCGGCGTGGCACTTGAAGGCATGCGTCTGGTCAAAGACAATCTTGTCAATGCCGTGAAGAAGCCAAAAGATCTCGATGCGCGCGGCAACATGCTCGTGGCTTCGGCCATGGGTGCAACAGCCTTCCAGCGCGGGCTTGGCGCCATCCATGCTTTGTCTCATCCTTTTGGCGGCCTTTATGACGCCCATCATGGCATGCTCAACGGCATCATCATGCCCTACGTGTTGAAGGCCAACCGCAAGAAGATCGAAAAAGACATCGAACGCGCCGCTGCTTACCTCGGCATCAAGGGCGGCTTTGATGGTTTCTTGAAATGGGTGCTCGCACTCCGCAAGGAAATTGGCATTCCCCATGCATTGAAAGACATCGGCATCGACACAAAGCGCCTCGATGAAGTGGCGGCGATGGCAGTGAAAGATCCCTCCGCCGGTGGCAACCCCATTCAATTCACCGAGAAGCAATATAAGGCGCTGGCCAAGAAATGCGTGACCGGCGATCTCTGATTTGTGACTGACAAACTTGCAGAGCTACTGGCGCGGGTTCGGGCCTGCACGCTCTGCAAGGATCATCTTCCGCTAGGCCCCCGCCCCGTTGTCAGGCTCGATCCCAATGCCCGCATTTTAATCGCAGGCCAGGCACCGGGCACGCGCGTCCACGAAACCGGAATTCCCTTTAATGATCCAAGTGGCGACCGCTTGCGCCACTGGCTGGGCGTCACGCGTGAACAATTCTATGATGAAAAGCTCTTTGCCATTTTGCCCATGGGCTTTTGCTATCCGGGCAAAGGCAAATCCGGCGATCTGCCGCCACGGCCTGAATGTGCCACACACTGGCGCGAAGAACTGCTGCTTCATGCTCCCAACATCAAACTCACACTGGCCATCGGCCAATATGCCATCGCCTGGCATCTGAAGGACAAGCAAAAACCGACTCTCACGGAAACCGTAAAAAACTGGCGAGACTATTGGCCAGAAGTTCTGCCGCTCCCACATCCCTCACCGCGCAACAATATCTGGCTGAAGAAAAATCCGTGGTTTGAAGCTGAGGTCGTACCGGAACTTCATCGCGTCATCGCGACGCTGCTTATGTCTTGAGAAGTCCTCCCTCCCCCGCAAGGGCGGAGGAGGGAGTCGAGAAAACCAAATTGCGGCTTAAAACCTTCTAACATCGCCTTCATCAAGCCTGGTACCCGTGTGAACTTCAATCAAAACCAAAGGCCCCGCGCCTTCATTGCTCACTTGATGCACCGTGCCTGCAGGCACCATCAGCGATTGGTTATGCTCCAGATGATGCACATGCCCATCAACCAGCGCTGCAGCCTCGCCTTGCACAACAATCCAATGTTCGGCGCGATCTGTGTGGGACTGTCGGCTGATTACACCACCCGGCAACACATGAATGCGCCGCACCAGATAGCCATCGCCCTCATCAAGCATCTCACGATGGCCCCAGGGCCTGTACTGCATATGT
>JBDSTO010000163.1:0-17841 GCA_039928255.1 Aestuariivirga sp. | reverse complement strand
GTTTTTCCTGTTCGCTCAATTCGCGAATCTGCAAGCCCACGCCAGGCTTGGCGCGGGCCAAGGCAACCATGGCCTTAAAGGCGTAACGAGCGCGTTGAGAAATCATCTCTATGGATTTTGTCGTATTTTATTTTGAATTGCAATGCTGCTTGTGCGAAATTTGGCTGGGGCGTCCGCGTCTGGTCTCATTGCGAAAGCAGCCGTAAATCACCCAAGCGCCAATGGTACTTCATCCTAAGACGGGGAAGAGTAGGTCGCCGCGAGGCTTGCAAAAGACAGAGACGCACTTCATCAACGATACTCAAACATAAAACCCGCCGAAGCTGAAATGCGACGGCGGGTTTTGTGCTTTTCTGCGGCCCTTGAAATTCTTGTATATTATGGTAATATACAAGAATGATCGACTGGCATTTGGTTCAGGGCTTCGAGTGGGATGAGGGCAATGCCCGCAAGAATGCCGACAAGCATAATGTCAGCCAGGCCGAGGCAGAGCAGGTGTTTTTCAATTCGCCGCTGCTGCTCTTGCCGGACCCAAGGCACAGTCTGCGAGAAAAACGCCTGTATGCTTTGGGCAAAACCGATGAAGCGAAACTTCTTCTAGTCTCGTTTACTTTGCGTGCAAGTGACACCCAACTGAGAGTGATTTCTGCGCGCCCGATGAACCGAAAGGAGCGTGAAATTTATGAAAAAGCAAATGAAGACAATTCCCAAATTTCAAAATGAAGCTGAAGAGCGCAAGTTCTGGGAAACCCACGATTCGACCGAATATCTTGACTGGAATGCAGCCGAGCGGGTTCGTTTGCCGAATCTCAAACCCTCAGCGACGGCAATCTCGCTTCGGCTTCCCAATGGTCTTCTGGAGCGGATCAAGATCGCGGCCAACAAGCGCGATGTTCCCTATCAATCGCTGATCAAGACGTGGCTGGCGGAGAAACTTGAATCCTAAACAACCCTCGCAACAACAGACTTTGCCTCAAGACGTGGAAGAGTAGGTCGCCGCGAGGCCTGCAAAAGACAGAATGCACTTCATCAACGATATTCAAACATAAAACCCACCGAAGCAGAAATGCGACGGCGGGTTTTTTTGCTTTTGTCGCTCAATCTTTAGTGTGCCGTTGAAGCAATCTGTATTCGGCCTAAAAGGGCACTTCGTCGTCGAGGTCACGCGTAAAATCTGGCTTAGGAAGTTGTTTACGAGGAGCCTCAATCTTTCTTTGACCAACATTAGGCGGCAAACTCTGTCTCGGCTCACTTTCCTTTGCATCGTCTATAGTTATAAGAAGTGCTTTGATCCATTTCCACCATGGTTCCGCGCCTTCGCGCTCAAACTCACCACTCAATCTTGCAATTGATCGGATGCGGTCAGTGACCCTATCAAACTTTGTTCGATCCTGTTCGAATTCTCCGCGCAAGTCATTAAGTCGCTTTTTTAACTTCTCTTTCTTCTCCACAGAGCATTCAGAAGCATCGACCAACAAATCTAGCTGATCAATATAGTGTCTAGCTTTTGCCTTCTCTGTGGCACTCAAAGCAACGCTATATCGATTTACGGATTGAGAGTTTGAAATACGGATTTGCACAACTAGTGATTCCACATCACGTCTTACCATTCGCGCAAAATCGTAAAGCTGCTTGTTGCTTTGGGGTAATTCATAATCTTGGATCCCCGGAATATCTAATGATTTGGCAGCTGCAATGACCTCATTCAGGTAGGTCATTTCATGAAATTCATAAACGCTACTCTCTTGCAGATCTCGGGTGGCCTCGTCAAACTTATGTCGATAGAGTTTTTCCAATTTCACGAAGGCAAGACCGGGATCATCGGGAAGCGTTTCGTAGACCTCGTCCTCATTCATAGTGCCACCCCTATTCTCGTGCGATCGAATATGGCCATTGGCCAGCATTTTTCAAGAACGAAAATCGAACATCTATATAATTGAAGTGAAAGCGGAAAGTATGATACTATCCTACCATGTCTAATGTCGCTGAAAAAATCAGTATTACTGTCACCCCGGCCATGAAGCGCGTTCTTGAAGAGCGCGTGGCTTCTGGGGAATTTGCTTCGGCCAGCGAGCTGATGCGCGAGGCGTTTCGCACCTGGCAAAAGCAGCAGGACGAACATCAGGAGCGGTTGGCTGTCATCCGCGCCCGCATTCAGCAATCAATTGACGATCCGCGGCCAAACATCCCGGCCCAAGACGTTTTCGACAATTTGAAAAAGGTGCATGAGAAAAAGTTGAAAGCCGCATCTCGAAGCACCGGGAGTTAGTCTTTCGTCCCGCTGCGGAGGCTGATCTCAGCGAACTTTACACCTATATCGCGCAAGTCAGGGGCAGCAATGAAATTGCCTTCCAGTTTATCGAACGTCTGCGCGTCGCTTGCTTCAGTCTTGAAACATTTTCTGATCGTGGTGCAGCGCGTGAGGATGTTTGAAGTGGATTGCGCATTCTTGTTCACGAGCGAAAAACGGTCATTTGTTATTTTGTTCGCGATCAATTTGTGGAAATCAGCAACATCTTTCACGGCGGGCAAGACTGGATTTCGGCTCTCACCGATGAGAGTTTCTAAATCCCCACATCAATCACGCTCAGAGCATCCTCCAGCTCCGTCTCCTCATAGCCGAAGTGTGAGCGCACGCAGGTATTGAGCGCCTTGAACGTTTCTTTGGCCGCTGCAAAGGTTTCGGCGCTGGGGTTTTGGAGGCAGGCCCAGGCGCGCTGTTCCAATTCCTCGATCAGTTCATGCACGACAAGATGCTCAGCCATCAAACGCTCGACCACCTTCTTCACGCCATCGCTTCCCTCTTCATGGAGTTGCGGAAACATTTGCATGTCTTCGATGGTGTGATGGCCGGTGAGCATCTGGCATTCCTGTCCGCAAAGGTTGCCGAACATGCGGTAATTGGTGCTCATGTCCAGTTTGCCCACTTTTTCTGCAAAGCCAGAGGCATTAAGTGTTTCAAGTGCACGGGACACTTCAGCCAATTGCGCGCGATGATAGTCATGAAAATATTTCAGGCTTTGGCCGCGGGAACGCTGAAAGGCGCTCAAGCCTTCAATCTTGGGGGCCTTTGGGCGCTTGCTGTCATCCAGCAGTGTGATGCGGTTCAGTTTTTCGACTTTAATTTCCATGACGCCCCTTAGCATTTCAGCTTAAGCTCAACACCATGCGATTATTCATCACACTCATGCTGTTTGTTGCACTTTCCTTCCCCGCCCGAGCGGGCGAAACCGTCGATGTGAAGCTGGTGCTGGCGGTTGATACGTCAGGCAGCATCGATGGCGAGGAATATGCTCTGCAGATGAATGGCATTGCCTGGGCGTTCCGACAGGCTGACGTAATTGCCGCCGCGACCAATGGCCCCCATCGCAGCATCGCCGTCAACCTGATGACCTGGGGTGATCCCGACGACAAGAAATATGATGTCGGATTTCACATTATAAGAAACGCCGCCGATGCCGAGGCCTTCGCCAAATTGGCCGAGACGGACTATCAACGCCAGGGTGGGGGCACGGGAATTGGTGGCGCTGTGGCTTATGGCCTTACGCTTTTGCGCAATTCAACCGTCGATGCACCGCGCCAGGTGATTGATGTTTCGGGTGATGGCCATGAAAGTTGGGAGCTTCGCGAGCCGCGTTTCAAGTTGGCCGATGCACAGGTGTTGCGCGCCGCCATGGGTGTTACAGTGAACGGCCTGGCGATCCTGAATTCCGAACCTGGTCTTGCCGAATATTATCGCGCCAATGTGGCAGCCGGTCCTGAAAGCTTTGTGATCACGGTTGCCAACTATCAGGAATATGCCCAAGGCATTCATCGCAAATTGTTGATGGAACTCGAGTCGCCAATGGCTATGCTGGGGCCATGACACATCACCCCCGCATTGCCGTTTCAAGCTGGTCACTCCACAACACCCTGGGATATTCCCATGACAATGGTCCCTCTGGCCGTGCCGATGCGCCGGCACAGCCGAAATGGGGTCAGGGCAGCATTACCCTTCTGGATTTGCCCGCAGCGCTTCACGCCCGTGGCTATGGCCGGTTGGAGCTTTGCCACTTTCACATTCCATCCCTTGATCCTGTCTATCTTGAAGAATTGCGTGATGCCTTCAGCTCTTCGGGCGTTGTCATCCAGACTGTGCTCATTGATGATGGCGACATCACCAATCCTCAAACGCGGGCGCGCGACATGGCGTGGATCCACCGATGGGTTGATGCTGCAGCAAGATTGGGAGCCATTCACGCGCGCGCCATTGCTGGCAAGCAGAAGCCAACGCCGGAAAATATCGCCTCAAGCATTTCAGGCCTGAAGGCGCTGGCCCATTCTGCCGCCACGCGCGGCATCAAGCTTGTGACCGAAAACTGGTTTGATCTCACGTCAACGCCCGAAATTGTGCACCAGGTGCTGGATGGAGTCGGCAGTGATCTTGGATTTCTGGCCGACACAGGAAATTGGAGCGGGCCTGGCAAATATGATGATCTGCAGTCGATCTTTGCCCGCGCCCAGCTTTGCCATGCCAAGGTGAGTTTTGCTCCCGGTCTTAAGATGGATGAGGCTGATTATCGCCAGTGTCTCGAAGCTTCAAAGCGGGCGGGCTATAAAGGGCCCTATACGCTGATCTTTGATGGTGAAGGCGACGAATGGTCAGGGCTTGCAGCCGAGCGCAAATTCATTCTGCACTTCATGGCCGATCCTGTGGGTTGAAACGGCGGGCGAGGCTTTTTCGCTTGTGTGTTAGATTAGGCCTCGCGATTCGCGCAAACGGGAGGACTTTCATGAAACTTAGTGCACCAACCCAAATCGTATTTCTCATCTCACTGGTCATCGCCGTCATCGGCCTGTTGATCGCTCTGGGTGCGTTGGCGATGATCCCCATTGCTTCAGTCTGGGTGATGCTGATTGCCTATGTCGTTCTGGCCGCGGGCTGCCTGCTTAAGGGCGTGTAGTTCTCGATCAATATTGTCTCAAGGCAATGTGATGGCCAAGCCATTGCATTGCCTTGGCCTTCGTGGCACGTCGAGGCTATGAACCTTGAAGTTTCCATATGGGCTGCGGTCCTTGCCGGCCTGTTCAGTTTTCTCAGCCCCTGCGTTTTGCCCTTGGTGCCACCCTATCTCGTGTTCATCAGCGGCCTGTCGCTGGACGAGTTGAAGCAAAGCGACGGGCCCTCGGCCAAGCGCCACTATTCGCGTATTTTGCTGGCTGCGTTTGCCTTTGTACTAGGCTTCACCACGGTATTTGTGGCCTTGGGTGCCACGGCCTCTTATTTCGGACAACTGGTGCGCAATGAGCTCCCTCTGTTGGCGCGCATTGCTGGTTTCTTTATCATCATCATGGGACTTAATTTCCTCGGTGTGTTCAAGCTCGGCTTTCTGTCGCGCGAGGCGCGGTATCATCAGGAGCGCAAGCCGGTTGGTTTGCTCGGCGCCTATGGCATCGGCCTTGCCTTTGCTTTTGGGTGGACGCCGTGCATTGGGCCCGTGCTGGCGGCCATTCTGTCGCTTGCGGCCGCAACAGAGAGTGTGAGCCGCGGTGCCGGGCTTCTGGCCATCTATTCATTGGGTCTTGGCATTCCTTTCATGGTGGCTGCAGCTTCCGTAAATTTGTTTTTGCGCTTCTTTGCCCGCTTCAAATCAAAGCTCGGACTGGTCGAAAAAATCATGGGCGTTGCCCTGGTGGTGACTGGCGTCATGTTCCTCACGGGGGAGATGCAGGTTTTGTCCTATTGGCTGCTGGAGACATTTCCTGTGCTTGGCCAGGTCGGGTGACTTGAAATTGTTTGGCGTCTCGCTAGTCTCGACCCATGGCGGGTTCACTCTTTCCAAAACTTGAAGGTATTCAGGCGGTAGTTTTCGATGCCTATGGAACGCTGTTCAACGTGGGTGGACCTGTTGAAAAACTCAGCGGCACCATCGGCGAGCGCAGCCCTGAATTTGCCGCGACGTGGCGACAGAAACAACTCGAATACAGCTGGCTTCGTTCGCTTGTTGGAGTTCACGTCGACTTCTGGGAAGTGACACGGCAGGCTTTGGATTTCACGCTTGAGGCGTTCCAGATTTCGGAACTGGGGCTCGCTGATGAGCTGATGACTCTCTATCTCAAGCTTGATGCCTTTGAGGATGTTGCAGCAACACTCGCCAGTTTGCGTGCGAAGAACAAGCGCCTGGCGATTTTGTCCAATGGCAGCCCTTCAATGCTTGATTCAATTCTACGACACAACGGGCTGGAGAAAAGCTTCGAGGCGGTGCTCTCGGTGGAAGAAATTGGCATCTACAAGCCCTCGCGCCGGGCTTACCGCCTGGTCTTGCAGCGGCTTCACATTGCCGATGCTGCATCTGTGTGTTTTGTATCGGCCAATGGTTGGGACGCCCATGCGGCGGCACTGTTCGGATTTCAAACGGTGAGGTTGGCGCGACAGGCTTTCACCGAAGAGCGCTTACCCGGAAAGCCTGCGGCCGTGATTGAAAGCCTGAGTGCTCTGCCCGACCTGCTTTAGTGACCGCCGCTGCCACCTACTGGCTTTGGTTTCCGCAAAATCGGCAACAGCAAGATGATCCCCATAAACAGGAAGGTGAGCAGCAAGAACACATCAGCGATTGCCATCGTCATTGCCTGTTTGCGGACAAGGCCATTCATTTGGGAAAGTGCAGCGGTTCCGGCGTTGGTGCCCAGTGTTGAGAGTGCGCCCGTGATATTGCTCAACGTTGTCGTTGCGGCATCCGAGCTCCAGTTCACGGACTCATGGAGACGCTGAATATGGAGATCAAAGCGCTGGTTCATCACAGTGTTGATGATGGCCAGGCCCACAGCACCACCCAAGTTTCGCGTGAGGTTGAACAGGCCTGAACCACCGCGCATCTCAATGGGCGTCAAGGTGCCCAAGGCAATGTTGGTGACCGTCAGCATGCACATCATCAATGACACGCCGCGCAGAATTTGCGGAATGAGCAATTCCCAGAAGGCCCAGTCGGCGTTGAGCGATGAAGCCTGCCACGTTCCCAATGCAAAGCCCAAGAAGCCGCCGCCGATCATTATGCGTGGATCAACGCGCGTTGAAAGACGTCCGGCAATTGGCGCTGTGATGAACATGGCGATACCCGTTACAAACATGGTCTCGCCGATCTGCAGCGAGTCATAATGCGAAACGCGGGCGAGGTAGACCGGGTAGAGATAAGTCAAACCATAAAGACCGATGCCCATGGTAAACGAGAAGATGCACCCCGCCATGAAGTTTCGATTCCTGAATGCCGAAAAATCAACCAGCGGATTGGCTTTTGTAAACATACGCCAGAAAAAAATTCCCCCGGACGTAATGCAGATGAGGATGAGTTGCGAAATGACAGTGCTTTGAAGCCAGTCATCAGCGGCACCTTCTTCGAGAATGTATTCAAGCGTGCCGAGGAAAATGGCGAGTAGAAAAAGACCGGTCCAATCAAACGTCTTGGCAAGGGAAAAATCCGGCTTGTCAAAATCGATGAGGAAATAGGCTCCAAGCGTCACGGCAATGCCGGGAACAATATTGATAAGGAACAGCCAATGCCATGAAAAAAGTTCTGTGAGATAGCCGCCAACGGTCGGCCCAATGGTTGGTGCCAATGTTGCGATGAGGCCAATCACAGGTGTAATGGCGGTCCGCATCTTTGGCGGAAATACAGTGAAACTGGTGGCGAAAACTGTCGGGATCATGGCGCCGCCCACAAAGCCTTGAAGTGCACGCCACACCATCATTGAGCCAATGGAATCAGACAAGGCGCACATGAGGCTCATCGCGGTGAAGCCTGCAGCCGACATGGCAAAAAGATAGCGCGTGGAGAAAATGCGCGTGAGTGTGCCTGAAAGCGGGATCATCACGACTTCAGCGATGAGATAACTGGTCTGCACCCAGGAGATTTCGTCGGCCGATGCAGAAATGCCCGCCTGAATTTCAGCCAGGGATGACGAGACGATCTGGATGTCCAAAATCGCCATGAACATGCCGAACACCATGAAGATGAACGCAACAATGCGACGCATCGGAACGGCGGGTGCCTCTGGCGCTGCTGCACTCATGGTGGTCGTCGACATGGTTTTACTTTACGCCCTGATCGCGGCTGTCGACTGAAACCGTAGCCGACATGCCTGGACGCAGTTTTGCAGCAAGCTCTGGCGGCACGGTGATCTTCGCTGGAACGCGCTGCGTGATCTTGGTGAAGTTGCCCGTGGCGTTGTCGGGCGGCAGCAACGAGAATTCAGCGCCCGAGGCTGGCGAGATGCTGTCAACCTTGCCTTCAAAGGTTTCGCCCTTGAAGGCGTCGATGGTGATTTCAGCCTTGGCACCAGGATGGATCGAGGAGATCTGGGTTTCCTTGAAGTTGGCGGTGACGAATGAAAGCTGCGTTGGGACCAAGGCCAAAAGCCTTGAGCCTGCGCCCACATATTGGCCGGGTTCCACAGCGCGGTTGGCAACAACGCCATCAAACGGTGCCTTGATCTCGGTAAAGCTCAAATCATGTTCGGCCTTGGCGAGTGCGATGTTCAATTCATCGATCTGGCGCTGGGCCATTGTTGTTTGCGCATCAAAAATTGCAAGCTGGGCGTTGGCTGCATCAATGTTGGCTTGTGCAGCGTTCACATTGGCGGTGGCCGTGGCGCGTTGGCGGTTGGCGTCATCCAACGCCTGCTGGCTGCCGGCGTTGCTCTTTACAAGCTGGCTGGCGCGATTCTGCGTCAACACAGCGTTCAGTTCAGCGGCCTTGGCCGAGTCGAACTGAGCCTGTGCGGCAACCACAGCGGATTGTTGCGCAATTTTCTGCTTGGCGATCGCTTCAATCGAAGCCTTCTGGGTTTCGATCTTGGCTTTGGCGGCGTCAACGGCGAGCTTATAGTCGCCGTCATCAAGCTTCAGAACAACGTCACCAGCTTTCACCGTGGCATTGTCGCCGAAGGGGACTGAATCAACATAGCCGGCAATCTTGGCGCCCAAGATCGACATGTCGGCCTTCACGTAGGCATCATCAGTTGAAACCTCAAAACGGCCGACTGTCCAATAGCTGTGTCCATAATAGGCTGCCGCGGAAAGAGCAGCCACCAGTGCCACGCCCATAATAATGCGCCGAACGGGCGACGCCTTGGGCTTGGCCGGGGGCTGCGGTTGGGGCGCACTGGCGGAAGGCTTAAGGGTAGCCTGTTGGGGAGGTTCAGGTTGGATCTTGACGACGGTGGCGTTGGACATGTTCGGACTTCCATAAAATTGTACTGAACGGTTCGGTACGACTTGCACATAGCATGCGGAAGTGTTACATGCAATACCGAACCGTTCAGTTCGGTTCTAATAATTTGGAATGGGACAATGGAAAATATTGCAAGGCTCGCAGACGAGACCCTGGATTCTGTCAAACGCATGCAGATTCTGGATGGTGCGCGCAGGTGCTTTCTAGCGCAGGGCTTTGACGGCTCGTCGATGAATGACATCGTGAAGGCGGCTGGCGTGTCCAAAGGCACGGTTTATGCCTATTTCCCCTCTAAAGAGCGCTTGTTTGAAGCTTTGGTCTTCCACGACCGACGCCGCCAAGCCGAGGAAATGATGGCGATTGAAAGTCAGGGTCGGCTTATTGAAGATGTTCTGACCGAGCTTGGTTTGCGCATGGTGCGGCTGTTCACATCGCCAGAATCAATTTCCTGGGTGAGGACAGTTGTGGCCATTGCTGACAAGTTTCCGGATGTAGGCCGCGCCTTTTTTGAGGCAGGCCCAGCCTATTCAGTCAAAAAGGTTACGCAATTCCTTGAAACCAAAATTGCCGATGGCACCCTGCGCGCCGTTGACCCGGAGTTGGCCGCCATGCAGTTCATTGAGCTGGTGGGGTGCTGCCAGATCAAGCCCCGGCTTTTGGGCGGGCGCGGTGTTTTCAAGGATCGCCCTATGGAAGAGACGGTGAATGCTGCCGTTGACCTGTTTCTGGGCGGGCTCCGGGCGCAAAATCCACCCCACTAAGACAGCATTAACCATGTTTTGGCTATGCCTTGGAGGTGAAGGAGACCTTTTTGGCGCGTTCCCGGTCAATGTGTTGCGTTGTGTTGCTGGCCCTGTTCTGTGGAACGGCTCTGGGATCACGCGCCACCATGGCCCAGGAGGCGAGCGACTCTCAAGGTAGCGTTGATGATGGATCAGGTGATGATGCGTCCTTGCCACCTCCACCACCGCCCATTTTCAGGGCGATCCCGAACGAGCAGCCAAAGCTGAAGGCCAAGCCGAAAATCCTCAATCCTTATGACCCCATCGGCATTCGCGCGGGCGCATTCCTCCTTCGGCCCACACTCGAAATTGGTGTGGAGTCGCGCAGCAATGTTCGACAGGTTGCCACCAATCCGCAAGGAGATGTGGCGGTGCTTCTCAAGCCATCTTTGAACTTTGCCAGCGATTGGTCGCGTCATTCCCTGTCGGGCAATGTGACGGGGCAGTGGTTGCGCTATGGCGCCGTTGATGATCTTTCGAGTTTCACAGGCTCGGCTGATATTGATTTCAGGCTGGACGTTCACCGCGACATTGTGGCGGAGTTCAAGGCCAATACGGCTGTAACGCAAACAGGGCTTGGCACATCTTCAATACCAACAACCGCTGTTTCGCCACGAACGGACCAGACCTCCAATTTCTCGGCCAGCGTCGCCAAGGATTTGGGTGGAGCTGTGATTACCAGCACAGTCGCATTGGCTCGGAACACTTATGGCGATGTGGCACTTTCGGGTGGCGGCGTGCAATCAAACTCCGATTTGAACTACTATGAGCCGTCACTGAAGCTTCGCGGCAGTCTTGGAAGCTTCGGCGCACGGCTGATGCCCTTTGCCGAAATAACTTACGCGCCGCGCACTCACGACCAGGCGCTTGATCGCAATGGCATCAACCGGAACTCGCAAGGTGGATCGCTTTCCCTTGGTTTGACACTGGATGATGGCCCGATCTGGGCTGGCGAAATGGCCGTGACGGGTGACTATCGTCACTACGCGGATGCCTCGCTTTCTGATTCCTTTGCTGTTGGTCTCACCGGCAATCTCATCTGGTCACCAACGCCACTTGACCAGGCAACCTTGACGACGAGCGTTACTCAAGTCGAAACTTCAACCGTTGGACTTTCTGCAACCAAGAACTGGCTGGCAGGGATTGAAGCTTCACATTCGCTTGCTGATAATTTCAAGCTTCTGGCCAATGCCTCGCTCGGGCTTGCCGACAATGGCGTGGGTTATGAAAAAACCGCCACCGTGGGCGGTGGTTTCGAATATTCATTCAACCCGGATGTGGCGACAAGGCTTACCGCCCAGCAGGTTTGGTATGTCGATGGGCTGGGCACGACGGGCTATAGCGACCAGAGTCTGATCGCCAGTCTTATTCTGCAGCGATAATTCCTGGCTCGGTTCCGGCGCGAATTTCTTCGACGATTTCAGCCAGATTGCGATTGGAGTGCCAGGTGAGGAAGCCATCGTGCTTGGCGATGATTTCCTGCAAAGCCTCGCGGAAGGCCGGGCCCAGATCTTCACGCTCCAGAGCATAAGCCACATTGGCGGCGAGGAACCCGATCTTGTCACCGCAGTCATAGGTCGTGCCGTGAAATTGCAGCCCGTGGAAGGGTTGCGTTTTCATCAGGCGGATCATCGCATCGGTGATTTGAATTTCCCCACCAGCACCGGGCTTTTGTGCTTCAATTTCGGTGAAAATTTCTGGTTGCAAAATATAACGGCCGGAGATGATGAGATTTGATGGTGCATCTTCGCGCTTTGGCTTTTCAACCATTGCATCAATCTGGAAGTGGTTGTCCTGCCAATCCTTGGGCGCCACCACACCATAACGGTGAACCTGATCCCATGGGGCTTCTTCCACCGCAATCACGTTGCCGCCGCCACGGGCCTTATAGACTTCAACCATCTGCGCCATGCAGGATGGTTTGGCATTGATGATCATGTCGGGCAGCAGAACGGCAAAGGGCTCATTGCCCACGATGTTTCGTGCACACCAGACGGCGTGGCCGAGGCCCAATGGTTCCTGCTGGCGCGTAAAGCTTGTTTGGCCTGCGGCGGGCAAGTCTTGTTCCAACACATCGAGCTGAATCGATTTGCCACGACTGCGCAATGTGCTTTCAAGTTCATATTGCTTGTCGAAGTGATCTTCGATCACGCCCTTGTTGCGGCCTGTTACAAAGATGAGATGTTCAATTCCCGCTTCACGGGCTTCATCCACAACAATCTGAATCAACGGTCTGTCGACCACGGTGAGCATTTCTTTGGGCATTGCTTTGGTGGCGGGAAGAAAGCGTGTGCCGAGACCGGCTACTGGAAAAACTGCTTTCTTGATCGGATTCGCCATCATCAACCTCTATGACCGTGTTAATCGTATAGAACGAACGTAACTGAATTTAAATGGCCAAATGGTGTATTTGGTTCCAATTCAGAAAAAAGGAATTTGAAATGGCAGTGTTGGTGACTGGTGGAGCGGGTTATATCGGGAGCCATATGGTTTTGGCACTGACCGACGCGGCCCAGGATGTGATCGTCCTCGATAATCTTTCGACGGGTTTGCGCTGGGCGGTTTCACCTGCAGCCAAATTGATCGAAGGCGACATTGGTGATGAAGCTTTGGTTGGCAAAATCATTACCGAGAATAGAGTTGATGCCGTTGTGCATTTTGCCGGATCCATTATCGTTTCGGATTCCGTTGCTGATCCCTTGACCTATTATCTTAACAACACTGTGAAATCGCGCGCCTTGATGGCGGCATCGGTTAAGGGTGGTGTCAAAAACTTCATTTTCTCTTCCACCGCTGCAACCTATGGCAACCCTTTGACGCAACCGGTTTTCGAAACCGCAATGCCCATGCCCATCTCACCTTACGGCACGTCGAAACTGATGACGGAAATGATGCTGCGCGACAGCCATTTAGCTTATGGCCTTAACTATGTGGCCTTGCGTTATTTTAATGTGGCGGGTGCCGATCCCAAGGGCCGCAGCGGGCAATCAACACCGCGCGCTACACATTTGATCAAGGTTGCCTGCCAGACGGCTTTGGGCCAACGCAAATCAATGGATGTGTTCGGCACCGATTATGACACGCCAGACGGCACCTGCCTTCGCGACTATATCCACGTGAGCGATCTTATCGCTGCCCACATGGATGCCCTCAGCTATCTTCGCAAAGGTGGCGAGAGTGGCATTTTTAATTGCGGTTATGGCAAGGGCTATTCGGTTCTCGAAGTCATCAAGGCAGTTGAAAAAGCCCATGGAGCTCCCATCAACAAGGTTATGGGCCCGCGCCGGGCGGGTGATCCTGCGGCGATTGTGGCAGGCGCTGATCGTGTGCGTGATATTTTGGGATGGAAGCCCAAATATGATGATCTCGATGTCATCGTGAAATCGGCCATGGCTTGGGAAAAGCACCTCGAAAAGCGTAACAGCTGAGGGATTTTTAGCAAAGCCCCCCGTTCCGCGCCGCCCGAAACTTACCGCAATTTTTTCCGATGCTGCTAAGGTGCAGTCGATTCTGGCGGCGGAGGATTTATGCGGAAATTTTTGACCCTGGGGCTGTTGATGCTGGCTTTGACGAGCCCTGCCAAGGCGGACCCCAAATTTGAGGCCTTCATTCAAACCCTGTGGCCGCGTGTCCAGGCGGCGGGCTTCTCGCGCGATCTTTTCGACAAGGCGTTTGCTGGCATTACCGATCCTGATCCCGTCGTTCTGAAGCTCTCGCAGAACCAGCCCGAGTTCAAATCGACCACATCGGAATATCTGCTGAAGGCTGTCACACCCATTCGCATCAACACGGGCCAGACCAAGCTCAAGGATGATGGTGTGCTGCTTTCTGCGATCGAACAAAAATACGGCGTAAGCCGCTACACGCTTTTGGGCATCTGGGGCATTGAATCCAATTTTGGCAAAGACCTTGGCTCAATGAGCGTCATGCGCTCGCTCGCAACGCTTATCTATTTCGGCAACAAGAAAGAATACGCCAAGGACCAGCTGATCGCGGCTTTCACCATTTTGAAACGCGGCATCAAGAGCCCGGATAACTTCACGGGCTCATGGGCGGCAGCACTGGGCCACACGCAATTCATCCCGACGACCTATTTGAGCTTTGCTGCCGACTGGGACGGCGACGGCAAGAAAGACATTTGGGGTTCAAAGGAAGACGCATTGGCATCGACTGCCAATTATCTCAAGGCCTCGGGCTGGAAATCTGACAGGCCCTGGGGCTGGGAAGTGAAACTGCCTGCGGGCTTTGATCGGGGCCTTATCGGCCGTACCCATTGGAGGCCCACGCAGGATTGGGTGAAGCTTGGCATTGAACCCATTGCGGGCGGCAAGTTCAGCGCGCCTGAGGCCAAGTCATTCGTGCTTATTCCCCAGGGTATCGATGGTCCGGCCTTTCTTGTGACGCAGAATTTCCTGGCCTTGCTCGCCTATAACAACTCACATGGTTATGCGCTGGCCGTAGCGTTGCTGGGTGACCGGATTGCCGGAAAGCCTGATATTCAAGCGCCATGGCCCGCGCAAAGCACAGATCTTTCCTTTAACCAGCGGGTGGAGCTCCAACGGCGCCTAACCAAAGCTGGCTTCGACACCGGCGGGGCGGATGGCCGGTTCGGCGCCAACACCTATGAGGCGGTGCTGGGTTATCAGAAAAAAGTCGGAATGGCGCTGGATGGCCAGCCCACGCTGAAGGTGCTTGAGCGGATCCGCGCAGGGGGCTAGGCTTTAACCCATGTTGAGGTTTCTGCTCATTCTACTGTTTTTGACGGGCTGTTGCGTTCACCCAAAGGCGCAAGACAACACGCCTGTCATCGGCTCGGAAGCAAGTGCCCCCCAGGACCAGCCTGCCGACCCGGCAACACCTGGCCTCAAAGTTTTGATCGTGGGCGATGCGCTGGCGGGCGGCATGGGAGCCGGGCTTGACCGCATGGCCGCAGGCGGCGAGCCTGAAGTGTTGGTGATCAATCGTTTCAACGAGTCATCCGGTCTGGCGCGCCCGGAGATTTACGATTGGGCTTCGGCCATTGCCAACATTGTGCCGGGCAAGGACTTCACATCGGCCATTGTGCTGATCGGCAGCAATGACCGGCGCGACATTCGAACGGATGCCGGGGTGTTGGCCTTCAACTCGCCCGAATGGGTGGCGCAATACAAGCTTCGCGTGGATGCACTTCTTGATGCATTGAAGGCGCAAAACCTCAGCGTGATCTGGATGGGCGAGCCTCCCATGGGGGAGCCTGCCTATGATGCCGACATGCAGACCATCACCGCCTTGCAGAAGGAACGGGTTTTGGCCAAGGGCGCGCAGTTCGTTGATCTGCGCACGCCATTTCTGGGCGTGGACGGAAATTATACCGATCGCGGGCCTGATGATTCCGGTGCAGATCGCCGCCTTCGCCAGAGCGATGGTTATACGTTTTTGAAAGTGGGCAACAACCGCCTGGGGCAGATTGCCTTAGCAGCTCTTCAGGGTGCGCCGCCTGTGGCCGCAGCGCCGGGTGTTCCCGCGGATGGCACGGGTGCTGCTGTAGCCTTGCAACAACCGGCCATCGATGCCCCGGCCTTTGGTCAGTCTGATGCCAATGGCGCTGAAATCATCCAGAATGGCAGCGAGCTTAAGGCCGCTGTTGATGCCAATGAACTTGCTTCGGTGGCCGCCGCATCAAGCAGCATTGGCGTTGCTGCACAAGCCGGTTCGGATGCTGATAAATTATTTACAACTGGTCTTGCCAGCATTGCGCCTGCCGGGCGGTTTGATGACCAGTCTGCTGCGGCACGTGCAAACTAGATTGACGGCTCAGGTTTTTTCTCACCTGTCTTCGGGCTTGATGTCTTTGATGCGCGCCACATGCGCGAGAATGTCCGGCATCGAATAAGACGTGTTCACGCGCTTCGTGCTGGCTGGATGGTTGCCCAGTCCCAGATTTTCTTCCGGGTGCCAGGATTGTTGCGGGCGAAACGGCCTTGGCACAAAGTTGCCGCCACAGGTGGGGCAGACATTGTGCAAGATATTTTCTGCACAGTTCGCGCAATAGGTACACTCGTAAGAGCAAATGCGTGCTTCGGCACTGTGCGGCGGCAAATCCCTGTCGCAAAGCTCGCAGTTCGGCCTGAGTTCAAGACGTGCCACGTCAGCGCGGAAGCACGCTTTCGCCCATCAGATATTCATCAACGGCGCGCGCGGCCTGGCGGCCTTCACGGATGGCCCAGACCACCAGAGATTGGCCCCGGCGCATGTCACCACCAGCGAACACCTTGTCGAGCGAGGTCTTATAATCCTTCACATTGGCATCGAGATTGCCGCGCTGGTCAATCTTCACGCCCAAATTCTTCAACATGCCTTCATGTACGGGATGCACAAAGCCCATGGCGAGCAACACAAGATCGGCCTTCAGCTCGAATTCGCTGCCCGGAATTTCCTTCATGTCGGAACCGGCACGGGCGCATTTCAGAACCTTCACCACGCCATCTTCACCAACAAGCGATTTGGTGAGCACAGAGAAATCACGTTCAGCGCCTTCAAGATGAGATGACGAAGTGCGGAGTTTCATTGGCCAGTTGGGCCAGGTCAGTGCCTTGTTTTCCTTCTCGGGCGGCTTTGGCATGATTTCGATCTGTGTCACGCTCAAAGCACCCTGGCGGATCGATGTGCCGATGCAGTCTGAGCCGGTGTCACCACCACCGACCACGACCACGTGCTTTCCCGTAGCGAGGATTGGACGGTTATCAAGCGGGCTTTCTTTCGATACACGACGATTTTGCTGGGGCAGGAATTCCATGGCGAAGTGCACGCCCGAAAGTTCACGGCCCGGAATGGGCAAGTCACGCGGCTTTTCTGAACCACCTGTCAGCAACACGGCATCAAATGAATCGACAAGCTGCTTTGCATCCTGCGTCACGCCAATATGTGCACCATAATGGAAGGTGACACCTTCGGCTTCCATCTGGGTCACGCGACGGTCAATCAGATGCTTTTCCATTTTGAAATCAGGAATGCCATAGCGCATCAACCCGCCGGCCTTGGCGTTTTTCTCGAAGAGGTGAACCTCGTGGCCAGCGCGCGCCAGTTGCTGGGCTGCGGCCAAGCCTGAGGGGCCGCTGCCGACGATGGCAACTTTCTTTCCGGTCTTTTCTGCGGCAATCAGTGGTTTTAACCACCCATTTTCCCACGCCTTGTCGACGATGGCGCATTCAATCGTCTTGATGGTGACAGGGTTGTCATCAATGTTGAGGGTGCACGAGGCTTCGCACGGGGCAGGGCAAACACGGCCCGTGAATTCCGGGAAGTTGTTGGTGGAGTGCAGGTTGCGCGAGGCTTCTTCCCACAAGTTGTTGTAAACCAGATCGTTCCAATCGGGGATCTGGTTGTTCACGGGGCAGCCATTGTGGCAATAGGGAATGCCGCAATTCATGCAGCGCGCCGCCTGGTTTTTAGTGCCTTCATCGCCCAGCGGAATGACAAATTCCTGATAGTTGCGCACGCGATCAGCGGCTGGACCGTATTTGCGGTCGGTACGATCGATTTCGAGGAAGCCTGTAATCTTTCCCATGTTATGCACTCCTCTTCACGCCAACGGTCATGCCGTTGGAGGTCGCTTGCGCCTTTTCCAAATCCGCCAAGGCCCGTGCATATTCAACCGGCATCACCTTCACGAATTTGGGCAGATAGTTTGCCCAGTCATCAAGGATCGCCTGCGCCTTGCTGGAGCCTGTATATTTCAGATGGCGGGCCAGCAGCTCATGGATGCGGGCTGCATCATTGCGGTCCATCTTCGAGGTGAGATCAACCAGCCCATGCGAGATCAGATCGCCGCCTGAATGCTGATGCTTTTCCAGCATGCGCTCTTCTTCGGGCAC
>JBDSTO010000162.1:0-7948 GCA_039928255.1 Aestuariivirga sp. | reverse complement strand
GCACACAGTTCCACAATACCGGCAATGGCTTCTGCTGATGGATCAGGTTGAACATGGGTATCGGCCAGAAACACAATGCCGCGCGAGGTGATCATCAGGTTCATCGCTGCCAGTTCATTGACGCCCGGCGCAAGCCCGATCACGTCCTTGATGATGCGAAGTTTGCCGCGGTATCGGCCTTCAAGACCGCAGATCATGGCATCAGCCTCACCACGATGCACGGCAAGAGCTGCAATGGTCGTGTTGGAGGTGCGCACCAGGCTTCGCGCAGCATCAAGAGTTACACCTTTACGACCTGAGACCTCAACCAGCGTTGCCACATATTCACGGTAACGCGGGTCATCTTCGGGGTTTGTAATATCAAAATCGATCCCGGGGCGGATGGCCAGACCGTAGCGCTCAAGACGCGTTTCAATGACAGCGGGGCGGCCAATCAAAATGGGCCGTGCCATTTTTTCTTCGATCATGAATTGCGCGGCACGCAGCACACGTTCATCTTCACCTTCAGCATAGATCACGCGTTTTGGTGCCTTGCGTGCCGCAATGTAAATGCGGCGCATGATGAAGCCTGACTTGAACACAAAGCGCTGCAGCTTGTCTTCGTAGGCTTCAAAATCAACGATGGGCCTTGTGGCAACGCCGGTCTCCATTGCGGCTTTGGCGACGGCGGGTGCAATGCGAAGGATTAGACGCGGGTCAAACGGGCTGGGGATCAACTGGTCCTTGCCAAACAAACGCGCTTCGCCACCATAGGCTTTCGCCGCAATGTCGGAGGGTGTTTCGCGCGCCAATGCTGCGATGGCGTCAACTGCCGCCAGCTTCATTTCCTCGTTGATCGTGGTGGCACCGACATCCAATGCGCCGCGGAAAATATATGGGAAGCACAGAACATTGTTCACCTGATTGGGGAAATCAGACCGGCCCGTGCAGATATAAGCATCGGGGCGCAAGGCATAGGCCTCATCAGGCATGATCTCGGGATTGGGATTGGCGAGCGCCAAAATGAGCGGATGGGGAGCGAGTTGCTTCACCATGTCGGGCTTTAACACGCCCCCCGCACTGAGGCCCAGGAATACGTCGGCCCCCGCAATGACGTCAGACAAGGTGCGGGCATCAGTCTCCTGCGCGAAAATTTCTTTCCACGGGTCCATCAGCTTGTTGCGGCCTTTGTAAACAACGCCTTCCAAATCGGTGACCCAAATGTTCTCGCGTTTCACGCCCAAGATCACCAACTGGTTGAGACAAGCGAGTGCCGCTGCACCAGCGCCTGAGGCTACAACTTTCACTTCGCCGATTTTCTTATTGGCCAGCACCAATGCATTGGTGACGGCAGCAGCAACGATGACTGCTGTGCCGTGCTGGTCATCATGGAACACCGGAATTTTCATGCGCTCGCGCAAGCGGCGTTCAACTTCAAAACATTCTGGCGCCTTGATGTCTTCGAGATTGATGGCGCCGAATGTGGGTTCCAAAGCCGCAATGGCTTCGACCAATTCATCAACGCCGGTGGGAGAGATTTCAATGTCGAAGCAATCAATGTCGGCAAATTTCTTGAACAGAACGGCTTTGCCTTCCATCACCGGCTTGGAGGCCAGAGGGCCGATGTTGCCAAGGCCCAAAACGGCGGTGCCGTTGGACAAAACGGCGACAAGATTGCCGCGCGCGGTATATTTGGCGGCCAGCGACGGATCATCGTGAATGGCTTCAGAGACCGCGGCAACACCCGGCGAATAGGCCAAAGCCAGATCGCGCTGGTTGGCCAAGGGCTTTGTCGCTCTGATTTCGAGCTTCCCTGGGCGATTGTGTTCATGATAGGCCAACGCCGCCGCTCGCAGATCGTTGGAAATATTGCTCGCCATTCTTAAATCACCCTTCACGCAGTCATTAGTCCGGCCTGTTTAAGCTGGCATTGTGTCACGGGAAAGAGATTTAGCGCCGCAAGTCATTGCTGCGTTGCAACATCGTTATTGCAGTAACGTACACAAATGCTAGTTCTATTAGAAATTACGGGGTGATCGAATGAATTCGCAAAAAAATGATGTGCGCACGTCAGCTGCAGTGCAACAGAAATCCATCGAGGATAACTCGCCCGGGGCCATCGCCAAGGATATTCTGGCCAAGCTCACTTATAATATTGGCAAAGACCGGGTTGTCGCCAAGAATCACGACTGGCTGGCTGCCACCATCATGACGCTGCGTGACCGGATCATTGACAAATGGATGGAGTCCACACGCGCTGCCTATAATGCCAAAGCCAGACGCGTCTATTATCTCTCACTCGAATTCCTGATCGGCCGCCTGCTTCGGGATGCGTTGAGCAATCTCGAATTGACTGGCGCGTTCAAGGAAGCGCTTGCAAGTTTGGGCGTTGATCTTGAGCTCACGGAGTTGCTGGAACCCGATGCCGCCTTGGGCAATGGTGGCCTTGGCCGTTTGGCTGCATGTTTCATGGAGAGCATGGCGAGCCTTGATATTCCAGCCTACGGCTATGGTATTCGTTATGACCACGGCCTGTTCCGCCAAATCATCAAGGATGGCTGGCAGATTGAATTGCCAGAAAATTGGCTGGTCGATGGCAACCCTTGGGAATTCGCGCGTCGTGAAGCCGCCTATAAGGTGAGCTTTGGCGGGCATGTGGGGCAAGTGGCCACTGAAAGCGGTGCGACTTATCCGCAGTGGCAGCCTGATGAAACGATTCTGGCGACGGCCTTTGATACGCCCATGGTAGGCTGGCGCGGCAAGCGCGTAAACACGTTGCGCCTCTGGGGGGCGCGCGCGCTCGATCCGATCCAGCTTGATGCCTTCAACACCGGCGACTTTGGCGCAGCGCTTTCGGGCAGCAACAAGGCCGAAATTCTAACCCAAGTGCTCTATCCGTCTGATTCCACACCCGCCGGGCAAGAGCTGCGCCTGCGGCAGGAATATTTCTTCACGTCTGCTTCGCTGCAAGACATTGTTCGCCGACACCTGCAAAGTTACCCCGACGTTTCAAATCTCGCCGACAAGGTGGCGATCCAGATCAATGACACCCATCCGGCCATCGCTGTCGCTGAATTGATGCGCATTCTGGTTGATCTTCACAATCAACCTTGGGACAAGGCGTGGACGATCACCCAAGGTGTGATCTCCTACACCAATCACACGCTTTTGCCGGAAGCGCTGGAAAGCTGGTCGGTTGAGCTTTTCCAGCACATGCTGCCGCGTCACTTGCAGATTATTTACGCCATCAATGACCAATTAATCGTGCGGGCGCAAAATCTCACCAAGGCTGATGCTGCCTTCATCCGTTCGGTTTCCTTGATTGATGAAAACCGTGGCAAGAGAATTCGCATGGGGCAGTTGGCCTTTGTTGGCTCGCACAGCATCAATGGCGTGTCGGCCCTTCACACTGAACTGATGAAGCAGAGCGTGTTTCGCGATTTGAACACGCTGTTCCCGGGCCGCATCAACAACAAGACAAACGGCATTACGCCGCGCCGCTGGCTCCATGGCTGCAATCCGAAGCTCTCTGCCCTTTTGGCCAGTGCTGCCGGCCCTGAATCACTCGACAATGCTGAGCTACTGGTGAAGGCCGCAAACCAGGCCACGGACGCTGACTTCATGGCAAAATTTGCCGCCATCAAGCTCGACAATAAAAAGGCTTTGACGAAGCTTATTGATGAGCGCCTTGGCATCAAGGTTGATCCGACGGCGATGTTTGATGTTCAGATCAAGCGCATGCATGAATACAAGCGACAGCTTTTGAATATTCTTGCAACCATCGACCATTATCTGGAGATCAAGGCCAACCCCAACAAGGCGTTTGCGCCACGCGTCAAGATTTTCGCGGGCAAGGCAGCGGCCAGCTATGCTCAGGCCAAGCTTATCATCAAGTTGATCAACGACGTGGCCACTGTGGTCAACGCAGACGCTGAAGTAGGCGACAAGCTGAAAGTGGTGTTTCTTCCCAACTACAATGTCAGCCTTGCTGAAATCATTGTTCCGGCCACTGATCTTTCTGAACAGATATCGACGGCTGGCATGGAAGCATCCGGCACCGGCAACATGAAGTTTGGTCTTAACGGCGCACTCACCATCGGCACGTTGGATGGTGCCAACGTCGAAATGCTCGAGCATGTCGGAACTGACAATATTTTCATCTTCGGCCTCACTGCGGCGGAAGTTGAGGGACGACGCAAGCAGGGTGTTGATGGCCATGCTGTGGTGCAGGCCTCGCCGCGCCTTCGCAACGTGTTGCGCGTGATCGGGCAAGGCCTGTTCTCGGACGGCGACATGTCGCGGTTCAACGCCATTGCCGATTCCATCTACCATGGAGACTGGTTCATGGTGGGTGCAGACTTCAACGCCTATCTCGAGAAGCAAGATAAAATTTCCGAGCTTTGGTCCGACCAAAAGAGCTGGACGACTATGGCAATTCGGAATAGCGTTCACATGGGTTGGTTCTCATCGGATCGTACGATCAGGGACTATGCCCGAGAAATATGGAACGTCCCTACCGCCTGAAAGGCATGCCATGGCCGAAGCAAAGTGGAAAACAAGCGGCCCCGAAATCCAAGCCATCGTCGATGGCAAACATGCAGATCCCTTCAAGGTTTTGGGGTTGCACCGGATCGGAAAGAATTGGGTGGCACGATGCTTTGTGCCGGGTGCTGATATTGTCCATGCCCAAGGACTCGACGGTTCGGAATTGGGCGAACTTCAAAAGCACCATGAGAGCGGTTTTTTCGAAGGTCTGGTAAAGATCGAAGGCCTACAGCCTTTGCGTTATCTCTGCGCCAATGGTGGCGGGCGCTGGATTGTGGCTGATGCCTATTCGCTGGGGCCAGTCCTCGGGCCCCAAGATGATTACTATATGGGCGAAGGCAATCACTTAAGGCTTTATGATAAGCTGGGTGCCCATCTCATCAAGCATGAAGGTGAAGACGGCGCCCATTTTGCGGTTTGGGCCCCCAATGCGTCGCGCGTTTCTGTGGTCGGTGATTTCAACAATTGGGATGGCCGCCGCCATGTGATGCGAAAGCGCCTTGATGTTGGCGTGTGGGAGATTTTTGTTCCCGGTGCCGCCGAGGGCCAAGGGTATAAGTATGAACTTGTGGGACCAGATGGCAATCTTCTGCCGCTGAAATCTGATCCTTACGGATTTGCCGCCGATCTTCGACCCAACACGGCCTCCAAAATCGCCCGCACCGATAATTTCAATTGGAGCGATGAGAAATATCTCAAAGCTCGCACAGCGCCCGACAAGCGGCGCTTGCCCATGTCCATTTATGAAGTTCATCTTGGATCATGGCGCAGAAAAGAGGGCAACGCCTTCCTGACTTACGACGAGCTGGCTGCAGAGCTTATTCCTTACGTCAAAGATTTGGGTTTTACCCATATTGAGTTGCTGCCGATTTCGGAACACCCCTATGACCCATCCTGGGGCTATCAACCCACTGGGCTTTTTGCGCCGACCGCGCGCTTTGGCGATCCTCATGGCTTTAGCCGTTTTGTGGACAAGGCCCACGCCGCGGGCATCGGCGTTATTCTCGATTGGGTGCCAGCGCATTTTCCGACCGACCAGCATGGTCTGGCGCATTTTGATGGCACAGCGCTTTATGAGCACGCCGATCCGCGTCAGGGCTTTCACCCTGATTGGAATACGGCGATTTACAATTTCGGGCGAAAGGAAGTGCAGAGCTTCCTTCTGAACAATGCCCTGTTCTGGCTGGAGCGCTATCATCTCGACGGGCTTCGCGTCGATGCCGTGGCCTCCATGCTTTATCTCGACTACAGCCGCAAGGAAGGCCAGTGGATTCCAAACAAATATGGTGGCCGCGAAAACCTGGAAGCCATTTCCTTCCTGCAGCGCATGAACCACGAGACCTATGGGCAGCACCCGGGAATCGTCACCATTGCCGAAGAATCCACAAGTTTTCCGGGTGTCTCCAAACCTACCAACACGGGCGGGCTTGGATTCGGGTTTAAATGGAACATGGGGTTCATGCACGACACGCTGACCTATATGGGCCGTGATGCCGTGCACCGGAAATTCCACCACAATGATATGACGTTCGGCCTGCTCTATGCCTTCTCGGAAAACTTCGTGCTGCCGCTGTCGCATGATGAAGTGGTGCACGGCAAAGGCTCGCTTTTGAACAAGATGTCGGGAGACGACTGGCAGAAATTTGCAACTTTGCGCGCCTATCTCGCCTTCATGTGGGGCTACCCTGGAAAGAAACTGTTGTTCATGGGGCAGGAATTCGCACCGTGGACGGAATGGAACGCGGCCCAAAGCCTCGATTGGCATTTGCTGGTGCATCCTCCCCACAAGGGCATGCAAAGCGCCATTCGTGACTTGAACCTTGTCTATGCCAATAGCCCTGCCCTTCACGCGCGTGATTGTGAAGGCGAAGGTTTCGAATGGATGGTGGCTGATGATGCGGAGAATTCCGTGTTTGCCTTTGTGCGCCACTCCGGCGACGGCAAAAAGCCAGTGGCTGTGATCTCAAATTTTACTCCGATTGTGCGCGAAGGCTATGTTTTGCCCTTGCCAAAGGGCGGCAAATGGCGCGAAATTTTTAACAGCGATGCATCGAGCTATTGGGGCTCGGGGCAAGGCAACATGGGTTCTGTCATGGCAAATGGCGGACCCGCCAAAGGACGCCCGGCTTCGGCCAAACTGAGGGTGCCGCCTTTGGCGACAGTATTTTTTGAAGCGGAAGACTGATATCCGCGAAGGGAGGGAAAATGATCCAACGTAAAAATGCGCCACTGGCCCGTGATGCCATGGCTTATGTTTTGGCTGGTGGGCGCGGTTCACGCCTGATGGAACTGACCGACAGACGTGCCAAGCCCGCGGTTCCCTTCGGCGGCAAGTCGCGCATCATAGATTTTGCCCTTTCCAATGCCTTGAATTCCGGTATCCGCCGCATTGGTGTGGCAACGCAATACAAGGCGCACAGCCTGATCCGCCATTTGCAGCGCGGCTGGAACTTCTTCCGCACCGAGCGCAACGAGAGCTTTGACATTCTGCCAGCCTCACAGCGTGTTTCGGAAGACCAATGGTATGCCGGCACGGCGGACGCGGTTTTTCAGAACCTCGACATTATCGAGGCCTATAATGTGAAATACATCGTCATTCTCGCAGGCGATCACATTTACAAGATGGACTATGAACTCATGCTGCAACAGCATGTGGACAGTGGTGCGGATGTGACCATTGGTGTGTTGGAAGTGCCACGCATGGAAGCCACGGGCTTTGGCGTGATGGCAGTTGACGACAAAGACATCATCAAGGCCTTTGTTGAAAAGCCGAAGGACCCTCCAGCAATTCCGGGCAATCCCAACATGGCGCTGGCGTCCATGGGCATTTATGTTTTCGAGACTGCAAGACTGGCCGAATGGCTGCGCGAAGATGCGGCCGACAAATCATCAAGCCGCGATTTTGGCAAAGACATCATCCCCAAGCTGGTCAAGGGCGGCAAGGCCGTGGCGCATCGCTTCAGCAAATCCTGTATTCGCGCTGCGACCGAGAAGGAAGCTTATTGGCGCGATGTCGGAACCATTGATGCCTATTGGGAGGCCAATCTGGATCTTTGCGAAATTCTCCCTTCGCTTGATCTTTATGACCATGAGTGGCCGATCTGGACCCATGGCGAAGTAACACCACCGGCCAAGTTTGTTCATGATCTTGAAGGGCGGCGTGGCCAGGCCATCTCGTCATTGGTGTCGGGCGGCTGCATCGTCTCTGGTGCTTCGATCCGGCGGACGTTGCTGTTTACCGGGGTACGCGTGAATTCATTTTCGTCACTGGATGAGGCTTTGGTTTTGCCTGGTGCTGTCATTGCCCGCAATACAATCCTCTCAAAAGTGGTCATTGATGGTGGCGTTCATATTCCCGAAGGTCTGGTCGTGGGCCAGGATTCCGAACATGACGCCGCACGGTTCCGGCGGTCTGAAAAAGGCG
>JBDSTO010000161.1:0-8817 GCA_039928255.1 Aestuariivirga sp. | reverse complement strand
TGCTGCTGGAGTCACTGGAGCACGCGCAAAAGCGTGGTGCGAAGATCTATGGCGAAATCATCGGCTATGGCATGTCGGGTGATGCCTATCACGTCACCGCCCCATCGGAAGATGGCGATGGTGCTTACCGCTGTATGAAGGCCGCTCTGCGCCGTGCACAAATTGATGCCTCGGAAATTGACTATGTCAACGCCCATGGCACATCAACGCCCTTGGGTGATGAAATCGAATTGCGCGCCGTGGAGCGTTTGATTGGCAACAACGCCAACCAACTGTCGATGTCATCCACAAAATCGGCGATTGGCCATTTGCTGGGCGCTGCGGGTGCCGTGGAGGCGATCTTCTCAACCCTCGCCATCCGCGACAACATCTGCCCGCCAACATTGAATCTCGACAATCCATCGGCGGAAACGCAGATTGACCTTGTGCCCAAGGTGGCGCGCAAGAAAGAGATCAACACAGTTCTGTCCAATTCTTTTGGTTTTGGTGGCACAAACGCCTCATTGATCATCCGCCGCTTTGCGGCATAATGGGGCTTTGCAGAGGGGCCCTGCCACATGTCGCACAATGACAAACCGCCATTGTCCAGACTACCCGAAATGGGTGCCAAGCGCCGCCGCTCAACGCTGGGGCGGCTGTTTGGCAAATGGATTCTGTCACTTCTATTGATCTGCGCCATCGGCGGCGCTGTCGGCGGATGGAGCTATCTGGTTTTCACCGCACCCGGCCCTCTCAAAGCCGATAAGGTTTATGAAGTGACCAAGCCCATTGACCGTCCGGCACTGGCCTTTGCCTTGCACGACCAAGGCATTATTGAAGACCCGCGCGTGTTCAGCGCTGCCGCAGCCGTCAACGCGTTTCGCGGTGGCCGCCTGAAGCCCGGCGAATATCTGTTCAAGGCGGGAATGTCGATGCAGGACGTTCTCTCGACAATCACATCAGGCCGCGTCATCACTTACAAACTCTCCGTACCCGAAGGCTGGACATCGCAGATGGTTGTTGATCGCCTGGGCGAACAGAAGGAGCTGGATGGGGCAACACCTGCGGCACCGCCCGAAGGTTCGATCATGCCCGACACTTACGTGTTCCGCCGTGGGCTTGAACGCCAAAAACTTCTGGCCGACATGCAGGATGCTGAAACCAAACTGGCCGACGAAATCTGGGCGAAAAAGCCCGCCGACAGCATTCTGAAATCGAAAGAGGAAATGGTCACGCTGGCCTCGATCGTCGAAAAGGAAACCGGTGTTCCCGAAGAGCGCCCCATCGTGGCCTCGGTGATGATCAACCGTTTGAAGCAGCACATAAGGCTGCAGTCTGACCCCACGGTGATTTATGGAATCACCATGGGTAAAACAAAGCTCGATCGTCCCATCACGAAGGCTGATCTTGAAGCTGATAATCCCTATAACACCTACAAGATCGATGGCCTGCCGCCAGGCCCCATCGCCAATCCGGGCCGCGCAGCACTTGAAGCGGTGATCAATCCCGCCAGCACCAACTATCTCTATTTTGTAGCAGACGGCACGGGCGGCCACGCCTTTGCAGCCACGCTGGAAGAACACAACGCCAATGTGAAAAAATGGCGCGGGCTTGAAGCGGCCACCCCTGATTCCGCACCCGCTGGCGAAACGCCGCCCGTCGATGAAGCGACAACGACTGCAGCGCCAATTCCGCCAGCAACTGCAACGACACCTCCGCCTGCACCACCAGCGGCCACAACTCCACCGGCAGCTGCAACGCCGGCACCCGTGGTGAAGCCGGGTGCCACAGTCACCATTAATGGCAAGCAGGTTCCAATACCCGTTTTGAAGAAACCCAAGAAACAATGACGCTGAATTCCATGACTGGCTTTGCCAGAAGCCAGGCCAGCCAGGGCGCATCAGCAATTGTTTGGGAATTGAAGAGCGTCAACGGCAAGGCCTTTGATGTGCGCTTCAGGTTGCCCATGGGGCTTGACCATCTGGAGGCCTCGTTGCGCGAAACACTGGGCACAAAAATCAAGCGTGGCAATGTTCAAGCGAGCCTTTCCATCGCCTCGCAAAGCCAGCAAGGCGGCATCAAGATCAATCAGGCTGTGCTCCAGCAATATCTGCTCGCTGCTGCCGAGATGCAAAAGACTTTAGGCGGTGGCCCGCCCCGGCCCGAAGCACTGCTGGCCCTGAAGGGTGTGGTTGAAGCGGCCGATGAAACAATCTCGGAAGATGAGGCGAAACTGCGCGATACTGCGGTGATGAAAGCATTTGTGGAAGCGGCCGAAAGTCTGGTCGTATCGCGCCGCGACGAAGGCCAGCGCATCGCAAAAACCATTGAAACGATGGTGGCACGCATCGCTAGCTTGACGGCCGAGGCCGAAGCCAACCCCGCCCGCCAGCCACAGGCCATTCGCCAGCGCCTGAAGGAGCAGATCGAAAAGCTGATCGACACAGGTGCGGCCCTCGATCCCGACCGCCTCCATCAGGAAGCGATCCTGCAGGCCACGCGCGTTGACATTGCCGAGGAGATTGATCGTCTCAAAACCCATGTCGCCGCCGCGCGCGTGCTCTTGAAAAGTGCCGAACCGATGGGCCGCAAGTTTGATTTTCTGGCGCAGGAGTTCAACCGCGAGGCCAATACGCTCTGTTCCAAATCCAACGACAGCGCCTTGACGGCAACCGGTCTTGAACTCAAAACCGTGATCGACCAGCTTCGTGAACAAGTGCAGAATATCGAATGAAATCCGCCCTCACCAAAATTCCGCGCCGTGGCTTGATGTTTGTCATGTCCTCACCCTCAGGTGCGGGCAAGACCACGCTGTCGCGGAAACTGCTGGCGGCGGATGACAACATTGCGATGTCAGTGTCGGTGACCACGAGAAAGCCCCGTCCAGGCGAAGTCGATGGCCAGGATTATTATTTCATCACGCAACCAGCCTTCGACAAGATGGTGGCTGCGGGCGAGCTTCTCGAATATGCCACCGTCTTCGGCAACTCCTACGGCACGCCGAAAAAGCCGGTTGAAGACGCCTTGTCGAAGGGCCGCGATGTGTTGTTCGATATTGATTGGCAGGGCACGCAGCAATTGGCGCAGGCCATGGAAGATGATCTGGTGCGCCTCTTCATCCTGCCGCCCAATGCAGATTCGCTGCACAACCGTTTGATTGGCCGCAATTCAGACTCGGCAACCGTGGTGGCCAAGCGCATGGCCGAAGCGCCGCGCGAGATCAGCCACTGGCCCGAATATGATTATGTTATTATCAACGACAATCTCGACGACAGCCACCGCCAGGTGATGTCAATCCTCACCGCCGAACGCCTGCGTCGCCGCCGCCAGACGGGGCTGACGGATTTCGTGCGGAAGATGACGAAGCAGTTGTAGAGCGGCAGACTATTTGCCCAACACGAGCGCCAACCGTCCAAAATCCTGCACGCTGAGTTCTTCTGCCCGCGCGGTGGGCGCAATGCCCAGCGGCTCCAACACCTCTTCCGGTTTTGCAAACACCGCTTTCAAGCTCTGGCGCAGCATTTTGCGGCGCTGGCCAAAGCCTGCGGCTGTCACACGTTCCAGTGCAACCAGCGAACAGGGTGGTTCGCAAACGGCGCGCGGAACCAGATGGACAATCGATGACGTGATCTTGGGCGGGGGCGTGAAGGCACTGCGATTGACATCAAAGAGTTTGCTCGCCGTGCAGCGCCATTGCGAAATCACGGAGAGCCGCCCGAAATGTTCAGTCCCCGGCTTGGCCACAATGCGCTGCGCCACTTCTTTTTGGAACATCAAGGTGAGTGATGAAAACCATGGCGGCCATGGCTCAACCGAAAGCCAGCCGATGAGTAGGGGCGTGGCAATATTATAAGGAAGGTTGGCCACGATTTTTGCCGGGCCTGAAATCAACGCGGCAAAATCAACCTGAAGCGCATCATCATTGATCACGTGCAGCTTGCCAGGGTAGGCCGCCCCGATTTCTGCAAGGGCGGCCATGGCGCGTTGGTCGCGCTCAATCGCGATAACCTTCTCGGCACCTTCAGCGAGCAAGGCACGCGTAAGGCCGCCAGGGCCGGGTCCAATCTCGACAATCGTGCAGCCTTTAAAAGGTTCAGCCGCGCGCGCAATGCGCCGTGTGAGATTGAGATCGAAGAGAAAATTCTGCCCCAAGGATCGCTTGGCTGAAAGCCCGTGGACTGCAATCACCTCACGAAGGGGCGGCAGGCCATCATCACTCATGCGCGTGGTGCCACATCGGTTGAGGCCATCTCCGCTGCCAGATTGATGGCGGCGATCAAGCTGTCGGCCCGCGCCGTTCCCTTGCCGGCAAGGCCAAAGGCCGTGCCATGATCAGGCGATGTGCGGATGAAGGGGAGTCCCAAAGTGACATTGATGCCGCCATGAAAATCCAGTGTCTTCACGGGGATTAAGGCTTGGTCGTGATACATGCAAAGAATGGCGTCATAACCTGCGCGGGCTTCGGCATGAAACGCCGTATCGGCAGGCAGCGGCCCTTGAACCGCAATGCCCGCGGCGCGCAATGCAGCAACTGCAGGTGCCACAATGGTTTGGTCTTCCTTGCCCATGGCGCCGTTTTCGCCCGCATGGGGGTTAAGCCCGGTAACTGCAAGGCGAGGCGAAGCAATTCCGAAATAGCGGGTGAGCGAGGCCGCAACAATCTTGCCCTGTTCAACAATGGCAGAGGTTGTAAGTGCGGCGGGAACGCTGGCCAGCGGAATGTGAACGGTGACGGGAATGGCACGAAGGCCACCGCCTACCAGCATCATCACATCATGGGCCTGAAGACCATCTTCGCGGGCAACCCCGGCCAGAAAATCTGTATGGCCCTGATATTTGAAGCCCGCTGAATAAAGCGCATCCTTGTTGATAGGGCAGGTGACAAGCCCTGAGGCCTTGCCCGCCATGCAAAGCCTTGCAGCCTCGGCAATCATCTCGATTACCATGGGCGAGTTTTCCAACGCGATTACGCCGGGTTGGGAACGCGCAGCAAATGACCGGTGCAGAATGGGAAGTGCTGTCCCGAATATCTTTTGGGCGTCTTGCGGGTGATCGATCTTCTCAAACGGTATGCTGCAATTGGCAAGCCTGGTGCGTGCCTCAAAATCTTTCGTGTCGCAAATCAGGAAGAAGCACTTGGAAGCATCATGATGAAGTGCCGCCCACCCCTTGGCCGCAATTTCGATGCCGATGCCTGCAGGCTCACCACAGGTCAGAACCAGAGGTGCCAGCAGCTTATTGGACATAGGCCGGGTCTTTATATTCAATCACTGCAGCCTTGCGCAGGATGGCTGAATATTTGACGCGCAAGTCTTCAAATTTCTGGTTCATGACAGCACTCTTCACCTGGTCACGGGTGGGGAGCGTCACGTTGAGTTTGGGTGGCGTGATCATGCGGGTGCCGCAAAATCCAAGAACCTGAATTCCATTGGGGCCGCGCACGGGACCAAGCGCAGTGCCTACACCCTTCTTGTCAAAGCCGGCCTTCATGGGTGGCGGTAATTTCCGCCCGTCGGCTTCAATCTGCTTGCCAATCTTCACGTTGAATATGCCTGCGGTTGCGGCTTTGGCAGACGAGCAGCCCTTGAACTTTCCGACAATCTGCGCGGCTTCAATGGCGCGTGATTGCAGGAGTTGAGGATCAGGCGAATCGACCGGCAAGTTGATTTCAAGCAGCATGTAGACTTTTACCGGCTGGCGGCTTGGATCTGCGGAAAGCTTTGAAATCTTGCCATTGATTTCGGCTTTGAAGTCCGCCTCCTTCTTGTCGACTTCGGCGTCAGTAACATTCACTTGAACGCGGAACTTGGTGCCCAGCAAACGCCCGAACGACAGTTGCGCCGCAAAAAATTGGTCGATGGCGGCGTTTGAAACACCCTGCGCGTTCAACTTTGCCTTGAGGCCCGGCACATCGGTTTTCAAACTCTTGGCAATTTCCGCCAGGCGCCCGTCGATATCCTTGTCGGTGGGATTGATTTTCAGTCTCGTCGCTTCGTCGATCTTGACGATATCATCAATGATGTTGTTGGCGAGGACCTTGGGTTGAGCGGGTGCCTGATCACCGAGGGCCTTCAGCAAAGCAGCGCGTTGAATAACATCATAGCTCGTCACCGGCTTGTCATTCACCGTGGCGATGACCACGGCCTGCTGGGCTTGGGCCCAACCCGTCACCAGGGTCAGGCTCAACAGCAGTGCTGCTGCAATCCGCAACATGCTCAGAACTGGTAGGAGCCGCTTGTCTTGCCCAACGTGCGGAATGCCACGGAAAGCGAAAGCGTGTTGTCTTGAATTTGGGTGACGGTATCGACCGAGCCCGAATATTGCAATTTTAAGTTCATGCAGTCGCAATCGAATTCTACCCCAACCGACGTATTGGCAATCTGGTGTGACACCAGATCATAAGTCAGCCCACCAAAGACCGACCAGCCATCATTGAGTTTGTAGCGGAGATGACCGCCCACCCAGTTTTCCTTGGCGAGCCTGCCATAGGCAGGTTCCGCAGGAATGCTAAGATAACCAGCATCGGCTGTAAAACTGTCAAAATCGAGGCTGGCCACCAATTCTTGCTGGTGGATGCTCGAAAAATCTTCTGCACTCCGAAGCTCATAAGAGAGCATCAAATGGTCCCAAGGCTGAACCTGAACAGCGCTGACGAGGTCCGATATAGGGCCATCGAGCCCAACGCCCGGCGCAAAGCTGTTGGTTCCTGCAATATGGATCGACTCGCCCGCACTGGCGCGCACAAAGTTTCCGCCATTGCCGTAATAGGCATAAGTGACACCAACATTGGCCTTGGTTCCGCCGTCATAGCGGTCAAAGCCGTTGAACTTGTCGGCAAGAAAGAGATTTGTGTGATCGAAATTGAGTTGGATCGAGTCTTCATTGCCAAGATCTGACGGGTCAGGCTCATTGGCTGCCGCGATGATCTGCGCCACAGGTGAAAACACACTCTGGCCTGAACGGTAATTGGCAACCATGGGCAAGCGAACATCAATGCCCGCAGCAGGCAACAAGTCACCCGTCAGTGCCACGTTCTTCTGCGAAGGCCACACCGGGTCTGGCAGGTTGTCAGCCATGTAGATGTCGCCGCGCAGGGTGGCAAACGGCGAGGTGACGATGCCACCCGAAGAAATCCATTCATCCTGCCACGTAACCTGGCTGGTTGCGCGGGTCTGTGCTGTGGCGTGGTTCACATCGGTGAAGGGCGATGAGTTTGATGGGCGCTCCAGCGAATAGGCATTCCACTCATATTTGAGATCGCCACCCAGAAGTGCGTTGCGCGAAATATGCTCACCCGTAATGAAGGGCATGGCATAGGGCAGGTCTTTCTGGTCGATGGAGGTGTCGAGCGATTGCCAATTCAACAGCTGGGCAGAGACGTAAGTCTGGTCATTGAGACCGGTCAGGTAAATGTTGTTCTTGGCAATCGTGCGGTCATCAAACCCATAGTGATTGAGGAACATGTTGTCGGAAACAAACGTGCCGTTCCAGCCAGCGGTCCAACCGGGGCCAACATCAAATGCGCCGTGCGTATCAATGGCACCGCGCCACTCCTGATCATCAGGCGGCACATCCTTGTTGAATTGGTGCACGCCATACCCGCGAATATTGTAAGCGCCATTCTCAAGCGCCTGACGGAACTCAACATCGGCGACCGCCAATTGTCGCGTTGACCAGATGGGGCGCAGGGTCAAATCCGTGCTGGGATTGATGGCCCAGAAATACGGCGTTGCCAGCCCGAAGTTCATCATTTTGGTAACGCGGAATTCCGGGATCAACCAGCCGGAGCGGCGGGTCACAGTCGGGTCCGGCATTTCGAGATAGGGAAGGGCTGCAACCGTAACGCCATCAATCTTCAGGCGTGGCTTCACGTGATAAAGGCTGCGCGCTTTTGCATCGTGATAGGTGGTCTCGGCATCCAGTTCCCAAACCGGGTTGCCGCTGCGTGTGACGCAATTGGTGCAGGCCGTATAAACAAACTTGGTATAGACCGTGGTGTTGCCGTCATCGCGCTTGGCATAGTCGGCGGCAATCACAACATCGTTGTTCAGCAATGACCGCACATGATAGGCAAATCCGTTTTTGAAGGCATCGCGCATGGCCATGGTTTCGGCCTGCAGGATGTTGCCATTGGGCTCGCGAATCTCAACAGACCCGTTGGCTTTGAACTCGCCGGTTTTCATGTTGTAGGTGGCGTGGGTGGCAGTCAGCGTATAGGGGCCATAATGCATGACCACCTTGCCGGTGGCCGTGGCAATCTGGCTGCCCTTGTCATAGGTGATGGTTGCTGCATCCACATTCACGGACGTGCCCTTGCGCGGTGTGGTCGTGATCGGTGGGGTGAAAGGCTTTTCCTCAAACGCTAGGGCAGCGCGCTGGCCAACCAGAAGAGCGGAAAACAACGCGAAGAACAACAAGCAGCCGCGCCAGCAAAGCTGTCGCAACCCGATGGCCCTCTTGCCCGGTCTTCTGGGGTAACCCAAACTCCACCCGCTTTCGTTCGTCCTCATGGGAGGATTAACGGCTTTTTATGGTTTCGGGAAGGGCTGAAATTGTCTTGACAACTGCTTTCCAACAAGGTTGCCGAAACAGCCGTTGGTCGCTATCACGGGTTTCAATAAGTCAAGGATTCTCCATGAAAATCAAGTTTTCCAAGCCCGTTCAACTTAAATCCGGTGTTGCCATCGTTTTTGCCAGCGAAGGTGTCAAATTGGAAGGGCCCGCAGCAGCCCTCGAACAAGCCCTCGGGGGCAAGATTTCGCGGAGCGCAAAGGCCGCGCGATTCGAAGCCAAGCGCGATCAGATTCTCGACATTCTGGAGCCCGGAAACGGCCTCTC
>JBDSTO010000160.1:0-5522 GCA_039928255.1 Aestuariivirga sp. | reverse complement strand
ATGACTGGCACGCCATAGGTCGTTGCGAAGATGAATACAGCATCTCTCGCCGTACTCATCCCAGCGAGGCTGTTAATCCACTGCGTGAGTGCGATATCCAACGCCGAGTCTAGCCGCGCCGACGCTCACGCTTGGCGGCACCTTCGGCGGCTTGGTCAACACCCTTGGCCAGTTGTGACACGGGGCCGAGCTTTTCTTCGATCAGCTCGATCGTCGGGCGCTTGCCCTTGGTGTAGGTTTCAAGTGATTTGCGCATGGCGGCCAGATGATCGGGGCTGGTGCCACAGCAACCGCCGATGATCTTGGCTCCAGCATCCAAGGCGATGCGGGCATAGTCGGCCATCAATTCGGGCGTTCCGGTATAGTGGATGTGGCCATCGTGGTATTGCGGGATGCCGCAATTGCCCTTGGCGACGACAGCAGCATCGGGACGGGCAGCCGTAATGCCCATGACAGTGGCCACGAGCTCCGACGCGCCCACGCCGCAGTTGGCGCCGATGGCCACGGGCTGTGTTGCGAGCGATGCGGTCAAGGCACCAAAGGCTGACGGTGTGATGCCCATCATGGTGCGGCCATTGGTGTCAAAGCTCATGGTGGTGACGATGGGAAGGCCTGCGGTGGCAGCGCCTTCAACGGCGGCGCGCAGTTCTTCTTCTGATGACATGGTTTCAATCCAGAGCACGTCGACGCCGCCCTCTTTCAGGGCTGCGGCCTGTTCGGCAAAAGCTGAGACGCCCTCTTCATAGGGGAAGGTGCCAACCGGCATGAAAATTTCGCCCGTGGGGCCAACGGAGCCGCCCACATAGATCGTGCGGGCCGAGAATGCGTCAGCTTCCGCCCTGGCATTCTTCGCGGCGGCGAAGTTTATTTCGCGCACCTGATCTTGCGCGTTATGCAGCTTCAGGCGGTGGCGGTTGCCACCAAAGGTGTTGGTGAGAACAATATCCGCACCCGCTTCAATGAACTGCTTGTGCAGTGAGCGCACGCGCTCTGGATGTTCGAAGTTCCACATTTCCGGCGCATCGCCCGAAACCAGGCCCATCTGGAAATAATTGGTGCCCGTCGCTCCATCGGCCAGGAGCCAGGGGCGGTTTTTCAAAGCTTCAGTGAATGTTTCGCGGGCCATGGGATCCTCAAAATCTATATAAAGAAGTCTTTATATGTTTTTCGGCCCCGGGGCAAGTCAAACCGCTGGCTTGCCGTAAAACAGGCCAACGACGTGTTCAGCTTGCGCAAAAAACAGCCAGCGCTCGACCCATGCGGCCAGCATGATCACCGGCAAGGCGATGAAGGACAACCATGGATGGTCGCCGGCGAAAGCCATGAGAAAAAAGGCAATGTCGAGCAAAAATAGGCAATAGCGGCGAAGCTTCCGCGCATGGTTGCGGGCTACGGCATAGCCCATTTCCTTCATAATGAAATTCTCAGATGTGTGGGGGACTTCCCATTGGCGAACCCCCTCGCCCAAGCCTGTGGCATTGGCCATGGTGAACGCCTTTGTTCGCTTGTCGAGCCTTCGCCAATAAATGTATTTCACGAGCAAAGTTGTAAGAATAGCTGCACATGCCAAAATGGATTGGAAGGGCACGAAACGACCAAAGGCATAAGCAATTACTGTGAGCCAGGTGGCACCCGTAGCGCCGGAGAAAGCCAGATAACCAAGCACCGTCAACCGCGAATTCCAGGCGGGAATGGTTTTGAGCGAGGCGTAAATCATCGCGGTGCATAACACTGTGAACCAGCACAGGATGGCCATGAGCCAGCCCAAGGGTGCTATCAAAGCGGGAGCATCGATGATCCCTGTCCACACCAGAAAAAATGCGAGTGCGACTGGATAAGTGGCGACGGCTAACACGCCTTCACGCGACAGCCAAGAAGAGCGCCATTGTGAAAAAGCCCGCCATGCACGTTCTGGCCGTCCGAGATGGAAGGTCGATGACAGAAGCCCCAAGGTGATCAGCGCGAGTGCGATGCCGACGGATGTGAAGGCAAAGCCCATGGTTGATGCGCGGCCATGGCTTGCCCCGGCGAGGCCGAGCAAAGCCAGAAGCCCGTAACCAGCGCCAGAGGCCGTTGTAAACAGAATGACCGAATAAGCGGGGTTCATCTTAGCCTTCGAGTTTGCCCGAATGATCCGTGGCATCGGCGCGTTGCGAACTGGACGATGCGCTCAACAGCTTGTCGGCCCAGGAGAATAACCTGTCCATAGGCGAGCCTGACGACTTTGGCAAAGGCTCGACATGGGCGAGTGCAGTCTCGCGGCGCGCCCGAGGCGGCAGATATTTATTGGTGGGCTTATAACCCATTTCAGGCAGCAGATCATAGCCGCCGCGCTCTTTCACGAGTTGCGAGACTGCAGAGGTTTCATCACCCAGATCGCCAAAATGGCGCGCACCCGTGGGGCAGGCCTTAACGCAGGCTGGCACCTGATCCTCGGGTTCCAGATTGGTGTTGTAAATACGGTCCACACAGAGTGTGCATTTTTTCATCACGCCTTGTGTGTAGTCATATTCGCGTGCGCCATAGGGGCAGGCCCAGGAACAGAGCTTGCAGCCTATGCAGGTGTCTGGGTTGATCAACACGATGCCATCTTCGGCGCGTTTGTAGGAGGCTCCCGTGGGGCAGACGGTGACACAGGCTGGCTCTTCACAATGCAGGCACGAGCGCGGGAAGTTGACGATGCGGCTGTCATCGCGCCCCTGTTCTTTAACCTCATAGCCATGGATACGGTTGAACCAGGGGCCAGAGACATTGGCACCTTGCGGATCAGTGTCGGTGAGCGGGCCTGAATCGCCTTGGGCATTCCACTCCTTGCAGGATGTGGCGCAAGCCTGACAGCCGACACAGGTATCAAGATCAATGACGAGACCGAGTTTTTTGGCAGTGGAGGTGGGAAGAGAGGTCATGTGTTGGTTGGCCCTTCTCCTTCCCCCGCAAGGGGGAAGGAGGCGCACTGCGCCGGATGGGGTGGCGGGGCGTTCAATTGAAATGGCGAGGAACCCCACCCGTCGCTGCTGCGCAGCGCCACCCTCCCCACTTCGTGAGGAGGGAGAACAGAAGAAGAGGGTTGAATGGTGATGAGCGCACTCATGCCTTGGCCCTCTTCAAAGCTTTGAACTTTTTAAACTGCGGCGCACTTTCCGGCTTTTGATCAGCGCATTTCTCTACGCGCACGCGAAGATCATACCACGCCGCCTGCCCGGTGATGGGGTCGGAATTGGAATAGCGGTATCCGCCTTCACGTTCTGGAAGAAGATCGCTGATCAAGTGATTGAGCAGGAATCCTTTTTTGGATTCGGGCGAGTCGGGAGAAAGGCCCCAGGCGCCTGAACGTTTGCCGATGGCATTCCATGTCCAAATCGTGTCTTCGTTTTGGCCATCGAGCAATTTCACCTGGCCCTTGATGCGGCCATGATGGGAAATCACATCCACCCAATCGCCTTCGGCAATGCCGAGCTTGGCGGCGCGGTTCTTGTGCAGATAGAGCCAGTTGCGGCCGAGGATTTGGCGGAGCCAGGAATTCTGCGAGCCCCAGGAATGATACATGGCCATGGGGCGCTGCGTAATCGCGTGCATGGGGAATTCTGCCTCATCCACCATCGATTCCTCAAAGGGCGCATACCAGAATGGAATCGGGTCGAAATAAGTCTCAATGCGTTTCTTGTGCTGTGCGGGTGGCTGCACCTTGCCGTGGCCGCGGGCCGAGAGCCTGAACTTCTGCAGCGTTTCCGAATAGACGTGGTGGATGATCGGTTCAGGACGCGGCAGGAAACCAAAGAACGTCGCCCAATCGAGATAATCCCAATTCACATGGCGATAATATTTCATGTTGTCGGGCAGTTCCTGAAACCAGTAGCTGCCATTGTCGATATAGGCCTGAAGCTGATTGGGATTTACAGCGCCGCGCCCAGCGGCCTTGCCATCTTTGCCACGAAAGCCCGCCAACGGACCAAGGCCCGGTGCACGCTCATGGTTCACCATGTAATCGGGATAGCCACCGGGATAACGCGGATTTCCCTCTGGCGTGGTCATGCCGGGAAGGCCCAGCCTTGCACCGAGATCAAGCAACACGGTTTGAAAGGGCCGCACATCGCGGTCAGGTTCGACCACCGGCTGGCGAATTGAATCGGCAGGGCCATCGGCTTCCGAGATGGGCCGGTCCAGCATCGAGATGCAGTCCCAGCGCTCGAGGTAAGTCGTGTCTGGCAAGATGAGATCGGCGTAGTGCACCATCTCGGAGGCGTAGGCGTCGGAATAGATGATGCGCGGGATTTGATACTCGCCATCGGCGCGCTTGTTGGTGAGTGCTGCAATCGTGTCCGGAACATTCATCGCGGAGTTCCAGCTCATGTTGGCCATATACATGAACAGGACATCGATGTCGTAGGGATCGCCCTTCCCGGCATTGTTGATGACCATGTGCATCATGCCATGGGCCGAGAGTGGCGCGTCCCATGAATAGGCCTTGTCGATGCGTTGTGGGGTGCCGTGTTCATCCACGAGCAGGTCTTCCGGGCTGGTGATAAATCCCAGCGGCGGGCCGGGCAGCGGCTTGTTGGGTTTCACCTGTCCGGGCTTTCCCGCCGGCTTCACATTGGGCGGAATGGCCTTGGGGAATGGCGGCTTGTAGCGCGAGCCACCCGGCACATCGATGGTGCCGAGAATGATCTGCAAGATGTGGATGGTGCGACAGGTGTGGAAACCATTGGCATGGGCCGAGATGCCGCGCATGGCATGCATAGCCACCGGGCGTCCCACGGTCTTGGCGTGATGCTTGCCCTGATAATCCGTCCAGGGAATATCAAGCTCCACTGTGTCTTCAAAGGCCGTGTGGGCCAACTCGGCGGCGATGCGCTTGATGGTTTCGACTTTGACGCCGCAACGATCAGCCACAGTCTCAGGTGAATATTCATCGCTTGTGTAGCGTTCGGCGATCAGGGTGAAAGAGGTCACAACTTTGCGGCCATCTTTCAGCGTGTATCGTCCCATGAGACGCGGCGTTGCATCGGAGGTATTGGCGACGGCCTCGTGGTTGACGTGGTGATCCCAGACCAGAGGATTTCCAGCGGCGTTGCGGGCGATCAAGCCATCATCGGCCCCGCCCTTGTTTTCAATCACCAGCCACGAGGCGTTGGTGTAACGCGAGAGATAATCGCCATCGATTTTCTGGGCATGCAGCAATTCATGGATCAAGGCTGATACAAACAGCCCATCTGTTCCGGGCCTGATGCCGATCCATTCATCAGCGATGGCCGAATAACCGGTGCGCACCGGATTGATCGAAACGATCTTGGTGCCGCGCGCCTTCAGCTTGCCAAGCCCCGCCTTGATCGGGTTTGAGGCATGATCTTCAGCGACGCCAAACAGCAGGAAATATTTGGTGTGTTTCCAATCGGGCTCGCCAAATTCCCAGAAGGATCCGCCATAGGTGTAAAGCCCGGCAGCGGCCATGTTGACCGAGCAGAAGCCGCCATGGGCTGCGTAGTTGGGTGTTCCAAATTGCGAGGCCCACCAGCCCGTCA
>JBDSTO010000159.1:0-47386 GCA_039928255.1 Aestuariivirga sp. | reverse complement strand
AACTTATTGTGGTCTCTGTTGTGGGTGCTCTGCTTGGCAGGTGATGAACACCTGTCACATCAAAGGGAGAAGTAAACATGAAGAAAGCTATGATGATAGCGACTGCTTTTCTGGCTCTTACTGCCGGAGAAGCCTTCGCAAAGAAGCAACTTGTTATTGTTGTGAAAGGTTTGGACAATCCATTCTTTGAAGCCATCCATCAAGGCTGCGAAAAGTGGAACAAGGAGAATGCATCCTCGGAATTTGAATGCTTCTATACTGGTCCTGCATCGACTTCTGATGAAGCTGGTGAAGCACAGATTGTTCAGGACATGCTGGGCAAACCAGATACTGTTGCCATGGCAATTTCGCCATCAAATGCCAAACTCATTGCTCAGACACTGAAGAGCGTCAATCCCAGCATTCCTGTGATGACACTGGACGCTGACTTGGCCAAGGAAGATTCAGCACTTCGCAAAACCTATCTCGGCACCGACAACTACCTGATGGGTGTTAAGATTGGCGAATATATCAAGAAAGCCAAACCAAAGGGTGGCACGATCTGCCTCATCGAAGGCAACCCAGGTGCAGATAACATCCTGCGCCGTGCTCAAGGAACCCGCGATGCTCTGACCGGCAAGGAAGGCATTGCGGCATTGAAGGGCGAAGGCGGCTGGACCGAAGTTTCAGGTTGCCCCGTGTTCACCAACGATGATGGAGCCAAGGGCGTTCAAGCCATGACGGACATCCTGGCCGCAAATCCAAAGCTTGATGCTTTCGCCATCGAAGGTGGCTGGCCTCTGTTTGGTGCTCCGCAGCCTTACCGCGACCTTTTCAAGCCATTGGCTGACCGTATCGCCAAGAATGACTTTGTGATTTCGGCGGCCGATACCATCGGTGACGAAGTGGCAATTGCTGGCGAAGGTCTGGTTACTGCATTGGTGGGTCAGCGCCCATTTGAAATGGGTTACAAGGCTCCGACTGCAATGATTGATCTCATTCAGGGTAAGAAAGTTGAGGATCCAATCTTCACAGGCCTCGATGAATGCACGAAGGACACCGTTGCTACCTGCATCCAGAAGTAATTCTGGCTTCAGCAATTCCTGAAGAGCCTCAACCCCCACGGGGTTGGGGCTTTTTCTTTGGAAAAAATCTTCCTATGCACGCGAGATGGGAGCGTTGCCCACACGCTCAACAGCAACAACCCGATGAGAATAGAGGATTGATTTGCAGACGCGGTAATCGATACTGTGCCTTTGCATGTACTTTCTGAGGGGACATCCGGAACCGCCCGCAATCTCCTATCACTCCATGCGGCGTAAGTTTCACGATTTGTTTGGGATTGAGTGAAGGCCTGCAAGCGTGCAATAGTCCGTCAAGAGCTGGCACACAAATGGCGATGCCAGTAAAGAGGGAGCCGCCAATGAAGAAGCTTTGCACAATTCTCATAGGCTTGGCATTTTGCCTGCCCCTGTCAGTTCCGGGTTCAACCGCCAACGCGGCCACCAGTTGCCAAATCACGGCACTCAAGAAAGCAGACCAGAATTTCAAATCCCACAAACTGGTCGTGGGCCTTTTGGAAGGCGGCGTCACTGTTTACGCAATCCGCACCGTGGTGGAAAAAAGCAGAAAGCCCCCCAAAGGCGCTGTGATGAGCCGGGGCGGAGGCGTGTTGCTGCGAAATTCCGCAGATAAAACACAGTGGGACAAATTCTATCGACAGGCTCGTGCCACTTGCCACGGTTAACTGGATTCCCCTCGACCTTTCTCCCTGCTGGATGACGCTCGCACTTGCGAGATACCACATACAGCACAAAATCTGAGGGCGATGGATCAGTTCGATTCCATTTTCTTTATCAAGAATTCACCCCGATTTAAACCGAACAGTACCTAGGTAAGGATGAACTCCATCATTTAATGAGTTGGTGACACTTAAGACCTACGGCTGGTCCCACGAGGGCCGGGCATGATGCCGGGCAATTAATTAAAATGATGGGGCTTGTTTATGATGAACAACATTCATTCGATTGCCTATTCCAGTGACGATACAACGGAGATCAGGCCTCGATTCAAACTGCGTTTTGAGCGATTGCCAAACCCTTCTGGACGGGGAATTTGTTTTGTCGACATATCGCTCCAAAACAATGGCGCCATTGGTGCGAATTTCCCATTTTTGTGCATCACAGCACTTGGCCTAAATATCACGCCTGCAGCAGGTTGGGCGCAGCGCCACATCAAAATCGTTCGTAAAATGCAACGATTTGCACCTATCAAGAATGATACACTTGAACCGCAATCCGAAGTCGCGTGCTGCACGATAATCCTGAGAAGCAAATTCAATACCGAGGGAGTTATCGAATATGAACGAGGCAGCGAACATCCAATCGCAACACTGCCTGATTTAAATCTCCTCTGTGTCGTGGGGGCAGGCAACTATCCTTCAAAACGGGTGGTGGTGCCAGTTCCATCTACCGCGATAAAAGCAGTGATCGAACAGCAAGACCTTCGCTTTCCACAACCCCGGTTGGCTCAAGCCTAAATCACAAATCGTCCCGTTCGGTCTTGATATTTCTCCTCAGTGGACCCTCCGTTGAGAGTGATTTGAGACCTTGAATCATTCATCCCGATTGCCATTCTTGCTGAGATGCAAGTATGTTGGAACTGCGATCAATGAAATTCATGAAAGATTTTGGGATAATCTATGAACAGGGTTTTAACCTGCAAGAGTTCTGACACTGTATCAATGAATAGCTTGCCAACACCGGTTATTGGCGAGGGCGAAATTCTGGTGCAACTCATAGCCTGCGGCATCTGCGGGACGGATATCGCCAAGGTATATGATTCTTATTTCAAAAAGCCACAGAAGATTGGCCATGAACTGGTTGCTACCATTGTCCAATCGCGTGCATCTCAATTCAACATCGGCCAACGCGTGGCTGTTGCCCACCATGCCCCTGACCTGGAATCACACTATGCAAAGCGCGGGTCAGGTCCGATGGACCCCGTATTCAAAAGCAGCAATATCGATCCTGGTGGCTTTGCAGATTTTATCCGCGTGCCAGCAAGCCTAGTACCCTTCTCTGTCGTGCCTGTACCTGACCACGTGCCGGATTTGCGTGCAATTTTCATGGAACCATTGGCGTGCTGCCTACGTGCTCTTGATCGGGTTGACGCAGGCGAAGGCGACACGGCTTTGATTATTGGCGCAGGCGCTGTCGGCATCCTTTTTCTTCCACTATTGCGAGATGCCAAGGTCAAAACCCTGGTCACCGATGTTCGTCAGGAACGCATTGATCTTGCCCTGAAATGGGGAGCCGAAGCTGGCCGCACTGTGTCAGACAATGATATTGCCGATGTTGCGAAGCAACACACCCAAGGTCGCGGTGCTGATCTGATCATCCTTTGTGTATTGACGAAGGAAACAATCAAGACTGCGATGAATACAGTGCGCGATGGTGGCACAATATTGATTTTCGGCAGCAAGCCCAACAATGAAATCATCATCGATTGGTGGGATATCTGGCGCCGCGAAATCAATTTGGTCACCAGCTATTCCGCAACTCCGGATCTTATGCCGCGCGCCATGGCTCTGCTGGCGGGTGAAGGATACGCTCTGGAAACGTTGGTCAGCCATGAGTTTCCGCTCGCCGATGCACAACAGGGATTCGAGCTTGCGCATCAGGGACGTGTTGGAAAAGTGGCTGTCACCAACGCAAGGTAGGCGCCGCATTTTTTACCAAGGCACAGTTCGCAACTGCGAACACTGCACAATAAATAGCGATGGATTTTTGTACTTTTCTGGTGGAGCCAAAGGAGGGGTCGCTTTTCGGCGCAATCACCATTGACACCGATAGAAAATCGTACAACATTGCCCTGAACAAATGTAATTATAAAATAACATAAGTTCTAAAGGGAGAATCCTGAGTGAAAATGCCTTTTGCACGCGAACTTGAGTCGCGCGGCGATTCGATTGTTCGTCCCCCGGTTTAAAAGCTGAGCATGACAAGCCAAACCCCTGGACGATCTCGACTCACGGGTTGGATGACCTCTGAGCATCCTTTGCCGTGGTTGCTGCCTGCGGGGGCATTGATGACGATTTTCGGCATATACCCATTGCTCTACGCAATTTTTCTGTCGCTTCATCGGCGCAATGCCGCAACCCGCGTGATGAAGTTCGATCCGCTCTACAATTGGACAAAAATACTTACCGACGCGCGTGTTTGGAACGCAGTAGAGAATACGTTTTTCTATACAGGTGTTGCCTTGGCGCTTCAGCTGGTTTTGGGGATGTTGATCGCGCTGCTGCTTGATTCAGATCGCAAGGGCTATGGCGTATTGCGGGCCATGATGACGTTGCCTCTGGTCGTTCCCCCGGCTGTTACGGGCATGATGTTCCTCTTGATGCTCGACGGCTCATTCGGGGTGCTCAGCAGGTCCCTCTACGCGTTGAACCTTTTGTCCCCCGACAAACCCATCTTGGCCAGCGCAGGCACAGCGATGGGCGGGCTCTTGCTTGCTGAAGTCTGGCAATGGACGCCATTCATGGTTCTGATCATGTTGGCGGGATTGCGCGCCCTTCCCAAAGAGCCGTTCGAAGCCGCTGCCATTGATGGCGCGACACCCATACAGGCTTTCTTCAAGCTCACGCTGCCCATGATGTCGAAGGTCATCGCAATTGCCGTCTTGATACGTGGCGTCGACCTGTTCCGCGCCTTTGACTACATCAAAGTGATGACCGATTCAGGCCCAGGCACCGCCACTGAAACGCTCACATCTTATGCTGGCCGCATTTATTTTGGCAATGCCGACTTCCCGTTTGCCTCCACGGTGGCGCTGTTGGCCCTCATCCTCGTGATCGTCACGTCGACGCTCTTCATGAGAATCTTCAAGGTGAATCTCTGATGGAACAGTCAACACCAGTCAAATTGCTGAGGGACGTTGCTGCGATCCTCATGACAGCCGTGTTCATGTTCCCAATCTTCTGGTGGGCATTGACGTCTATCAAACCGACGAGTGCGATATTCGATAAGGACCGAGTGGTCGTGTTTGATTTCCAACCCACAGCCGTCAATTATTATGTAACCGTGCTCGGTGTCTCAAAAGCAGAATATGCCGGCAACACAGGGATCAGTCAGGGCGGTGGCGGATCTGGTTCTTATGACTCCAGGCGAACCATATTTGATTCATTGATCATCTCGCTGGGCGCAACCATTGTTTCCGTGTTCACATCGGTGATCGCCGCCTACGCGCTGTCGCGCATGAAGTTCAAAGGCCGTGATGTCTTTCTCAACTGGATTTTCGGGCAACGCTTCATGCCTCCCATTGCCATCCTCATTCCGCTGGTGACCATCTACAAGGTGGCAGGCATGCGAGACACCGACAACCGGTTCATGGGCTATGTTGGATTGATCTTGATTTATGCGTTGATGAATCTGCCCATCGCCGTCCTATTGCTAAAATCATTCTTTGATGATGTTCCCAAGGATGTTGATGAGGCCGCGATGATTGATGGTGCCACGCGCTGGCAAACCTTCCGCAAGATTGTGTTTCCCATGGTGCGTGGCGGTGTTGCGGCGGCGGCCGTCCTTTGCTTCATTTTTTCTTATACAGAGTTCCTCCTGTCGCTGTTCTTGACGACTGACATTCGAACACTTCCCGTGAAGATTTCGACCTTCGTCACGTCAACGGGCAGTGAGTGGGGATTCATTTCCGCACTGGGAACAGCGGGAATTCTTCCGAGCTTCATTTTCATCTTGCTTGTGCAGCGCCATCTGGTTCGTGGCCTTACCTTGGGGTCTCTCAAGGAATGAGGTTACCGACGAGAAAACTATGATTAAAAAAACTACAACAATGGGAGTCTTAGATGAGCTTTAAAGATCACGACAAAAAAACCTTCATCGTCGATACGGCCAATGCCTATTCAGAACGCCGCATCAGCAAAAGGTCATTTCTGAAGAAGATGGGCATGGCAGGCGTCGGCTTCTCGGCCTTCGGCGTTGGCATGCTCGGAAATCCGCGTAAATTCCGCGGCAATCTCAGCCTGCTCGGAAACGAGGCTTTGGCCGAGGGCGATCCAAACGTAAACGCCTGGTTGAAGGACGTTGGTGCCAAATTCAAGGGCACAAAAATCCGCTACACCTCAGAAGCAACCCCTCCAACAGTCGTTCTCGATAAGATCAAGAAGGAATTCTCTGATCTCACGGGAATTGAAGTCGAGATCGAAATCGTTCCGTTGGAACAGGTTTTGGCCAAGGCAACCCAGGACGTGCAGGGCAAGCTCGGTACTTATGATCTCTATTATCTCGATCAATCCTGGGCCTCAACATTCGCCCAGGATACGTTTGACCCCATCGCCTATTACAAGGACAAGCCAGACCTCGCCATGCCTGGCTTCGACTGGGATGACTTCGCAAAGCCACTGGTCGAAGGTCTGACCTTGATTGACGGCAAATGGACCGGCATTCCTTTCGATATTCCAATCTTCATTACCATGTATCGCAAGGACATTCTTGAGAAGCACAAGATTGCGCCGCCAAAGACCGTTGAAGAATTTACGGCGGCCGTAAAGATGATCACGGAAGCCGAAAAAGCCAATGGCATGTACGGCACAGGTCTTCAGGCCAAGTCTGGTCACTATTCGCTGAACTGCGATTGGACCCAGGCAGTGTGGAATGAAGGCGGCTCCATCTTCACCAAGGACAAGAAGTTCTCTGGTAATGATGAAGCCGGTGTCCGCGGTCTTCAGTGGTATCAGGAAATGCTGAAGAACTCGCCAGCCAACTCGACGGCATCAACCTGGGATGGTCAGTTCCAGATGATGGCATCGGGCCAGGTCGCCATGGTCAACACCTGGGATGAAGATTTCCCCGGCATGGATGCTGATGATTCCAAGGTTAAAGGCCTGTGGGAAGCAGCGCATCCTATCGTTGGCAAAAAACTGCGCAGCGCTGCGGACGCGGGTTTCGGTGAAATCCCCAACAACGGTCACCAAGGCGGTTCGAACTTGGCATTGTCCAAGTATTCGAAAAACCCTGATGCCGCGTGGATCTTTATGCAATGGGCTTGCTCAAAAGACATCATGACACGCTGCACACTGGCGGGTGGTTTTGCTCCGATGCGTTTGTCGTCGTTTGCCGATCCTCGCGTCAAGGCCAAGGCCGTTGTTGGCGCTGGCACCACGCGCCATCTCGACGTCGTGAAGTGGACCATCGACAATGCGATGGCTTCCGAGCCAGATATGCCGTTGTGGGCAGGCTTCGCCAACAACGAAATTCCTGTCAACCTGGGCAAATTGCTCACGGGCCAGGATTATGGTGGCGATGCCAAGAAGTGCATGGACGACATTGCCAGCCAGATCGACAAGGCAGTGGCTGACTCAGGCCTCTAATCCAGATAAGTGAAGGCAGGGGCAACCCTGCCTTCACCCTCATTCAAGAACCCATATGAAACAAGATCTCGTCATCGGCCTCGATTCATCCACAACGGCCACAAAAGCAATTGCGTGGGACAAATCCGGCCGTGCTGTGGGTGAAGGGCGAACCTCCCTCAAAATTGATAGTCCGCAGCGTGGCTGGTTCGAACAGGATGCTAGCGCCTGGACAAATGCATCTGCAAAGGCTCTGAAGAAACTTTTGCAAGTTGTACCACCAGGGCGGATCGCCGCCGTTGCCATTTCGAGCCAGCGCGAATCCTTCGCCCAGTTTGACAAACATGAAAAGCCGCTACGACCCGGAACAATCTGGTTGGATGAGCGGGCCACATCTGTGTTGCCGCATCTTGATAAAAGTATTGGTGCCAAGACCATCCATCGTATTTCTGGCAAGCCACTTGATGTTATTACGTGCTTTGCAAGATGTGCCTGGTTCGAAAAAAATATGCCGGGCATGTGGAAACGCGTTCACAAAACTGCCGAAGTCCATGGCGTGGTTGCGCATTTCCTGACGGGTGAATGGAACAGTTCCACAGGTTCGGCAGATCCGATGGGCCTGTTGGATATGACCAAGATGAAATGGTCTGAAAAACTTGTAACTTCCGTTGGCCTTTCACTCGACCAATTGCCAAAGCTTTTTCGGCCCGGAGAGGTTTTGGGAGAGGTTAGCAAAAATGCGGCCCGTCTAACTGGTTTGAAGCAAGGCACACCGGTGATTGCCGGCGGTGGCGATGGTCAATGCGCTGGTACAGGCACAAACGTCTTCGTCAAGGGCCGCGCCTATATCAATCTCGGCACGGCCATGGTCTCCGGCAATTATGGCCAAGACTATGCTCATAGCCTTGCTTTTCGCACCATGACCGCCGTGGCAGAGCAGGGCTATATTTATGAAACCTGCCTTCGATCAGGAACGTTCTTGCTTAATTGGGCAGTCGAACAACTCTTCGGTATCGATGCCACTCAAAATCCGGAAATCTTCGCCCAACTTGAAAAGGCGGCCGCAGAGTCTCCCATTGGTGCGAAGGGTTTGACTTTGGTGCCTTATTGGGCGGGCTGCATGTCACCCTACTGGGATCCCTCTGCACGCGGTGTGATCACCGGTTTGGGCCCTGAGCATACAAGAGGCGATATCTACCGCGCCTTCATCGAAGGACTGACACTGGAACAAGTCGTCGCCACGGAGATGGCTGAGTCCGCTACAACTGAGATCACCCACTATGTCGCGATCGGGGGCGGTGCCAAATCTGATTTGTGGTGCCAGATTTTGGCCGACGCATCAGGCAAGAATGTCGGACGATTGGAAACCGTTGAAGCATCCTCTCTGGGTGCTGCCTGTGCTGCCGCAAAAGCTGTGGGCTGGTATAAAACAGTGCCCGCCGCCGCAGCTGGCATGGCCGGAAAACCGTCAAAGACATTCCGGCCCAGACCCAAACAAAGTGAACAATATCGCGAGTTACTTGGTGTTTACCGTGATCTCTGGCCCACAATGTCGAAGTGGAACGGCAGGCGGCATGGTCTTTTGAAGTCTGGCAGCGCATGAACCTATTTAAAATCTCATCGCGCAATGTAACGGGTCTGTCTGAAGCCCGTAAAATTGAATTTGGAGAAGCATGAAATGGCGTCAGTCGCGCTCAAGGATATTGTCAAGAACTATGGCGACGTTGAAGTCGTGCACGGGGTCAATCTCGAAATTGAGGATGGCAGCTTCGTCGTCTTCCTCGGCCCCTCCGGCTGCGGAAAGTCAACTCTGTTGCGCATGATTGCGGGTTTGGAATCTGTAACGGGCGGAAGCATCGAAATCGGGGACAAGCGGGTCAACAACGTCCATCCCAAAGATCGCAACATCGCGATGGTATTCCAGAATTACGCGCTTTATGCCCACATGACGGTCAAAGACAACATGGGCTTCTCCATGGCTTTGGCCAAACGGCCACAAAGCGAAATCGATGAGAAGATTGACTGGGCCGCAAAAATCCTGAATCTCGAACCATACCTGAAACGATACCCGCGAGAACTTTCCGGTGGCCAGCGTCAGCGCGTGGCCATGGGCCGGGCGATTGTACGGAACCCGGCCGTCTTTCTTTTTGATGAACCTTTGTCGAACCTCGATGCAAAATTGCGCGTGCAGATGCGCACCGAAATCAAGGATCTGCACGAGCGTCTGAAGACGACAACTGTTTATGTGACGCATGACCAGATTGAAGCAATGACGATGGCAGACAAAATCGTCATTTTGCGCGACGGTATCATCGAACAAATGGGAACTCCGCTCGAAGTCTACGACACGCCAACCAACCTGTTCGTGGCGCAGTTCATCGGCTCTCCATCCATGAATCTAGTCAATGGCGTGGCTAAATCTGATCATGTGTTGACCAGTTCTGGAATCAGGTTGCCACTGCCAAAGGGCCATAAGGCTGCAGTTGGTCAAGACGTGATCTATGGTATCCGTCCTGAAGATTTGACCGTGGGTAAGGGCATTCCTGCCAAGATTTCGGTGACCGAGCCAACGGGTCCTGAAACCCATGTTTACGCTGATCTGGAAGATGGCGAAATTTGCGCAATCATCCGCGATCGTCAACCCTTCACGCGCGGCAGCATCGTGGAATTTGCACCGCGTCTCGATAAGGTTCATTTGTTCGATTCAAAGACCACAATGGCCATTCGATGAAAAAAATTACGATCCTGGGGGCGGGTGTCATGGGCTCCGCCATGACACTGCCGTTGGTGGACCGTGGCTACACTGTTCATCTTGTGGGCACGCATCTTGATGAAACAATAATTGCCAGTGTTAAAGACCGGAGCTTTCACCCCAAGCTAAAGGTGACGTTGCCGACGAGCGTCAAAGCTTTCTCATATCGAGAGTTCGGCTCTGCACTGGGTACCGATACAGATTTGGTCTTGCTCGGCGTGTCATCTGCTGGCGTGGACTGGGCGGTTGAACAGCTTCTGGCCAACGTGCAGCATCCCAAACCCGTATTGATGGTTACCAAAGGAATGCGCCCCGGTAACAACTCTCTCGCAACATTACCGGACGTGGTTTCAGACCAGCTCCGAAAGAAGTTCGGAGTGGACGTTCCCGTGGCCGCCATCGGTGGCCCATGCATCGCGGGCGAGCTCGCAGTGCGTCGTCAGACAGGAACAGTGATTGTTTCACATTCGCCTGGCTTTGCCGAGACCTTGTGCCAGAATTTGGAAACTTCGTATTATCATCCGCGGCCCGCCAGCGACATGATTGGTGTTGAAACTTGCGCGGCCTTCAAAAACTTCTTCGCCATTTCTGTGGGCTGGGCTCACGGGGCCATGGCCCGCCTGGCACCCGTAGAAAATGGCGCGCAAAACAACAATGCCGCATCGGTAATTTTTGACCAGTCGGTGCGCGAGATGATGACGCTCACCAAAACGTTGAATGGGACGCCGGAAAGTGTTTGGGGAATGCCCGGTGTTGGAGATCTCTATGTCACCTGCCAGGCAGGGCGAAATTCGAGGCTGGGAAACCAGCTTGGTCGGGGCCTTACCTATCGCGAAGCACTTGCGGGCCCACTCAAAGGCGAAACAGTGGAAGGCGCTGACCTTGGAATTTCAACAGCGCAAGCCTTGGGCGCCATGTTCGAGTCCAACATTTTGCCAAAGACGCTGATGCCGCTAACTGTCGCACTTTTGAATACACTGTTGACTGATGCACCACTCGACATAGCTTGGCAGTCTTTTCACCGCGTCAGTTGAACCCGTCACATTAAGGCCTGTAGAAATATGGATATGCCCGCCTTCAACGATCTCCAGAGTTTTGATCCTGAAGTGCAACTGGCAACGCGGGCTTCCTGGCTCTATTTCGTAGGGGGATATACACAGGCTGAAGTGGGCAAGAAGCTCAAACTGAACCGCATTCGCGTCAATCGGCTTCTGGCCTTCGCCCGTGAACAGGGACTCGTTCAAATCAACGTGACGGGCCGCCTCGCGGAATGCGTGGCTCTGGAAGAGCAACTCAAGGACAAATTCAAACTCATTCACGCCATTGTGGTGCCGACGCCTATCAGCGAGGATCAACTGCCGCAAGTGATCGGTGCGGCTGCGGGCCATTATTTTGGCTCGCAATTGAAAGACAATTTTTCCGTGGGCGTGGGTTGGGGTCGAACTTTGCGCCATTCACTGCGTTCGGTGCCGCGACGGGCTTTTGATTCACTTTCTGTTGTGTCATTGATGGGTGGTCTGACGCAGGCATCGCTGGTCAATCCGCACGAAACAGCATCTCACCTCGCCGATATTGTGGGTGCCAGATGCTATTACGTTGCAGCGCCGGCATTAACGGATTCCGAAGCAACGCGCGAAATATTCCTGAAACAGTCAATGGTTAGGGATGTGTTTGATCTCGGCGCAAAGGTTAATCTTGCTTTGCTTTCAGTTGGCGAATTGGCCAGGCCCAATACCATTATGCAGGTAGGACTCATCTCGGATGCAGAGGCCGCAAAATTGGTGAGGGCAGGTGCCGTGGGCGATATTTGTGGTCACTGGATCAATGAACAGGGCGAAGTGATCGATCATCCGATCAATCGCCGCGTCATTGCACTGCCGCCTAAAAGGTTGAAGAGCATCCCATGCGTCATCCTGGCTTCAGGCGGGCGCAACAAGGTTCCCGTATTGCATGGCGCATTGCGGGCGGGCTTCAGCAATGTCTTGGTAACTGATGAACAAACGGCAGCAGCAGTGCTGGAACGTGCGAAGGCATGATCCTTCCACACGGGTTACGGCGCAAAGATTATCTTGTAAACGAAGCCACATGGCCCGCATCCACATTCAGGATGTTGCCAGTAGATTTTAGTGATTGGTCCGAAGCGAAGAAATACACAGCCTCAGCGACATCTTCTGAATAGACCGATCTCTGCAGCAGAGACCTTTTGCGATAGTGGTCCTCAAGTTCGTCCAACCTGATGTTCAAGGCTTCGGCACGTTTTTGGGCAAAATTTCCGGCCATCAGTTTTGACCCCCGCAATACGGCATCCGGGGTGACGCTATTCACCCGGATTCCCAGCGGTGCGCCCTCCAGCGCCATGGAGCGCGCTAAATGCAACTCGGCAGCTTTCATTGCGCCATAAGCGCTCGCTCCATCAGAAGCGATCAAGCCATTCTTCGAACTGATGAAGATCATCGATCCACCCAAGCCCTGCCGCTTCAATAGGCGAAAGCCTTCGCGCCCCACCAGGAAATAGCCGGTACCCAAAATGGCAACCTGCTTGTCCCACATTTCAATCGTGGTGTCCTCGACGGGCGACCTGATGGCGATCCCCGCATTATTGACGACGATATCGAGACCGCCGAAATGACACGCGATCTCATTGAAGCTTGAAATGATTTCAGGCTCGCTCGTCACATCCATGCGCAAGCTATGGATATTGTGTTCGCCATATTTCTGCGCAAAGGCTTCGCTTGTATCCTTGAGAGCGACGATATCAATATCAGCGATGGCAACGCAGGCACCTCCGGCCAGCAACCGCTCAGCAATTGCCGCCCCAATTCCGTTCGCACCTCCAGTGACCAGCGCGATGCGTCCCGACAGCGGCATTGGCGTTCGCGAGTGCTTTGCGTCTTCAAGAGGCCAATATTCAACGTTAAAAAGCTCTTGTTCCGGCAGACCTAGATAATCGGAAACTCTCGAAGCGCCAGCCATCACATTGATTGTGCTGGCGTAGCACTCCGACAATGCCTGCGCCGAAGATTTGTCGGTGGCGAATGTAAACATGCCGACTTGCGGTACCAAAAAGATTGTTGGTGAGGGATCGTGCATTGCAGGCGAACCTGGATGCTTGCAACGATTGTAGTAGGCTTCATATGAAGAACAATACGCGCCAACGCGCGCTTTCAGATCATCGCCGGTAATATCAGGCGGGATCACCACAGGACCAATTTTTGTCTGAAGCAGGGGATTGGGACAATAGGATCCCAGTGCCGCAAGACTCAAAAGGCCCTTGGAGTTCACAAATTCAAGAACGTCCGCCGTATCATTGAAATGGCCAATCTTCATGTCTTGTGATGATAGAAGTCCGCGGATTTCTGGCATCAGGCGCAACGCGACGGCTCTGCGATCTTCAGCGCTGAGTACCGTTTGGGCCTCACCCCCAAAAGCTGGCTTTTTGGCATGGGTATTTAACCAGCCAACTGCCTTGTTGCCAACGCGCAATGTGGTCTCATAACAAGTCTTGGACGTTTCACCCCATGTCAAAAGTCCATAACCACCGATAACTATGCCCATGAGTTTCGGATTGCGGGAGGCTAAGCCGCCGATCTTTATCGCTAAATCGATACCCGGCCTCTGCCATGGCAGATAAGAAATTTCGTCACCGAAAATATTTTTGGTTAGTTCCTCAGAATTTGTTGCAGCACCAATTGATCTCACCGCATCGAAATGCGTGAGATCAACGTGACGATGCGGCACCAGCCCATGCAAAAAAATTCCAGCCGAAGGTGCGTTCAAATTGAGATTGAAAATACAATGCTTGAGATCAATGGCCAGAGAGTCTTCTTGATCGATCAATCTGTATCGCGATTGCAGCAGCCGAAGCTTGGCGAGATAGAAGGTGTCAAAATCGTCCGCATCCACCGAGCGTTGCTTATCGACCAACCTTGAAACCGAAAGAACCTCGGCAGACAGTCTCGTCAGCGGCTCCTGCATGGCCATTTTTGCTGAGGCGGTTCCGTTGCTGCAACCAGAGGCGTTAGCATTTTGGCGGAGGAGATTGGATCGGTAAAGAAGCAATCCCTGATCATCAAGATCTTTTGCTTCGGCATCGTTCCATAGAAATTTCAGGGGGAGGTTTTTCATATCGAAGTATCTCTATTGTTTTCCCCAATAGCGGTCAACAGAGCTCAAACAGGCCTAAAAGTGGGGTCATTCTTGCCTCCCAACAATTAAATTCTGTCCACTGAGTCGTCGCTTTGGAACTTTGACCGCTGCGCACAATTGTGCACGTTAGAGATCAACCAAATCCAGATAGGTGTCTAAATGACGATTAAGAAATTAGCCTTGGGAACAGCCGCTGCCAGTGGCATTTTGTTCGCACTGGCAACGATGTCTCCCATCGCTATCGTGAGTGCTGCGCAAGCGCAAACGAGTGTGTCGGTGAATTTCGGCATCGGGGGATTTTACGATCGCCTTTCGCCCTACGGCAACTGGGTTTCCTATCAGGACCAATATGTATTCTTGCCGGACCATGTGGATCGTGGTTGGCGCCCCTACACCTTGGGCCACTGGGCCTTTACCGATCGCTATGGCTGGATGTGGGTTTCAAATGAAAGATTCGGCTGGGCCACCTACCATTATGGCCGTTGGGGCTATTCACAAGACATCGGCTGGTACTGGGTGCCGGGCCGACGCTGGGCGCCTGCGTGGGTCGCATGGAGCCGTGGCGACTCCGATGTTGCCTGGGCTCCTCTCCCGCCTCGCAGGGGTGGTGAAGATGTTAGCGTCAACATCACCATAGGCGATGTTCCGGATTATTATTGGCAAGCTGTGCCAACGTCGGCATTCCTCTCCATCAATCTTTCAGATCGGATTATCCGCGACCGCAATCATGTGCGCACCATCGTTCAACAGCGTCCCCCTGAAACAGTTCGGATTGAAAATAATATCGTTGTGAACAATGTGATCCAGGTGAACGAAATTGAAAGGGCGACCAAAACCAAGGTGAAGGTCCTGACTGAAAAACCGGTTACGAGCCCAGACGCCGCAGGGAAGACGGACGCCAATTCTGTCGGAATCTTCAATCCTGAAGTGAAGGATGATGCAACCGCCAAACCGCAAAAGCCCGTGAAGGTTGAAGACGTAATTTCCCGGCGCAAAGCCAAGGGAATTCAGACTGACATTGGTGCTGATGCACAACCCGTGGTCCCTGGTCAAACTCCCGTCCAGGCAACGACCCCAGCACCGGGGACTCCACCAGCAGTCGCAACACAGCCCGCAGACAAAACTAAGCCCGCTGACAAAGTGCAAATGCCCGCAGGTGGAAAGCAACAAAAGGATGTGTCCATTCTCAATCAGGACAATACAGTTGCGCCGCTCCAGCCCGCAGATGGCAGCATGAAGAAAAACAGGAAACAAATGAAGGATGTCCCCGCAGGCCAACCCCCCATTTTAGATGCGCCGGGTGCAAAACCTCCACGGGAGAAATTCAAGGGCAATGCGCCTGTTGACGGGAACAACGCCAACAAGATTGCGCCACTCGACAACACAAATCCACCTGTCGACCAATTGAGGCGTAATAAACCGCGCAACATGCCGGGCGATCTGCAAAAAATGACGCCTCCTGTTCCGGGTGCACAAAAGCCCATGGACCAGAAAATGAACGGGCAGATGCAGAATAATAATGGCCAGAAGCCAGGTAATAAAAACAAGGTCCCTTGCGACCCCAACAAGGAAACTTGTCCTCCGGCTCAATAATCGACAGGCCCGTGCGTTCCGGCTTTGTCTGGGCGCACGGGCATCCGTTTCAAAATGGCGAGTTGGATATTGCAGTTCGCTCAGGAGCGGTAAGCGCCATCATAAGTTTTGAAATGTTTGGAAAGCTTCAATCCCTGTTTTTGATAATTTGATCCAAGGCCAGAGCCATAGACCGCGTCAGGCGTTTCCGTGAGCGGCTCATAAATCAATCGTCCAATGATCTGCTTGTCTTCAAGAATGAAAGGCACTTCGTGGCTGCGCACTTCCAATACCGCGCGCGCTCCTTCGCCATGACCTGAAGCGTGGCCAAACCCCGGGTCAAAGAATCCCGCATAGTGCACGCGGAATTCACCGACCAATGGATTATAGGGCACCATTTCGGCCGCATGTGTTGGCGGAATGCGCACAGCCTCGCGCGAGGCCAGAATATAAAACTGGTCGGGATCGAGAATGAGCGAGCCGCGCTGCCAAATCGGTTCCCAGTAATCGAGGACGTTGAGCAGAGCTTTCTTGTCAACATCCACCAGCGCCGAATGCCGCTTGGCGCGAAAGCCAATGGGCTGTTCAGCGGTAATACCAGTCAAGTCAACGGACAAAGCCAATCCGCCATCAATATTAAGCTCGCCCTCGGTGATCAACGGCTCCTTGGCGTGAAGAGCATGGATCAGAGCATCGCTGGCCAGGCTCCCCCCTGAGCGAAAGCGGATTTGCGAAAGTCTCGATCCCTGACGTGCCAAAATGGAAAATGTGCGGGGGCTGATTTCGGCATAAAGCGGCCCTGTATAACCTTCAGCCACCTTGTCAAATTCTTGAGCATGGTCCGTAATCACGCGCGTGAAAATATCGAGCCTGCCTGTAGAGCTCTTCGGATTCGCAGCAGCGGATATCCCGGCGGGCAGAGCGAGCGATTCCATCAACGGCACAATATAAACGCAACCGGTTTCCAGAACCGTGCCAATGCTCAGGTCCATTTCATGCAGAACCAGATCTTTCAGTTTTTCTGCCACCGAATGACGGGGCCCCGGCAAAAATGACGCTCGCACGCGATAAGCCTTGCCCCCCAGGCGCAGATCAAGGCTTGCGGGCTGAATCTGGTCGTCATCAAGTTTGCGTGAGTGCTTGATCACGCCGTCGTTGCAAAACTTCGCAATCTGGCTTGCGGGCAGGATGCCTTGTTTCATGGTGGCTTTTGTCATGGCCCCTTTTGGCTGCAACAGGGCGCTTGAATCAAGCATGGTTTTTGTCGGTGGAAAAGTGTCGCAAAATCCCCTTGCAGGCTTCTGCTTGTCTGCTAGGCTTTCGCTCACCGGGCCATCAAGAGCCCACTGGGAAGAAACGGGTGGCTAAGAATGCATCCAGTACTTAAGACGGTGCTGCAGCGATTGGGCTTGGGTCTGATCACGCTGTTTGCCGTCTCGATCATTATTTTTTCTTCGCTGCAAATGTTGCCGGGCGGCTATGCCCAAAACATTCTGGGCCAGGGTGCAACCCCTGAACTGGTGGCCAATTTCAATCACCAGCTCGGTTTGGACCGGCCAGCACCCGTCCGCTATGTAGAGTGGATCGGCAATGCCCTGCAGGGCGATTTCGGCAATTCCTACTCGGGAACAACCGGAACTATAAAGCGCAGCGTCTCGGCGATCATTGCACCTCGCCTCTATAATACGTTCTTCCTGGCGGCCATGGCTGCTATCGTTGCTGTGCCATTGTCTCTAATACTCGGCGTATTGGCCGCTCTCTATCGCAATAGCTGGTATGACCGCATTGTGAACGGGTTGACGTTGACCACAATTGCCATGCCGGAGTTTTTTATCGCCTATATTCTGATGTTCTTCCTCGCCGTGCAGCATCGCTGGTTTTACACGCTATCAACAGTGAGCGAAAACACACCGTTCTGGGAACATGTTTCGCGCGCCGCACTGCCAGCCGCAACCATGACACTGGTCATCATTGCTCACATGATGCGCATGACGCGGGCGTCGATCATCAACCTGCTGTCGAGTCCCTATATCGAGATGGCGCAGCTCAAAGGTATTTCTAAAAGCCAAGTGATCGTCCGCCATGCGCTTCCCAATGCCTGGGCGCCGATTGCAACGGTTATCGCTTTTAACCTCGCCTACCTTGTCGTTGGCGTTGTCGTCGTTGAGGTCGTTTACGTCTATCCGGGCATCGGGCAAATGATGGTAGACGCCGTCTCAAGCCGCGACATGCCTGTGGTTCAGGCGTGCGCGCTTATTTTCGCTGCGACTTACATTCTTCTTAATCTTCTGGCGGACGTCGTTGCCATCACCACTAACCCAAGATTGTTGCACCCAAAATGACTCAAACGCTTCGTGTCATCAAGGCGCGGCGCACGATGTTGGAAAACGTCTGGCGCCTGCTCAAAACAGCACCGATCAGTGCCTGGTTCGGCATGATCGTCATCTTGATTTACGCCATCGCCGCCATTTTTGCGCCTTGGATAGCGCCATTTGGCGAGGCGCAGATTGTGGGCAAGGCTTACGAACATGCGAGTGATACAAGCATTCTGGGCACTGACCAATTGGGACGCGATCTGTTTTCGCGTCTTATTTACGGCGCCCGCAATACCATTGGCATCGCACTCGTAACCACGCTGGTGTCCTTCCTGGTTGGTGGTTCATTGGGCGTGCTCGCCGCATTGAAGCGCGGCTGGTTCGACCAGGGTGTTTCACGCATCGTCGATGCTTTTCTCGCCATCCCCGTTTTGATTTTTGCCTTGATGATGCTGGCCGTTGTCGGAAAGAGTGTGGTCAATCTCGTCATCATTCTGGCCTTGTTGGATGCCACGCGCGTATTCCGCCTGTCGCGCGCGGTGGCTTTGAATTCCGTGGTCATGGATTATGTTGAAAGCGCCAAGCTGCGCGGTGAAGGCATGCGCTGGATCGTCTTCCGTGAAGTTGTGCCTAATATCCTGCCGCCGCTCATTACGGAGTTTGGTCTACGTTTCTGTTTTGTGTTCCTCACCATTTCCGCACTTTCTTTCTTGGGCGTGGGTGTGCAACCGCCAACCGCAGACTGGGGCTCCATGGTCGCCGAAAACAAGACGTTGATCACCTTTGGCAATCCGGCACCGCTTTATCCTGCCGCAGCCATTGCTCTTTTAACCGTCGCAGTGAACTTCGTCGTGGACTGGTTCCTGCAGAGAACTTCGGGGTTGCGCGATGGCAAGTGAGAAAAAACGCGTCAAGGGTGATGTCCTTCTTGAAATTCGCGGGCTGAAGATTGAAGGCAAGAGCGACGATTCCTGGAATCCGATCATCAAGGGCATCGACCTCAACCTGAAACGTGGCGAAGTCCTGGGCCTTATTGGTGAATCAGGGGCCGGCAAATCCACGCTTGGCTTAAGCGCCATGGGTTATGCAAGGCCCGGCTGCCGCATCACCGCAGGTTCAATTAACTTTGATGGCATCGATTTGGTTGCCGCTTCAGAAGCCACCCGTCGCTCGCTCTGGGGCTCGCGCATTGCCTATGTGGCCCAAAGTGCCGCCGCGTCGTTTAATCCGGCCCATCATTTGATTGACCAAACGGTTGAAACGGCGGTCAGCCACGACATCATGCCGCGTGACAAGGCCGAAGCCGATGCGCGTGATTTATACAAGCGCCTGCAACTGCCCAATCCCGACACCATCGGCTTGCGCTTTCCGCACCAGGTTTCGGGCGGACAGCTTCAGCGTGCCATGACGGCCATGGCCATGTCGTGCAGGCCAGATCTCATCATATTCGACGAACCTACCACCGCCCTGGACGTAACAACTCAGGTCGAAGTGCTGGCGGCCATGCGCAACATCGTTGAGCAGTTCAATACGGCCGCGATTTATATCACCCATGATCTCGCCGTGGTGGCTCAAATGGCCCACCGCATCATGGTTTTGCGTTATGGCAATCTCGTTGAAGAGTCCGATACGCGGTCGATGCTGAAAAAGCCGACGCAGGAATATACAAAGTCGCTCTGGGCCGTCCGCAAATTGCAGAAAAAGGAATCGCCCAACAAGGATATCATTCTCGATATCAATGCCGTCGACGCCAGCTATGGCAACGGCATGAAGGTTCTCGACAATGTATCGGTAAAAATTCCACGCGGGCGAACCGTGGCCGTTGTGGGCGAGTCAGGCTCTGGTAAATCAACATTGGCCCGTGCGATCACTGGTCTCTTGCCAACATCGACAGGCACCATCTCGTTCAATGGAAAACCCCTGCCGCGTGCGCTCAATGATCGAGACAAGGATACGTTGCGCCGTATCCAGATGATTTATCAATCCGCCGATACAGCACTAAATCCACGCCAGAAGGTCCGCGATATCATTGGCCGACCGTTGGAATTTTATCTCGGACTTAAAGGTGCCAACCGTGATCGCAAGGTCGTGGAACTTCTGGAATCAATTGAACTTGATGAAAGCTACATTGACCGTCTGCCCGGCGAAATGTCTGGTGGACAAAAGCAGCGCATTTCAATTGCCCGCGCCCTCGCAGCCGAACCCGAATTGATTATCTGCGATGAGGTGACATCGGCCCTCGATCAGATCGTGCAGGAAGAAATCCTGCAGCTTTTGATGAAGTTGCAGAAAGATACGAACGTTACTTACATTTTCATCACTCATGACATCGCAACTGTGCGCGCCATCTCTGATGAAATCGTAGTGATGCACAAAGGCAAGGTTGTGCAGCAGGGCCTGAAATCAAAAGTGCTCAACCCTCCCTATCCAGCCTACACCGAGCTGCTCTTGTCGTCCGTTCCTGAAATGGATCCCGATTGGTTGACCAATCTTCTCGCCAAGAGAAAGAAAGCCGCCGTCTAAGGCATGGCCAATTCAACTCTCGTCTGGTTCCGGCAGGATTTGCGACTGTCGGATAACGCATGTCTGGCGACCGCCGCCGTCAAAGGCCCGATCATACCCGTCTATATTCTCGACGATGAAACGCCCGGCCAATGGCGCTGGGGCGGTGCATCGCGCTGGTGGCTGCACCACAGTTTGGAAAGCCTGGGGAAAAAAATTTCCCTGGTCCTGCGGCGCGGTCAAAGTGACGTTGAGCTTGAAAAACTCATCAAGGAAACGGGCGTAACGTCCCTTCATTTCACCAGAGATTATACGCCCTGGTCCGCAGGTCTTGAACGTCGCGTCAAGGATATATGCGACAAACAGGGTGTTGAATGCCATCGCCACGGCGGCTTCCTGCTGCACGAGCCAGAGTCCATTCGCAACGGAATGGGCGAAGTCTATAAAGTCTACACACCTTTTTCGCGTGTTTGTTTTGCAAAGGGTGAACCACCATCCGCGCGACCGGTACCCCAATTAAACTTTGCCCAGTCAGTGGCAAGTGATGCACTGACAGACTGGAATTTGCTGCCGCAACACCCCAACTGGGCCACCGGTTTTTCAGAAAGCTGGCAGCCCGGTGAGCAGGGCGCGCAGGCACAACTGGCTAAATTTTTGGATGAAGGCCTGATTGACTATGCCGAAGGCCGCGACCGTCCAGACCAAAACTTTACCTCGCGGCTGTCACCCCATTTGCATTGGGGTGAAATCTCACCTCGGCAGGTGTGGCACGCAACGAGGCAGGCTATGGCCTCAGCCAATGGCAAGCTTGATGGCAGCGGTGAAAAATTCCTGAAAGAAGTTCTATGGCGCGAATTTTCCTATCATCTGCTTCATCTCTTTCCTCAACTCCCCGAGCGACCCTTCAAGGCAGAGTTTGCCGATTTCCCGTGGATTGAAGACAAGGCTGCCCTGCACAAGTGGAAAAAGGGCCAAACCGGATATCCCATTGTTGATGCCGGTATGCGTCAGCTTTGGGCCACGGGTATCATGCATAACCGGGTGCGCATGATTGTGGCTTCGTTCCTGATCAAAGATTTGCTCATCCCATGGCAACAAGGTGCTGCGTGGTTCTGGGACACGTTGGTGGATGCAGATATAGCATCAAATTCGGCAAGCTGGCAGTGGGTGGCGGGTTGTGGCGCTGATGCAGCACCCTATTACAGGATATTCAATCCCGTGCTGCAGGGCCGAAAGTTTGATCCCAGGGGAGACTATGTGCGTCGCTGGGTTCCGGAACTTTCGGGCGTTCCCGAACCTTTTATTCATGCGCCATGGGAAATGCCAAATCCGCCTTCATCCTATCCAAAACCCATGGTGAACCATGATGCGGCCCGCAAGGCGGCACTAGAAGCACTGAAACATATCAAGCGGGACGCACAATGAAAATTATCGCCATCAGCGGAGCTTTGCGCAAAGCATCCACCAACACAAAGCTGCTTCATGCGCTGCAAGCCGTGGCAGGAGACTTGGCTGAAATTGAGATTGCCACGCTCCATGGCATTCCACTTTATGATGGCGATGACGAAGATAGCCACGGCAAGCCAGAGTCTGTGAAAGCATTGGATGTCAAAATCCGCAGCAGTGACGGTATCATCATCTCGACGCCAGAATATAATTTTTCCATTCCCGGCGTATTGAAAAACGCCACGGATTGGCTGTCGCGTGGGGGCTCGCCGTTCAAATGGAAGCGCGTGGGAATTATCGGCGCAGCAGATGGCCCACTGGGCACAGGGCGCTCACAATATCACCTGCGCCAGAACCTGCAGGCGCTGGAAGCCATCACCATGCCAAAACCCGAATTCTTTCTCCCGCATTCAAGAAAGAAATTCGATGATGACGGAAAACTTGTTGATCCTTAAGACCATCGCAGGCTTGAAACATGGTTCAAGCATTTCCGCGAATGGGTTGAGAAAAAGCCTTAACCTTTGCTCTGCAATTGCGCCCACGTATCAGGCTGGGCCATCATCTGCTGCAAATAGGCTAGGTTGGCTTCCACCTGGTCGGGTGGCAAATCCCGTGAAGCAATGATGCGCGCTTCGTCAAAGCGCCCTTGCAATCCCACAACCAAAGCGAGGTTCTGTCTGATCTTGGGCAGCTTGTCGGCGTTGGCATTGCTGACCGCCAATCGCAAAGTTTTTTCCGCATCGGGCAGTTTGCCCTGCAACGCATAAGACATGCCAAGATTGTTTTGGACTGAAAGCTCATTGGGCGAAAGTGCCAAGGCTTTTTGATATTCGGCCCGCGCCTGTTCATATTGGCCCTGCTGGTCCAAAGCAGAACCCAGAGCCGAATGGGTTTTCCAGTCAGCACCGGGCAGGCTCGCTGCACGGGTCAAAAGCGAAACGGCTTCACCGGGACGGCCGGAACTCAAAAGCTGTTTTCCCAAGCGGGATTGCAAGGCGCTGTCATTGGGGTGTGCCAATGCGATTTGCTTCAGCACATCAGCCTGCAAATCCACCTGACCCATGGCACCAAGATTTTCGGCATATTGAAGGCCAATGGCCTCATCGCCGGGGTGGGCGGCCCATTGTTGCGCCAGATTTTGCGTGCGCCGGAATGAGGGAACGGGGCCAGATCCGGCGGCCGCAGGCTGGACCGTACTGGCCGACGTCGTGCTGCCGGTGGTCAATGGATCAGTATCGAGATTGGTGGATTTTGGTTGGCAAGCCGCCAAGGCCAGGCCTGTAATGATCAGACAGCCCGAAAATCGGATAAAACTGGTGGTGCCAACAAACATGACTGACTTCAAACCTCAAACTAGAGGTCACCATGCTGCTTTTTCCTCAATAAACGATTAACCATAACTCAAAGAGGAATCAGGACAGACCATGATCGACGCTGCCAAAATATTGCTTGCCAAATCCAGCCAAAAACCAATCCCTTTGATCGTACTGGACGCCCAGGGCTTGGGCGACAGACTGAAAACGGCAGACGCTTCCACCAAAGCGTTAGTTGGAGCGCAGGGCTTTGCAGCCAAGCCTCTATCCTTCGTGGTTTTGCCCATGGCGTCAGGTGAGACCGGTGCAATATGGGTGGGAGCACCTTCCGCGGGAACTGATCCCTTCAGCCTGGGCAGCCTCTCCAGCAAATTGCCTGAGGGTCATTATGCGTTTGAAGGTGAGATCAAGGATATCGCTGCCGTGGCGCTGGGCTGGTGTCTCGAACTTTACAAATATGATCCCTTCCGCAAAGCCGATGCACGCAAAGCCACATTGCAATGTCCCTCTTCGGTTGACCGCGATGAAGTTGTTGCAGTTGCCAACGCCACCTATCACGTCCGCGACATGATCAATGCGCCGGCCAATCTCTTTGGGCCTGACGAGTTGGAAGCTGAGGCCCGCAGCGTTGCCAGAAAATTTGGTGCCAAGCTCAACGTGATCAAGGGCAAGGTGCTGGCTCGTGATTTCCCGTTAATCCATGTCGTGGGCGCAGCGTCTCCCCGCGAACCACGCCTTATCGATTTCACCTGGGGCAAACCCATACATCCTAAATTGACGCTCGTTGGCAAGGGCGTGTGCTTTGACACGGGCGGCCTTGATATCAAGCCTTCATCCAACATGTTGTTGATGAAGAAGGATATGGGTGGCGCGGCCAACGTACTGGGCTTGGCGCAGCTCATCATGCAGGCCAAGCTGCCCGTGCGCCTGCGCGTTCTTATTCCTGCCGTAGAAAATTCAATTGCCGGTGCCGCATTCCGCCCCGGCGATGTGTTCAAAACACGCAAAGGATTGACTGTTGAAATCGGAAACACCGACGCCGAAGGCCGCCTGATTTTATGCGAGGCCTTGGCCGTGGCCGATGAAGAAAATCCCGACGTGCTGATCGACATGGCCACATTGACGGGCGCTGCACGGGTGGCACTGGGCCCAGACCTTCCGCCCTTTTTCACCGACGATGATGAAATGTCCGAGCGGCTGGCCAAGCTTGGTTTGGCCGTCAACGATCCCCTGTGGCGTCTTCCGCTTTGGGCCCCCTATAACAGCCTGATTGAAACGCCGATCGCCGACATCAACAATGCCGGACAGGGCGGCTATGCAGGCTCCATCACAGCCGCACTTTTCCTGAAGCGCTTTGTTGATCGGGCGAAGACTTACGTTCATTTCGACATTTTCGGCTGGACCCCCAATGCCAAACCCGGGCGTCCCAAAGGTGGTGAAGCGCAAGCCATGCACACGCTTTTTGTAACGTTACGCGAGCGATTCCAAAAACCGGCTTGATGTTTTTATCAAAGCAGTGAATGATACGGAGCCGAAACAATCGTCGTGAGGATCAATGCCCATCTCTTTGGAGTCACCGCAGGCCTTGAAGCTGTGGCATGATGTTGGCCTGAGCCAGGTCAAAGATGACGAGCCGGATCTCTCCATTCGCCAGATGACGATTTTATTGACTATCTATCTGGAGCCGCCGCCCCACACGGTGCGGGGGCTTGCCGCGAAGCTTGCTGTTTCAAAACCGGTCATTACCCGCGCATTGGATTCGATGGGCAAGCTCGGCCTTGTCTCGCGCCGACGCGACCAGGCCGACATGCGCAACGTTTTGGTCCAGCGCACAGTGGCGGGTGCCCTGTTTCTGGAACGCCTCGGCGATCTCGTCAGCAATAAGGCGGAATTGCTGTGACGGAAACTCTTGATCCTCGGGTCAATGCTTTTAGGTCCGATCTGGCTGATGAAAGATTGCAAGGTCATGTTGAAGCGAAGTCTTTCGTTGCACCAAAGCCGATGCGCGTCGCTGCACCCATCGCCCCGATTTTAAAATCACCCAAATTGGATGCTGTGCAAACCTCGCAGGCCCTCCTCGGCGAGGATTGCATGGTTTTTGAAACCGCCAACGGGTTTTGCTGGGTGCAGCTGAAAAAAGATGGCTACGTCGGCTATGTTGAACAAGCACATTTAACGGCAGACATTTCAGACCAGACCCACCGCGTCAAAGCGCTCTCAACGCTTGCTTATCCAAAACCTGATTTGAGATCGCGCCCAGCGCAACTTTTGCCATTGAATGCCAAGGTTGCGGTTGTTGCAACGTCCGATGAGTTCGCTGAACTTTCGAGTGGCCTGTTTGTTTACAAAATTCACTTGGCCCCAATCGGTGAATGGGAAGAAGATTTTGTCGGCATCGCCCAAATGTTTTTACAAACGCCATATCTTTGGGGCGGCAAAACCAATCACGGTATCGACTGTTCGGGCCTTGTGCAAATTTCTCTTGAAGCTTGTGGAATTTCGTCACCGCGCGATTCCGACATGCAGGAAAAACAATTGGGGCACCTTGCCAACGACAAGGATTATCGGCGTGGCGACCTTGTATTTTGGCCGGGCCATGTTGGCATCATGATTGATTCAAAATTTCTGCTTCATGCCAATGGTCACTCCATGAACACTGTTATTGAGCCGCTCATCGATGCGGTGCAACGCAGTGAAGTTCTCGGCAAACCGGTCACCTCCATTAAACGGCTGTAATCACAATTAAGCCGCAAAAGAACCTTGGGGCCGCCCGGGTCAGGCTCTTTTGCCGCCGTGATCTGAGGCCACTTTCAACCTCGATCAAGCGGGGATCGAGCAGACGAATCACTCTGGTGGTTTGGCTTAAAATCCCGAACACCGAATGATCCGTCGCAGCTCCTGTCGCCGTCCCGAGTTGTTACGGGTCTGGGCTCACCCAATGCGTAATTTGGGTGGGCCCTCCTCATTTTAGAGGTTGCCTCTCTCGAATCAGTTTATGCTTTGTTCCATGCAAGCTGATACGCCTCTCCTCATCGTTGGCCGCCACGTGTTTACCTTCACCGATGTCATGATCGGTGCCGCAATCGCGGGCCTTGTTTTGTTATTGGCCGCAGTGATTTTGGCCTTCCGCGCACAGTCGGGCCGCAGGGCAGAAGCTCAGCGCACGCTGGAACTGGAATATCGTCTGGCCGAGCTTTCAGGCGCGTTGCAGAACTTTGCCAGCCAAACCCAGGGGCAGGGGGCCAATCTTCAGCGCACGCTTGATGAACGGCTGGATCAGGTCAGCCAGCGCGTGGGTTATGGCCTGTCGGAACAATCACAACGCACAGTTCAATCATTGAATGCACTCCATGAAAGATTGGCCGTCATCGATGCGGCCCAAGCCAATCTCACCAGTCTTTCAGGTGAGATGTTGTCGCTGAAGGACATTCTCTCCAACAAGCAGACGCGCGGTGCATTTGGCCAGGGCCGCATGGAAGCCATCATCACCGATGGCCTTCATTCAAAGGCCTATGCCTTTCAGGCAACGCTTTCCAACAACACACGGCCAGATTGTCTGATCAGCCTGCCAGACTCGCGGTTGAAGCTGGTGATCGACGCCAAATTCCCGCTCGAATCTTATAACGCCCTGCGCGCTGCCACCAATGAGCATGAGACAAAGCAGGCCGAAGCACAGCTACGCTCTGACGTGTTGAAACATGTGAAAGACATTGCCGAGAAATACATGATCTCTGGCGAAACCCATGAGACGGCCATCATGTTTGTGCCGTCTGAATCAGTTTATGCCGAAATCAATGAGCGCTTTGAAGATATTGTGCAAAAAGCCCATCGGCTGCGCGTCATTTTTGCTTCGCCCAATGTTCTGATGCTTCTGGTGCAAACCATGCAGGCCATCGTGAAAGATGCGGCCATGCGCGAGCAGGCCCATGTGATCCAGGGTGAAGTGGTCAAACTTCTCGAAGACGTGGGCAGGTTGGGCGAGCGTGTCAGCAATCTCCGCCGCCATTTTGAACAGGCGGGTGGCGATCTCGAAAAGCTCGATATCTCCACCAAGGCAATCACGAGGCGTGCTGAAAAAATCGAAAGCCTCGATCTGGCAGACATCGAAACGCCCGCCATCGCTGGTGCAAAGCCAAGACTGGTAAGCCAGCCGCGTTAAAATAAAATCTGCGTAGACCTATTTTCGTCTGGATGGCTTTCGACAAAGTTCCAGCACACTGTTTCTCAGCCAGCGGTGCGCGGGATCTGCATCATGTCGAGGATGCCAGAGCAGTGAAACCGTGATTTCTGCTGGTGGAATCGGCAACGAAAAACTGTGCATGCCGCCACGCATGTTGCAGGTATAATGTTCGGGTACAGTTGCAATCAAATCCGTGGAGCGCGCCAAGGCCAAAGCCTCGGAAAAACCGCCAACCACAGTGGATACTTTGCGGATCAGCCCAACCTGTTCCAGCGCGTCCTCAAGTGGTCCTCTGCCCTGTTCTCGAATTGCAATTTGTATGTGCTTTGCCGCCGCATAGCGTTCCCGCGTGACCTTTTGCTTTGCAATGGGATGGCCTTTTCGCGCCACGCCAATGTAGCGGTCACGAAACAGCGCAGTGACGCGCAGTTCAGGCCCTGCGGCATCCCCCAGTACCGCCGTTTCGAGATCGACACTTCCATCTCGCAGCCCCTTGCTGTCCTTGTTCGGCTTTTGCACAAAGCGGAGACAGAGACCGGGGGCTTCCTCAGCCGCGCGGGCAATCAAATCAGGTCCGAAATTCTCGACAAATCCGTCGCGATTTTGGAGCGTGAAAGTGGCTTCCAGACTCTTCAATACAACAGGCCTCGCTGGTTGCAGGATCGCTGTGACACTGTCCAGCAGCGATCCCACGACTGGGCGTAATTCAAGCGCACGGGGTGTTGCAACCATGCTCCGGCCTGCGCGAACCAGAATGGGATCGCCCATCAGTCTCCTCAGGCGGGCCAAAGCCCTGCTCATTGCGGAGGGGCTGAGCCGGAGCCTCTTGGCCGCACCCACCACACTTCCCTCGGCGATGAGCGCATCTAAAGTCTTCAGAAGATTGAGATCAGGCTTGGTCATGTCTCCACAATATCCAATTTTGATATGGCGTCAAACGCAACTATTAAATGCAAATACTGCGTCTTATGCCACTAGTGCGATGATTCTAGATAGGAAGGACATTCACCGAGGAAATTCCAATGAAACTCGCCAGCGCCCAGAAATCTGATTTTCCAACACCTGCTACCCAAGTTCAGGGTTCCACGCTGCCCATACTGGCTGGTCTTTCTCTGCCGTTGTTGCTGGCCTCTTTGGGCACCAGTATCGCCAATGTGGCGCTGCCCACTTTGGCCGTGACCTTCCAAGCAACTTTCCAACAGGTGCAGTGGGTGGTTCTGGCTTATCTTTTGGTGAATACTTGTCTGGTCGTCAGCATGGGAAGGCTGGGAGACACTATTGGCCGTAGACGCCTCCTGCTGGTCGGCCTGGCGGTATTCACCACTGCCTCAGCCTTGTGCGCAGTGGCACCAAATCTCAAATGGCTGATCGCGGCACGTGCCATGCAAGGCAGTGGTGCAGCCGTCATGATGGCACTTACATTGGCGTTGGTGGGGGAATTTCTGCCCAAAGAGAGAACCGGCAGTGCCATGGGCCTGCTTGGAACCATGTCGGCGGTCGGCACAGCGTTGGGACCATCCCTGGGCGGGGTGTTCATTGCTCAATTCGGTTGGACTTCGATCTTCATCATCATGGTGCCGATGGGAATTCTTGCCCTTGTTGCGACCCAACTTTTTCTGCCGACAGTTCCATTGGAACGATCCACAAAACCCAAGACCTTTGACTATCTGGGGACAATGCTGATGTCCGCAACATTGGCGGCCTATGCTTTGGCGATGACGCTGGGCAAGGGCCAGTTCGGGCTATTGAACCTGTCTTTGCTGGGAGCGTCTGTCGCAGGTGCAGCCATCTTTGTTATTTATGAATCCAACATCGATGCGCCCCTGATTCAGCTCTCCGCTGTTCGGAATGGGGCGCTCAGGGCCAGCTTAATCGCCAACCTGATTGTAGCCACAGTGGTCAGCGCCACACTCGTGGTCGGGCCCTTCTATCTTTCACAAGAATTGCATTTGGATGCGATAGGGATTGGCCTTGTAATGTCAGTTGGGCCCATCGTATCGATCTTCAGCGGTGTGCTCGCCGGGCGTCTGGTCGACCGGATTGGAACAGCGGCCATGGCGCTTGTCGGATTGGCTGTCATGACGGCGGGAACATTGGCTCTTGCACTTTTGCCTCCCATCTTTGAGGTTCCTGCCTATATCGCTGCCATAACGATCATCGCTCCCGGGTATCAACTCTTTCAAGCCGCCAACAACACCGCTGTCATGCTTGGCGTCGATTCCGAAGATCGGGGCGCTATTTCGGGTCTATTGAGTTTGTCGCGCAATCTCGGCCTGATTACAGGTGCCTCCCTCATGGGTGCTGTCTATACTTTTGCTTCCAGCACGGGAAATGGAAATGTCCCCGACTCTGCTGCAGGTCTTCGAGAAACATTTTTGCTGGCGACCATGTTGATGCTTGTGGCACTGCTGGTTGCAGCACTGGCTCGCCGCAAAGCTTAGTTCGTCACATCTATCTGTCGAGCCTGTTAATGGCGTCCACATTGCCGGCTGAAGAACCATTGGGATCAAACTCCGAGGCAAGCCATTTATCGACAATGGCCTTGGCGAGTTCAGGGCCGATGACGCGCGCCCCCATCGTGATGATTTGCGCATTGTTGGATTTCGCGGCCCGTTCCGCAGAATAGGTGTCGTGCGTCAATGCTGCGCGAATGCCTGGAACCTTGTTGGCCGCAATGCAAACGCCAATGCCTGTGCCACAACATAAAATGGCGCGATCAAAATTTCCATTGACCACCTCAGCACCAACCTTGGCTGACAAATCGGCATAAAACCCCGACTGACTGAGATTAGTCACCACATGGACGCCATTGGCCTTGAGATGGGCTTCAATAACGTCGATCAAGGGCTTGCCCGCACTGTCTGCACCAAGTGCAATTTTCATTTATGTCTCCTGAGAACCTAACACTTTTTCGATAATGCCTAAATATCCAGCCGCTGACCATGCCGATCGACCGATGAACAGACCGTTGATATGAGATTGTGCAGCCAATTCCACACAATTTTCTGGGTTGACGCTGCCACCGTAAAGAATGGGCAGCGACCCGCCGATGAGACTTAAAACCAGATCATTAATCTTGCGGTGCTGTTCATTGGCAAAGCCGGGCGTCGCTGGGGTGCCGCCTTCACCAATCGACCAGACGGGCTCATAGGCGATGATCACCTGTCCCAGTGCTTTTGCCCCGATATATTTGAGCAAGGCGCGAACCTGCGCGTCCAGCACCTGCGCAGTTTTGCCTGCCTCATATTCTGCACGGCTGTCTCCAATGCAAACCAAGGCGGTCAGCCCATGTTTTAAGGCAGCCTGGGTTTTGAGCGCCACCGTCTCATCAGTCTCGCCAAAATGCTGGCGCCGTTCGCTATGGCCAATTTCGACCAGCGTTGCGCCGCAATCGATGATCATGGATGCGGAAATTTCTCCCGTCCATGCACCATGATCTGCCCAATGCACATTTTGTGCACCCACCTTAACGCGTGTGCCGGAAAGCTCCTCGGCAACGTCGGCGATGGCCGTGAACGGCGGAATGACAAAGGGCTGAACCTTTGGACTAAGAGCCAAGGGCGAGGCTTTGAACATCCGGGCGAATTCGCGAGCCTCCGCCCGCGTCTTGTTCATCTTCCAACTCGTGCCGATCCAGGGAATGGGCTTGGTCACAATCAATTTTGTCCTCAATGATTTGAATTGATAGCTGTGAACCAGCGCAGGCTGGAAGAAAAATCTTTTAACCCAGCAGAAGAATTGAAGTTCGACCGAAGAAAACAACAGGTCTTGATTTCCGATCGGGCTGGGCTAGCCTTTAGCAATGAACATGATCCGCATTTTATCCAAATTGTTTGCCCTCGGTTTTGCCTTCTGCCTGTTCTCGAGCCATGCTCTGGCCAGCGGCGATGTCGGCTGTACGTCCACCATGAAGGTCTTTTTCAAGTCCTTTACAGGTTGCGACAGCATGGCGATCCTCTCGCCGGGGAACGACACGCGGGTCAATCTAGTGTTCCTGCTGGCCGATGCCCGCGGCCAGAAATTGCCAAAAACGGTTTCAACGCCGGACGGTTATCCCAAACCCAGCCTGTTTACACCTGCAGATTGGGCCGGATTTTCTGCTTCCCTGGTTGCACCCAAGTCCGACGATGAAACTTCATCGGGTGAGGGCACGGTCTGCGTGAGTTTTGCCAAAGGCAGTGCAGATTTTCTGGCTGCTGTGGCCTCCGACAAGGATGTCACCGATGCTGACAAGGCAACACTTAAATCAGCCCGCGAAGCCATGATATGTCCCACCGATGCTTCGGGCTCGACAACGCCGGTGCCAGCCCTTGATGTCCAGTCAGCAAATGCCAAGGACTTTGCCGCCTATCTTGTAGCTGTTAGAAATTTTTACCAGGCCAGTCATTTTGACGGTGCGGGATTTGCAGCTCTCATCAATTCCAGCCAGCCATGGGTGCGCGAAGCATCGCGCTACATGCAGGCACGTGTGGCCCTTCTGGCCGCCCAGGCCGAAGCCTTTTCGGATTATGGCACGCTGGAAAAAGAAAAGATCAATCCGGCGATGGTGAAAACCGCCAAAGATGCGCTCGATGCCTATCTCAAAGACTATCCCCAAGGCGCTTATGCCATTTCGGCCACGGGCCTGTTGCGCCGGGCAGCTTGGCTCTCCAACGACGGATCAGCACAACAGGCCGCTTATGCAGCGCTGCTTGCCAAGGCCGAAGTGAATGAGGAAAGCTTGGCCCTGATCAATGAGCTGGATTTGAAACTTCCCGCAAATGCCTATTTGACCGAAGGTGCCGATCCGCTGTTTCTCGCCGTTGAAGACTTGCGCGAGATGCGTGAACAGTTGGGCGATGACGGAAAACCCAAACCGGGCATGAAGGCTGAAGTGATCGAAGCGCAAAAATCGCGCTTTGCCGAAAACGAGGCGCTTTATGATTATCTCCTCGCGGTGAGGGCCTGGTTTGTTGACAAGGATGCCCAAGCCGTTTTGAAACTGCTGCCAGAAAAACCCCCGGCCGCCGAGCTCAACTACCTGGAATTCAGCCGTCAGCTTTTGCGGGCAGCAGCATTAGACGAGACCGGCAACAAGGCTGATTATGTGGCCATGTTCCCATTTGCCAAGCAACCGTTTCAAGACATCACGCTCCAATTGGCGCTGGCGATAAGTGATGAGCGCAACAAGACAATCTCTGCCGTGTTTGAACCGGGCTCACTAATCACGGCACCAGAAATTCGTGAACAAGTGCTCGATTATATTGCGGGCCCCATTCTGCTCCGCCAGCAGACCACAAACAAAGACGTCTCGCCGGCAGAGCGTGACACGGCCTTGTATCGGTTGTTTGCCCGCGATCTTGTGCAAGGCCACTTCAAGGGCTTTTTGGAAGACATCACCTTGTTGCCACCAAAGCCCGAGCCCGATGCAAACGGCACTGTGGCCGACAAGTTTGGGGCCTTTCGGTGGGAAGGCAGCAAGGAGGGATATATTTGCCCTGATCTGTTGACCACCGTCAAAAAACTGGTCACCGATGCCAAAGATGTTCAAGGCCGACTGTGCCTCGGTGAATTCTTCCTCACCACTGATATCGGTGACATCGGCACTTTAGACAAGGATGCGCTGGGCGGCACGGGAACACTTTTTGCGGGCGCACCCTCGGCGCGACATGACTTCTATACCGACATCATCAAAGACCCTGCCGCCAAACGTGACGACAAGGCCTATGCCTTATTCAGGGCAGTTCATTGCTATGAGCCTGTGCACATCAACGGCTGTGGCGGAAAAGATGCGTCGCTCGCCGTGCGAAAATCCTGGCATGATGAATTGAAATCCAAATATGCCACAACGCCCTGGGCCAAGGAACTGCACTATTATTGGTAGGCTGGCATTATTGGCGTTGTTTTTCTTGTGGGCAGCGGCACCTGCGAAAACTGAAATTGTCCGTGCCGAAGATTATGACTCGTTTTGGCTGTGGGCCGGGGTTGCCCCACAAGCTCCGCTTTCCAAAGCAAAGGAAGTCTATCTTCTGGCGGGGGAAGTTTCAGATCGAGGTCGCCCCCATATCGTAGCACAGCGCAGTTCCATCCCGCATGTGACGGAGCCAAATGTGTGGATCGTCTATCGCGCCCAGACTCTTGAATGGGATGATGCGGTATTCGCCAATATTCTTGACCACGTAGAGAGCTGGCGCGCCGCCGGAAACAATCTTGTGGGGCTGCAGATCGACTTTGATAGCGGAACGCGGCATTTGGATCGCTATGTAACGTTTCTCAAGACGCTACGGGCGCGGCTTCCAAAGGCCTATCGCCTCAGCATCACGGGACTTCTGGATTGGAACGCCACCGGCGACAAGGCCTCACTCAATGCGTTGAGCAGTGTGATTGATGAGGTGGTGCTGCAAATCTATCAGGGGCGCCGCGTGATCCCGAATTATGGAACCTACGTGGCGCGCCTCAATCGCATGGAACTGCCATTTCGCATCGGCCTTTTGCAGGGTGGAGACTGGAGCCCGCCGCCAGCCCTCGCCGCAAACCCCTATTTTCGTGGCTATGTGGTGTTTCTGCTGAATTGAGCCAGGATGACTCAACTGAAAAGTAGAGGGCTTGAGGGAGAGCTATCCCCCTCAGGCTTTAACTTCGCCATGGGCCGACCCGGTGACCTTGTAAGTTTTGGACGCCAGCAGCAGATACATCGCCGGCACGACAAACAATGTGAACAGCGTACCAATGGACATGCCCGTGAAAATCACGAGACCCATCGCATGGCGACCGGCGGCACCAGCACCCGATGCAACAACCAGAGGTACCACGCCAAACACCATGGCCGCCGTGGTCATCAGGATCGGGCGCAGACGGGTTGTCGCTGCGCGCGTGATGGCTTCCAGCTTCGACTTGCCTTGGGCGCGCTCAGCGTTTGCAAATTCCACCATGAGAATACCGTGTTTGCTGATGAGACCCATTAGGGTCACAATACCCACTTCGGTATAGATGTTGATGGTTGAGAACCCGGTGAAGATGAAGACAACCGCACCAAAGAGCGCCAGCGGCACCGAAACCAGAATGACGATCGGATCACGGAAGCTTTCAAACAAGGCTGACAAGGCGAGGAATACGATGATCACCGAAAGCAACATGGTGACCAGGAACCCGCCCGACTCTTGGGTGAATTGGCGCGACTGCCCGGAATAATCAGCTGAATAGCCCGTCGGTGCGACTTCCTTCAAGGTCGTGCGGAGATAGTCCAGCGTCGCCCCTTGGGCACCAGCAGCCACGCCCGAAATGGTAGCCGAGTTGAGTTGCTGGAAATGTGCAATGGCTTCGGGCACGATACTATTTTCCAGATGAGCAATCGTGCCCACGGTGACAGGTCCTGCCGATGTTGGAATATAAAGATCAAGCACGTCGGCAGGGTTCAAACGGCTGGTCTGCAAGACCTGAGGAATGACCTGATAGGCGCGTCCATCAATCGTGAAATAGTTGACGTAGCCACCACCAAGAGCTGCGCCAAGTGCTGTTGCCACCTGCTGTTTGTTAAGACCGAGCGAGGCCAGCTTGTCATTGTCGACGACAAGATTGGCCTGTGGTTGATCAATCTTGAGGTCAGCATCAACGAAGTAAAACTTGTTGTCGGCCCGCGCCTTCTGCAACACCGCTTGCACCACGGTATTCAGATTCTGAAATGACTGGGTGGTGGTGATGACGAATTGCACAGGCAAACCTGAAGCGCCCGGAAGCGGTGGAAATTGGAACGCCGCCACATTCACGCCGGCGATCTTGCCCCATCCCGCTTGAAGGTCACCCTGCACCTCGGACGCACTGCGCGTACGTTCGGAATAGGGCTTGAGAATGACACCGGCGATGCCATTATGCGATGTGGGAATGCCATTGAGCTGGAACATCTGGCTATATTCCGGCAACTGATGGGCGATGTCATAGGCTTGTTTGGAATAGACCAGCATTTGGTCCGACGTGGCGGTGGGTGGGCCGGTCACAAGTCCGATGACGAAACCTTGATCCTCATTGGGCGCCAATTCGGATTGCGACATCTGGAACATGACGACCAGCAACACAATCAACACAGCAGCCATGGTGATCAAGACTGAATAAGTCTGGAGCAGGCTGCTCAGCAGGCGCTGATAGCCATGCCGCACCTTCTCGAAGATCGCATCAATATGGCGCACCAACCAGCCCGTGTCCTGTGTCGGACTAAAGATCCGCGAACACATCATGGGTGACAGTGTCAAAGCCACAATGCCAGAGATTGTCACGGCACCAGCAAGCGAGAAGGCGAATTCAACAAACAGCGTGCCTGTGAGGCCACCCTGAAAGCCAATCGGGAGATAAACTGCGATCAGAACGGTGGTCATCGCAAGAATGGGCCCTCCCAGTTCGCGTGCAGCAAGGATCGCCGATTCCATCGGGGACTTGCCTTCCTCTTTCATGTGGCGATCGACGTTTTCAACGACAATAATAGCGTCGTCGACCACAAGACCGATGGCCAGCACCATCGACAGAAGCGTCAACAGATTGATCGAGTAGCCGAGAACCTGCATGATGAAGAACGTGCCGATCAAAGATAGCGGCATGGCAATCACCGGCACCAAAATGGCGCGGAAGCTGCCCATAAACAGGAAAATCACAACTGTGACGATTGCCAAGGCTTCGCCCAGCGTCTTGATCACCTCGGTGATCGACGACTGGATGAACAAAGTGGAGTCATAGACAATTTGGCCCGTGAGACCCGAGGGCAGTTGCTGTGAAATGGCGGGGAAGGCCTTGTTCACGCCATCAGCAACGGTGAGAATATTGGCCTCCGGTGCAACCTTGATGCCGACGAAGACCGAGCGCACGCCACTGAAGGCGACATTAAGGTCATAGCTCTGCGAACCCAGAACCACAGTGGCCACATCTTCGAGCCGAACGATGGAGGCACCATTTTGCTTGATGACCAGCTTGTTGAATTCCTCGACCGTATGAAGGTCGGTTGATGCTGTGAGCGGCACCGTCACCATCTGTCCCTTGCTTTGGCCAAGGGCTGCCAGATAATTGTTGCTGCCAAGAGCAGCGGCAACTTCAGTCGCAGTCACGCCATGGCCAGCCATGCGGGTCGGATCAAGCCAGGCGCGCAAGGCAAAGACGCGGCCGCCCAAAATTTCTGCAAGCTGCACGCCCGGAACGGCATTCAACTGTGGGACGACAACGCGGACAAGGTAATCGGTGATGTCATTGGAGGGCAATGTTTCGCTGTAAAAGCCCAGATACATGGCATCGGTGGTTTGCCCGGTTGCAACCGTAATGGTGGATGCAAGCGCCGCAGCAGGAAGCTGGTTCTTGACTGCGTTGACACGGGTGCTGATCTGCGTGAGTGCCCGGTCGGCGTCATAGTTGAGCCGGAGTGTCGCGGTGATTGTCGAAACGCCGCTGGAGCTTGATGATGAAAGATAGTCGATGCCCTGGGCCTGCGCGATCGAAGCTTCCAGGGGTTGCGTAATGAAACCCGCAATGGTTGCGGCATCAGCACCGGGATAGGCAGTGGCCACCGTAACAACGGCGGATTGCGACTGTGGATACTGGTTGATCGGCAGTCCAAACATGGACCGCAGCCCCAGCACGATGAACAAAAGGCTGATCACCATCGCAAGGACGGGGCGTTTGATAAAAGTGTCGGTAAAATTCATGTCCTGCGTGTCACTTTTCTTGTGGCGTCGGAGTGGCATCGTTTGGCGGCTGGACGCTGTTGTCCACCACCACCGAGGCACCAGACCTCAACTTGAGCTGTCCGCTGGTCACGACCTCTTGACCAGCTTCAAGCCCGGTCAACACGGCAACCTGGTCACCGCGCGTTTGTCCCGTTGTGACGAACACCTGCTTCACCGTTTTTGATTTGTCGTCAGTACCGGGTGTCACGACAAAAGCTGTCGCACCGTAGGAATTGTAGGTGATGGCTGTGAGCGGCAAGGTGAGCAGAGGCTTGGGTTCACCCACGGTCACGGAAACCTTGACGAACATGCCCGGAACCAGTTGCTTGTCGGGATTGGCAACCGTGGCGCGCACGGTGACGTTGCGTGTGCTGGCATCAATCTTCGGGGTGACCGCAGAGATCTTGCCGGGGAATACCTTGCCGGGGATACCATTCACGGTCACATTGACGGGAAGCCCCGCGGATAATGATCCGATCTTGTCCTGCGGCACCAAGAAATCGGCATTCATTTCGCTAAGGTCCTGCAGCGTAACGATGACAGCACCCGGCGACAGATATTGTCCGAGGTTGACTTGAACGATGCCAAGGTCCCCATCAAAAGGCGCCTTGATTGTCTTTTGCGCAATCAAAGCCTCTTGCTGGGCAAAAAGCGCCTTCCTGCCTTTAAGGTCGGCAGCATCGGCATCAACGGTTGCTTGGCTTGTCGTGTTTTTGCCGAGAAGGTCAGTGTCCCGGCTCAGGGTCTTTGCTGAAAACTCAACAGCCGCCTCCAGTGAGGTAAGCTGCGCCTTGTCAGGGTCCACATTGAGCTGAACCAACTCGTCATTGGCTTTGACGGACGAGCCGGAATGAATCTTGATTTCCTGCACAATGCCTGAAACCTGGGTCGCAACGTCCACACCGTGCACGGCTGCAAGACTGCCGACTGAAGCAATAACGGGTTGCCAATCCGTCGGGTTGGCGACGATTGTAGAGACTGTGACGGGTGTTGGTTTGGGCGCACTGGCAATCAACGCCTGAATATGGCGATAAAAGCCAAAGGCGATGACAGCAATCAACACCACCAGCAGGACAAACATCACCAGCATGCGTTTAAACGTTGAGGGACGCTTGGCGCCCCCGGTTTGCGTCTTCGTGCCGTCCGTCAAAGGTAGTTCCTTTCGAATATCTGGCTTCTCGCCATGCCCGCCCCACCAACTGAAATGCCAACTATCGGGCAGCTTGAGTTGCTGCACCTCAGTCGGCAATGAGCAGAAGGTATCCATCATGATCCGATGGAACATGCAATTTGCGGCAGTTTGCAGCGTCTCGTCAACCAGATTTGCTGCATGGCAGAACACTGCTGACGCAGAAGGTTAAAACTTGGGCAGACTGCTTGGCACATGGCCCGATTGAAACAATCGCTATCGCCACAAGGTTGAGGAGATGGGACTACCCCAGGCTGATTAACGCCGTTCCGGCTATGGCGAGAAGCGCACCAATCCACGCCGAAACCGCTGGTCGCTTGCCGCTTCTCGCCCATACAAGCGGCAGTATCAAAACCGGTGTCATCGACGACAGGGTCGATACAATGCCGACATTCCCGCCATGGAGTGCTGCCATCAGCAGGGACATTCCCAAGAACATTCCAAAGAAAGTGGAGCTGGACGCCAGAACCAAAGATTTTATTTCAAATTTCGGGGCCTTTGCGCGGCCAAGGGGAAACACCATGAGCGCCAAAAAGAAGAGTGCCGCCAACCCAGAGCGGACAGCCATCGCCGAAAATGGCTCAACGCCTGTTGCCATGACAGGCCGGGCAAACAGGGTTCCAATGGCTTGCCCGCTCGCCGTGATGAGCCCCAGGGAAATGCCGAGCCATGGCGAACCTTTGTCCGCGTCACCGTCAACAGCGCGTTTGAAAATGGTAGACCACGAAATATCGAGCGCGAGAACGACACCCGCCATGACAAGCGCGATGCCCAATCCCTGTAATGCCGAGATCACCTCTCCCAGAAACACATAACCCAGCAACAGTGCAAGAGGCGAGGTGAGGGCAAAGAGCAAGGCCGTGATGCGCGGGCCGGCAACATAGATGGTTCCATAATAGGTCGTGCTTGCGATCGCGATCCCAAACAAACCCGATGCGGCGAGATAACCGAATTGCCAGGGCCCGATGGTCTTCCATCCGCCCAGCAGAAGTGACATGAAAGCCGTGAGAAGAAACGCCAAAACCAATTGCCATCGCGCCAGTTGAAGCAAGGGCACGCGGCCCTTGAGTTCGCTGATGAACATTGAGCCCGTTGCAATGCAGATGGCAGATCCAACCGCGAAGGCGTTCGACGTAAGCAAGATGAACCTCTCAAATGATGGGAGGCTCGTAGCCTATTCAATCGAAACTGGCCACGTCCTTATAATTCACCCGCCACTTTTTTGATGGCATTGACCGTTGCCACCGCCATTTTCACATTCAGAAAATCTGGCCAGGTTGAAAGCTTGACGACAACCATCTCATGGGCAAAATCAATATAGATCAGCTGCCCAAACACGCCACGGCACAAAAGGTTTTTCTGCACCGGATCTTCAACCCAGAACTGGTTGTGATAGCCGCCATTGGGCAACGCAAATGTGTAAGGCTCTTTGAACAGCGCATGATTGGCATTTCGGGTTTCATCGATCCAGGATTTTGCAACAATCCCTTGTCCGCCAGAGAGCACCATCTGGCCAAACCGGCCATAGTCGCGCAACGTGGCATTAAATCCGCCGTCGGCAAGTGCATAGCCCGCCCGGTCAACAGTGAAAGACGCGCTTTCTTCAGTGCCAAGCTTTTGCCAAAGCTCTTCGGAAACAATTTGCGCCAGGCGTTTATCGGTCACGCGTTCCATGCAGAAAGCCAGAATGTCAGTCTCAATGGAGCGATATTCGAATAGAGCGCCGTGCTCCCTGATCTTGTCTTTCACGCCGAGGATCTGCTCCCACACATGGGTGGGCCATTTGAAATTCTTGTCGGTTTTGGGAGGAATGGGCTTCCATCCCGCCGCCACATCAAGCTGCCCCATGTCGGAGTATGGATTGGTATAGGTCTCGTCAAAGCGTTCGCCGGTGGTCATGTCGAGCACCTGTTGCAATGTGGCGCCCTGCCATCCGGTGTTCGAAAGTTCCGGCAGGTAGTGCGAAACAAGTTTGCGCGGATCAAGTTCACCGCGCGAAATCAAAACGCCAGCAGTCATTCCCACGATGGATTTTGCAACAGATTGGGAAAGATGCAACGTCCGAGGGTTCATGCCGTTGAGATAACGCTCAAAAACAATTTGGCCGCGATGGAGCACGAGAAATCCATCGGTATATGTCTGCTCCAGGAATTGATCGAGCGAACAAGCCGTGCCTTCAAGCGATTTGACACTGACATTGCCAAGTGGCTTTTCACTTCTCTCCAACGGAGTGCTTGCTTTGGTGCCGCGCCAAACTTCAACGGTGGGGACGACTTCGCGCATGTTGAGGAATGACCAGCGGTTCCACGGCGGGCGGTCCCATTCCAATGCGGGGATCGGACGGTTGGGTGCAGGACCGACCTTTGTTGCGCCAAGTGTTTCGCGTTTTGAGTGATCAGCCATGAGAGGAGTTCCCTTACGATAAGAGGCCCAAGCTTAGTCAGCCCGGGCCCCGCAAAGTGATATCAGTTGAGCCTTTCAGCTGGGCCCAGGTCTCAAGTCTGGTGATCAAGGCCCGGAACTTTCATTCCGGGCCAATTCGCATTACTTCATCAGTTCAGTCCAGATCTTGCTGTAGATTTCGACAGCTTCTGGCGGGCAGGCCGTAGAGAACTCATAGTGGCCTTCCATTTCTTTTGGAATGGTCAGTTCCGGCGCATCCTTCATGTCAGCAGGCATGAACTTGTCAGAACCGGCAATGCCGTTGCCATAGCGGGCAAAGGCTGAGAGGCCGGCAGCATTTTCCGGATCCATCACGAAGTTCTGGAACAGCTTGGCATTCTCAACATTCTTGGCGTCCTTGAGAACGGCAAGATTGTCCATCCAGGTTGTGAAACCTTCCTTCGGATAACCATACTTGATGGCGGGATTCTGCAGGCGCTGGCGCATGGCCGAGCCATTCCAATCGCTGGTCGCCAGGAAGTCACCCTTCACCATCTTTTCAATGGTAGAATATTCCATGGAAATCCAGTTTGGCTTGGCAGCGACCAGGGTGTCGCGGGCTTTCATCAGAATGTCCTTGTCCATCGAGCAGTGCTTGCCACCATTATACTTGATGGCCGCATCCATCACGTCGTTCATTTCAGGAACAACGTTGACCTTGCCTTTCAACTCATCAGGGGTTTTGAAGATGATGTCCCAGGTGTTGATGTCACCCTTGTACTTGTCGGTGCGGACCACCACACCAACCGTGCCCCACTGCCATGGAACAGTGTAATGGCGGCCATCATCATAGGAAACATGCACCCACTCAGGAGCCACGTTCTTGAAGTTCTCCATTTGATCAGGGCGCGATTCCAAGAGCAGGCCTTCCTTGATCCAGATTGGAATGAAATTGCCCGATGGAACCACCATGTCGAAGCCATGTCCGCCGGCCCGAACCTTGGCAAGAGCCGCATCGTTTGAGTCATAGTCGGTGATGGTGACTTTGACTTTGTATTTTTCTTCGAACTTCTTCACAACGTCAGGGCTGGTATAGTTGCCCCAGTTGTAGATGTTGAGTTCGCCATCGGCATGGGCCTGGCCGGCAACAGCCAACATAGCCGCCGCAGCGAACAGTGCATATTTCAGTTTCTTCATGGTCGTCTCCTTTGATGTTGTTGTCAGGACTTTTTGCGATTGAGGAAAAAGAACAATGTAACGAGGAAGAGCGATAGCCCGAGGAACACAGTGGAAATCGCATTGATTTCCGGAGTGACGACGCGGCGGAGTTGCCCCAGCATGTAGGTGGGCAGGGTTTCCTGACCTCCCGATTTGACGAATTCAGTAATTACCACATCATCGAGCGAGATGACAAAGGCCAACATGAAACCAGCAATAATGCCAGGCCACAGGATGGGCAGGGTCACCCGCCGGAATGCATTCCAGGGCGTGGCATAGAGATCGGCCGCTGCACGCTCGAGTGTCAAGTCCATGTTTTCAAGCCGCGCCCGGATCGGCAGATAGGCGAAAGGTATGCAGAACGCCGTATGCGCGGCAAGGAGGTAACCAATCCCAGTGTAACCTGTCCAGATCTTGATGCGCGAAAACACGATCAGCAGCGCCACGGCGGTCACAATTTCCGGCACCATCAGGGGCTGGTTGATGAAGGCATATTGGAAGGTGAGGCCAGGGTAGGGCTGTGTCCGTGTTGTCGCCAAAGCGGCCATGGTGGCCACTGTTGTCGAGATGAAGCCTGCAAACACCGCCAAATAGAGCGATCGCCAGGACGCTTCCTGAACCGCATTATTGTTCCAAGCCGCCACAAACCAACGGAAAGAAAACCCTTCCCAAACGGCCACGGATAGACCTGCATTGAAAGCATAAAACACCAATGTGCCGATTGGCAGATACAAAACGAAGAAACAGAACAGCGCGATGAAGGTGAAACCGGGCTGAGTCTTAACTGAGAAATTGCGGTCAATGGCCATGGCCAGCACCGGTCTTGGAAGCATTGCGCACATAAACCAGCAACGCGAGTGTAACGATCGCCATCAAAGTCATCGACAAAGCCGAACCCGCCGGCCAGTTGCGGGCCTGGCCAAATTGTAACTCAATCAGGTTGCCGAGCATCATGCTCTTGCCGCCGCCCAGCACGCGGGGAATGACATAGGCACCCAGCGCTGGAATGAAAACCAGAATGGTGCCTGCAACAACACCAGGCTTGACCAGCGGGAAGATGATGCGACGCAATACGCGGAACCGCGTGGCATACAGATCATATCCCGCTTCAACCAGGCGAAAATCAAGCTTCTCCATGCTGGCATAAATCGGCAATACCATCAGCGGCAGATAGACATAGGTCATGCCGAACAAAATGGCCCAGTCTGTGAACATGATCTGGATGGGCTGGTTCACAATGTGGAGGCCCACCAGGACCGAATTGACAATCCCTTCATTTCTAATCACTTCCTGCATCGCATAGGTGCGGATCAGAATGTTCGTCCAGAACGGAATGGTGATGAGGAAGAGCCAGAGATCACGCTTGTTTTCGGCCCGCGTTGCAATGAAATAGGCCGTGGGAAATCCGAGTATCAATGTGGCAACAGCGGTAACGGCGGCCAGCTTGATTGACCGCCAGAAAATGCTGGCATTGGCGTCGGCAAACGTCAGCGTGTTGTCAAATATATCGCGTTGAAAAAGAACGCTGAACCATCCGTCACTCGAAAACTGCCAATATTTTACATCGCCATAATCGCCCTTCACCATGAACGAATAGAGCAGCACTACGAAGAGCGGGCCAATTGCCGCAAAGAAAATAATCAGCAAGGCTGGCGCTGAAAGCAGCCAACGGTTCTTGATGTCCGCTTTTCGGAATTGCTCGGCAATTTCGCTGGCGCGTGACATCACTGTTAATCCTTCAGCACGCGTGCGGTGTCTTTGGCAACGGCAATGCCAACACTTTGTCCCACTTTCAGGGCTTGCGCCCCACCCGTGGCGTTTTGCTGCCGCAAGATAAAAGGAGATCCATCGGTAAGAATCACATGAAAATGCGTATCGGTGCCGAAGAAAACAATGTTTTCCAGAATACCATTGAACAGAGCTTCTTTTTTGTCGGTGGTGAGGCGGGCATGTTCTGGCCGCACAACAACGGTGACATTGCTGGACGGCACAAACTGGTCTGGCAGCGTGGCTGTGATCGTCGGCCCGAGCTTGAGTTTGACCTGGGCCTGTTGGCCCTTGATTTTTCCAATGGTGCCTTCCAGCAAGTTGGTCTCACCGATAAAGTTTGCAACAAAGCGTTCCGCCGGATGGTCGTAAATATCATGGGGCGAACCAACTTGCAGAACCTTGCCCTTGCTCATCACCGCAATGCGGTCACTCATGGTCAAGGCTTCTTCCTGGTCATGTGTGACGAAAATAAACGTGATGCCGGTTTCCAGCTGCAGGCGCTTCAATTCAATCTGCATGTCTTTGCGCAGCTTGTAATCGAGTGCCGACAACGGCTCGTCCAGCAGCAACACTTTGGGCTTTGGTGCCAAAGCCCGTGCCAGGGCAACGCGCTGTTGCTGGCCGCCGGAAATTTGCGATGTGCGGCGGGTGGCCAACTCTTCCATGCGCACCAGCTTCAACATTTCAGCAACACGGGTCTCAATCTGGGATTTTGACTGACCCAGCATTTCAAGGCCAAAGCCGATATTCTGTGCGACAGTCATGTGCGGGAACAGCGCATAGTTCTGGAACACGGTATTGACCGGCCGCTTATACGCAGGAAGCAAAGCGATATCTTCACCGTAAAGAAGAATCTGGCCCTCGGTCGGGAATTCGAAGCCTGCGATCAGCCGGAGCAGGGTGGTCTTGCCGCAACCCGAAGGGCCCAACAGTGTGAAGAATTCATTTCGATTGATTGTTAGGGATACATTGTCCAGAGCGAAAACCGGATGTTGTCCGCCCGAATTGAAAACCTTGCTAACGCCCAACGCCGCAATTGTGACTTCACTGTCTTTCAATCCCACACACCCCGCAAGCTGTTAAGAAACATACTAGAACTCAAATTCTCTAATCCACAAGAGCGAAAACCGACACTTTGTTAGATTTCGCTCACCATTGACCTTTAGAATTCGGCCACTCTGGTTTTTCCATCAAGCGTCATCAGTGCACCGTAGAGGGCAGGACGCCGGTCTCGAAAAACGCCCCAGCTCCGGCGAAGTGCGCCAATTTCATCAAGATCAAAGTCATGAAGGCGAAAACCTTCTTCGGTGCGGGTCATCTCTTCAACCTTTTCACCCTGGTAATCCGCGATGAAGGACCGCCCATAAAAGACGTCGCTGCGGCCATCGGGCGCAGTCTCCCGTCCCACCCGGTTCGAAGCCAGAACCGGCATGATATTGGCACCTGCATGTCCGCGCATAACATTCTGCCAATGGCTGCTTGAATCATATGTTGGGTTTGGAGGCTCCGTTCCAATTGCCGTGGGATAAAGCAGAAACTCAGCACCCATCAGGGCCATGGCGCGGGCGCATTCCGGAAACCATTGGTCCCAGCATATCCCAAGACCAACCGTGCCCACCGCAGTTTCCCAAACCTTGAAGCCCGTGTCACCGGGCGAAAAATAAAACTTTTCCTGATAGCCGCGGCCATCGGGAATATGCGACTTGCGGTAAAAGCCAAGCTGCGCGCCGTCCGCATCCACAATTACCGTTGTGTTGTAATGGGCCTGGCCTGCCCGCTCAAACACGCTGACGGGAAGAACAACCCCAAGCTCCTTGGCAAGGGCCGCAAAACGCTTGACCGTCGGATGGCGGTCAATCTCCACAGCCTGGTTCAAAAATTTCGTGTGCTGCTCAATGCAGAAGTAATCGGCGTCAAACAATTCCTGCAGCAACACAAGTTGCGCACCCGCCGCGACGCAAGACCGCACCAAGGCTTCCGCCTTGTCGCAGTTTTTCTTCCAATCGCCGTCCGACGCCATTTGCGTAATGGCGAGTTTCACCTGCCGCATGTCAGAATCCTTTCAAACGGAAGCGTCGCCTCAAGCGCTCTCAAATCCTTCCAGCACATTCACCGTATTGATGCCGATGGCGTCAATGGCATAGCCACCTTCCATCACAAACAAGGTGGGCAGCTTCAATTTCGCGATGCGCTCGCCATAGGTTTTGAAATCAGGCGATGTGAGTTTGAAAGACGAGATCGGATCGTCCTTGTAGGTATCAACACCCAGCGAAACCAGCAGCACATCGGGCTTATAGGCCTTGATCTTGCGGCAGGCCGCTTCCAGCGCCTGGCCCCAGACATCATATTTCGTGCCGGGTGGCATGGGATAATTGACGTTGAATCCTTCGCCTTTGCCGCGCCCCGTTTCATCCTTGAACCCGAGGAAATATGGGAATGTGTCTTCGGGCTGGCCATGAAGCGAGCAGAACAGAACGTCATTGCGGTCATAGAAAATATCCTGCGTGCCGTTGCCATGATGAAAATCAACATCAAGAATGGCAACGCGCTTTGCACCCGCATCGCGGAAGCCTTGCGCGGCGACGGCGACATTGTTGAGGAAGCAATAACCGCCATAAAGATCATGGTGCGCGTGGTGTCCTGGCGGACGGCACAATGCAAAGGCTGCTTTCTCGCCACCAGAAACAAGGGCCTGCCCTTTTTGTGCTACCGATGCGGACGCGGTGACGGCTTTCCATGTGCCAGCGGTGATCATGGTTTCGGTGCCAAAGCCATAATAGCCAACCTTGCCATCGATGCCGCGCACCGGCTTCTTGCGAAGGCCGGGAACTGGAAACATGGTGGGCAGAATTTCGCCACGATAACCAGCCTTCTGCCAATCCGCCCAAGCATTTTCCAGAAATTCCAAGAAGCCTTTGTCGTGAACCTTTTTCACCGTCTGCATGTTGAGCTTTGCAGGCGCCACAAAATCATTCATCTTGCGCGACTTTAACTCTCGCAAAATATATTCCACACGTGAGGGGCGCTCAAAAGGTGTGACCAGTTCACCGCCATAAACTTCGCCCTGGGGAAAATGGCTGCGGTGGTCATCAGTGTAGACAATCTTCATGGGCAAACTCCGTTGATTGTCGAAAACTATGCCCAAGCATTTTCATTGCAGCAAGAGCAGTTGCGCGCGACGGGTGCGACCAGATGCCTGTGGAAGCACGATCCAAGCGAAGCAAAGCTTGCCGCGTCTCGTCGACAACGGCTAATCTTGAGTTTTGCAGGAACAGGTGAATAAATGTCCGAAATTGCCGATCTCATTATTGCCAACGGAAAAATCATCACCATGGATGATGGCAATCCTCAAGTCGAAGCGGTTGCGATTAAAGACGGGCGCATTCTCGCTGCAGGCATATGGAACGAGATCAGCAAATTGGCCGGATCAAAGACCAGGCACTTTGATGCGCAAGGCCGCACCGTCATGCCCGGCATCAATGAAAGCCATATTCATATCTTCGGCGGCTCAGCAGAACTCGACCACCTTTCCCTGTTCAAGATGCAGGGTTTTGAAACGATCAAAAACGCAATCCA